>JBLHKS010000199.1:0-12870 GCA_047620505.1 Verrucomicrobiales bacterium | reverse complement strand
CCCCCGGGCCCCTTTAGCGTCGCTTCACGCTGGATTGTATTGCCGTCTTTCACCTTCGAGCCGTCGATGCTTCCGCCCGCTCGAGTCTTCTTGGAATACGAGTTCGAATCCGATTTACGACCCACGGTGCGATTGCCTTTCGAACCGTATTGCTGCCGCGACTTGTCGTAGCGCGAGGGTGGACTCGAGCTTCGGCTTCGGCTGCGCCGATCGTCGTAACTGCCCGCGCGGCTTCCCCGGTCGTGGGACCCGCTTCGATAGGATCCGCCTCTGCGGTTGGCGTTCCCGCCACGCATTGAGCCCCACTGCGCGGAGCCGCCGCGTGACATTCCACTGCCACTCCGTCCTCCGCGTCCGCCGCCTCGTCCTCGCGCTTCAACTTCTTGGGCAAGAATCAGGACCGCGATCAGAGACATGAAAAACACGGAGCACACCCGAAGGAGCCGATGCGATTTAGTCATCGCTACCCCCTGGCGAATGTGGCACGCGATCCAGGAGTTCATCGAAGCTCACTTGTGTTGCGCTGGGTGGTGGAGAGAAGATGAACATCTCATCGGGCACGTCGGGATCGACATCCCATCTCTTGAAGTGCGCCCGGAATTCCGGGGCACCCGGTTCATCGCGATAGCTGATCACGAGCCTTCGAGGCAGAGGCGCTGAGCCCCGGGCGATCCAGATCTGCACGTCTGCGCCTTCGCCCCGGAAGGCCAGGTGGTCACACCGCACGCCCTCGAGTATTTCTTCGCCCACCATGAACCCTGAGGAGATGCGATCGATCCCTGCGGACAAAAAGCCGGGATGAAGGAGTTCGGCGAGAGGCACGGGAATTTCGAGTTCGTGAATCACGAAGTCGATGGCTTCGCCGACTTGCGTTGGGACATCGGTCGTCGCATAGATCTTCTGTTCCGGAACCGCGGCGCTGAGCTTCCCGTGATCGAAGTAGAGGAACCGCGTGACACCATCGCGTGCCCGGTTCTCGATGCGCGCGCGGTCGGGGCGTCGGATCCAAATACGTCGGCTTCCGCCGAACTCGATCTTCTGTCCGTCTTCTTGTACGACACTGAAGCTGACTTCCGCTGTAGCGCTCAACCGATCTCGATCCGCGAGGAACGCCGCCATCTCGCGCAAGCGATCCACCGCCAGGGCCATGTCCGCGACTTCATCCGGCGCTGTCGGCGGGCTGGGGGCGAATCGTTGTGAGCCGTCGGGTGTTTGAGCGCAGCCCACACTTGTCCCGATGAGGACGAGCGCCACGATGAGTGTGATGTTTCGACTCACGGTTGTGTTTCTCTCCTCAACAGTGTGAGTGCGAAACGAATCCACTCGATCCGCATATCTAATGGGCTTCCGTGTAGATCGCTGCGAGTTGATCTAGGAGTTCGTCGAGACGGTCGAGGTGGACTGCAACGTTCGGATTGGGCACGGCATCTCGCGCGGTCGCTCTCACCGCGGTCACACTCGACCGGATCGAATCGAAGAAGAATTCGGTGTTCCCGATGGATTGCGATTGTTTCACGCGCCTCTCGTATGCGGCCGCCATAGCACGTACGTCCTTCATCATCTCTACGGCGGCGTCACGGGTCCGCTGGCGAATGGCCGTGTCTTGAGGCGTCGCGTCCCGCGCAAGTGTCATCGCGCGGTCGATCGTCCTTGTCATTTCGGCAGCAATGGGACCGATGGTTTCGGCCGGTGATTCTTGTGCGACCGAGATCGTCGATACCACGAGAGTCGTGATCAGCGGAACCAAGAATGAGATTGTAAGCGAGAGCGAGGCTGAGCCGGAACACCGCATTGCGTGTGATTTCCCCTATGCAGAATGTCGCGCCGAACGGTATCCACTTTTCGACAACGTATTAGCGAGTGCGTACAAACATCTCACGAAAAACGGCGTTTGAATCGTCGTGCATGTCATTTTGTTCACGTTCACGTTCTAGTGGAATTACCGGCTAGTGTTACGGTCGAATCGGGTTGTTCGAGACACTTTCGGTCTCCGCCGACGTTGGGTTGATCATCCCTCATCGAGGGTTGGTCAGCGATGAGCCGCAACCGAACAAGGAAGAATAAAATTGAATCTTAGAACAATCGACATCCTCGTGCGTGCGATCGTGATCAGCCTGCTGTTCGCTACGGCGTCAGCCGCACAAGCCGAAAAGAAGCCCAACATCCTTGTCATCTTTGGCGATGACATCGGGATGTACAACATCAGTACCTATCACCGCGGCATGATGGGCGGCAGCACGCCGAACATCGACCGGATCGCGAACGAAGGTGCGTTCTTCACCGACTACTACGCGCAACAGAGCTGTACCGCTGGCCGCGCGGCGTTCATCACCGGGCAGCATCCATTTCGTACCGGCTTGCTGACAATCGGAATGCCAGGCGCGAAGCAGGGACTTCAGCCGCAGGATCCAACCCTGGCCGAGTTGTTGAAGCCTCACGGCTACGTGAGCGGCCAGTTCGGAAAGAACCACCTCGGTGACCTCGATGAGTTCTTGCCGACCAACCACGGCTTCGACGAATTCTTCGGAAATCTCTACCACCTTAACGCCGAGGAGGAGCCTGAGACGTACCACTATCCGAAGGACAAGGACTTCCACGAGAAGTTTGGTCCGCGCGGCGTGATCCACTCGTACGCCGATGGTCGCATCGAGGATACGGGCCCGCTGACTCGCAAGCGCATGGAGACCGCGGACGACGAGTTCCGCGACGCAGCGGTCGGTTTCATGGAGAAGGCGGTCGAGGACGACAAGCCTTTCTTCGTGTGGCTCAATGCGACCCGCATGCACGTGTGGACGCGCCTCAGCCCCGAGTGGGAAGGCAAGACGGGCCACGGTCTGTACGCCGATGGTATGGCGCAGCACGATCGCGACATCGGCATCGTCCTAGACAAGCTCGACGAGATGGGGATCGCCGACAACACCATCGTCGTGTACTCCACCGACAACGGCGCAGAGAAATTCACCTGGCCCGATGGGGGCACCATTCCATTCCGCGGCGAAAAGGGCACGACTTGGGAAGGTGGCTTTCGGGTGCCGGCAGCGGTGCGCTGGCCCGGTACCGTGAAGCCGGGAACGATCGTGAACGACATCTTCTCGCATGAGGATTGGGTGCCAACCCTGATGGCCGCCGCCGGTGACCCGGATATCAAGAAGAAGCTCAAGAAGGGCAAGCACCGGGCTGCTGGTAAGAAGTTTCGCACGCATCTCGATGGCTACGACCAGACCGCGCTCCTATCGGGCAAGGGCCCGGGTGAGCGCAAGGAAATCTTCTTCTTCGATGCCGGCGGGAACCTCAACGCGTTGCGGTACGAAGACTGGAAGGTTCACTTCACGATCATGGAAGGCGCGATCAACGAGGCCTACCGCAAAACGCCGAGTTGGCCTTTGGTGGTGAACTTGCGCCAGGATCCCTTCGAGGTGACGCCGGAGGCCGCGATGTACACGCGTTGGTTGGGTGACCAGATGTGGCTGTTCGTTCCGGCTCAGGCATTCGTCGGTCAGTTCCTGGCCACGTTCAAGGACTATCCACCCAGCCAGGCGGTCAGTTCACTTAGCCTGGAGAAGGTGCTCCAGCAGTTACAGAGCCAACAGTCGCGTCAGTGAGCCGCGCCTTCATCCCAACCCGGTATCGCGAGACACCGGGTTGGGTGAATTGACGCTGTTCGGATTTTGCTTCACAGAATCGCAGCAAGTAAAGCCTGCGATGTCGTTATCGAGAGCCTTGACTGGCGTGCGGTCTGCGACAGCCGCCGGCATCCTGACCAAAGTGACGCCGCGGATGCATCCGTTCGTAGACACACAAGCCAACCGATGATTCTCCTCGCTACGGCGCGGCCGAACAAGAGGGACCGAGATGAAGCTAAGCCTGAAGTTCGCCATCGTTGTCGCAATGATCATAATTTGTGCCGGTTCTTCGGTCGTTGCCGAAGAAGCTGGCGACAAGTCCGGCACGAATCCAATTCTATTTACGAACGACTTCCGGATCTATGTCGAACTGCAGGGCTTGAACGCCGACGACAGCGGCGCGCAGACTTTCACATTCGAATACCGACGCCCGCTGCATGAAAACTTGCAGCTTCGAGCGCGCATGAGAGCGGTCTCGCGATCGGTCGACGTCGATGGAGACGGAAGATCTGAAACGACGGCGGGCGTCGGGGACTTCGACATGCGCCTGTTGACCGTTCCCTATAGCAACAACAGTTGGGCAATCGCGGCGGGACTCGAGTCGTTCTGGAATACCGCCACCGATGATCTCCTGGGCGAAGGACAGTGGTCGCTCGGACCGCAGTTGTTCGCAGTGAAATTCGCCCCCTTCGGCCTCGCCGGTACGCTCGTTGCGCCTGCCTACCAACACGTGGTCAGTGTTGCTGGTGAACGCGGCCGCACGGACGTCAACCGAAGTCAGCTGGACATCTTTTTTCTCTGGCTCTCGAAAGACAAGAAGAACTGGGTATTGGTTGACCCGCAGGCAGTGATCGATCACGAAAACGATGTCGCATTCGGACTGATCGAAGCAGAAGTCGGCCAGATCATGTTTGGCGGTTTCAGCAGCTACGTACGGCCCGGAGTCGGCGTCGGAGAGGATCGTCCGCTCGACTGGAACGCCGAGGTTGGTTTCAAAGTCGTTTGGCGCTGAAGCGAGACGAAAGCTCGATGAAATGAATTTCTCGCGATTCCATGTCCGCGATGAACATTAGGGAAGGGTTGCGATGCAGAAGTTGGTCAATGAAATCAATACTTGCGATCGGTGTTCTCGCCGTCGCGGCAATCTCCGCGCCGGCGAGGATCTACCTAAAATGCTTGTTTGGAGGAATTAACAGGATGCGACACACGTCCCGCGCGTTGTGGTTTCACACGACACGATTCGTCAACGCGGCCTCAAACTTGGCCCGAATTTGTCACGGCCCATCTCCAAGCTCGAAGGTTCGTGGCACCAGCTTTTTCAAGCCGATCGTACTTGGCGTCACTTTTCTGGCGGCGCTATCCCTACCCGTCTTTGCTCAAGAATTCAGCTACGACGAGAAAAGCGTTTCGGAGGCATTCAAAAAGCCAAGTTACTCCCCTTACGCCGGTCGCAACTTCCCCACTCAGGTCTACTTTGGCGACACGCATCTCCACACCGCAATCTCGGGGGATGCATTCGCATTCGGCAACAAGATAGGTGATGAGGACGCATTGCGACTCGCTAGGGGGAGAGAAATCACCGCCCCGGGTGGAGAGCGAGTGAAGTTGTCTCGACCTTTAGATTTCCTCGTAGTGGCGGACCACGCGGAAGGTTACGGCGCGATGATCGAAGTCTATGCCGGCAACTCGGCATTAATGGGTGACCCGATTACAAAGCGCTGGAGTCGGATGCTACACGTGGGCGGTAAGGAATCCTTCGAAGCGGCGATGGAGATGATTAAGGCTGTCGCCGCCAACTCGCTCCCTGAGGCATTGACTGACAAGACGTTCATGCGTTCGCTCTGGGAGAAGCACACGGCGGTCGTCGATCGGTACAACGAGCCGGGCAGATTCACGGCATTTCAAGGCTACGAGTGGACGTCGCACCCGGGTGGCAACAACCTGCACCGTGTCGTCATCTTCCGGGGCAACGCTGATCACGCCAATCAGATCGTGCCCTTCTCGGCCTTCGACAGCGAGAATCCTGAGGACCTCTGGAAGTGGATGGCCGGCTACGAAGAGAAGACGGGCAGTTCCATCCTTGCGATTCCTCACAACGGTAACCTCAGTAGCGGAACCATGTTCGATGTGGAGACATTCAAGGGCAAGCGCCTCACCAAGGCCTATGCAAAGGCCAGGATGCGTTGGGAACCGCTCTATGAGGTGACTCAGATAAAAGGCGACGGTGAAGCGCACCCACTGCTTTCTCCGAACGATGAGTTCGCCGACTACGAGACCTGGGACAAGGGCAATATGGATCTCAGTGTCTTGAAAAAGGATTTGAGCGAATCGGACAAGCGCTCGATGCTCGAGGGCGAATATGGCCGATCCGGCCTCAAGCGCGGGCTCCAGCTTCAAGAAAAGCTCGGCGCCAATCCGTTCAAGTTCGGCATGATCGGTTCGACCGACTCGCACACCTCACTCGCAACTGCAGCCGAGGAGAACTTCTTCGGCAAGCACTCTGGCAAAGAGCCAACTCCCGATCGGTGGAACCATCCAATCTTCGATTTTGATGGCGTGACGATCATGGGCTGGCAGCAAGCCGCATCCGGCTACGCGGCAATATGGGCCCATGAGAATACCCGCGAAGCCATCTTCGATGCGATGCAGCGCAAGGAAACCTACGCGACCACCGGTTCGCGCATGACGGTGCGCTTCTTCGGCGGTTGGGACTTCGTACAAGAAGATGCCACGAGCCGATTGCCGGCGGATGCGGGGTATCGCAAGGGCGTACCCATGGGCGGCGACCTGACGGATGCTCCAGCGGGAAAGGCGCCCACCTTTCTCGTAGCCGCTATGAAAGACCCGTATAACGGCAACCTAGATCGCATACAAATCGTCAAGGGTTGGCTGGACCGCAAGAGCAAGCTCCACGAGAAAGTTTACGATGTCGTCTGGTCCGGGGACCGCGAACCAGACGCCAACGGTAAGTTGCCAGCCGTGGGCAACACCGTCGATGTCGCGAACGCAACCTGGACCAACAGCATCGGCTCTCCAGAGCTGGTCACGGTGTGGCTCGATCCCGATTTCGATTCGACGGAACGCGCCTTCTACTATGCGCGCGTGATCGAGATACCGACGCCGCGGTGGACTGCGTATGACGCACTGCGCTTCGGCGTAAAGATGAGCGATGAAGTCCCGATGTCGACCCAGGAGCGGGCTTATACTTCCCCGATTTGGTACGGACCCGCCAACTAGACCTATATTGGCGCCAGACGAGCACCGGACCTCTTCGTTGTCGGCTTAATGAACTGTGGAGAATTGAAATGAGCAAGAGTCGCCGTATCGCGATGTTGATCGTGCTGTCCTGTAGCCTCGCGTACCCTGCGATGGCCCAACACACGCCTCCTCCGACTGACAAGAATGTCAAATACTCGCCGTATCCAGAGCAGACATTCCCCAACAGAGTCTACTTCGGCGACACGCACCTACACACGAGTTACTCAACCGACGCGGGCATGGTCGGCTGCACGCTCACGCCAGAGGATGCGCTCCGCATCTCCCGTGGTGAAGCGATTACTTCGAGTCACGGTCTTCCCGTGCAATTGCCTCGGCCCCTGGATTTCGTCGTCATCTCAGATCATGCCGAAAACCTCGGGCTATCCCCTGCGATCGCAGAGTCCAACCCAGAACTGCTGTCGAATCCTTGGGGCAAGAAGATCCATGGCTTCGTCAAGCAAGGCACCATAGAGGGCGCAACCATGGCCTTCGATATGTGGATCAAGGCAATGGCCATCGATCGGAAAGATCCCCTGAAGGCGTTCCCCGCAATGGGGGAGACATTCTGGAGACGTAACACCGCGGCCGCCGAAAAGTACAACGAGCCGGGTAGGTTCACCGCGTTCATCGGATTCGAATGGACCTCAGCACCCAATGGAAACAACCTGCATCGCAACGTCATCTTCCGGGGCGGAAAAGAGAAGGCCGATCAGATCATTCCGATGTCTGCCTATGACTCCGATGATCCCGAGCGATTGTGGGAGTGGATGGCCAAGTACGAGCAAATGAGCGGCGAAAAGCTACTCGCGATCGCTCACAACGGGAACGTCTCGAACGGTCTGATGTTCGATGACATCACCCTGGTCTCGAAGGAGCCCCTGGATCGAGACTACGCCGAGCGCCGCATGCGTTGGGAACCGCTCTATGAGGTGACTCAAATGAAGGGCGACGGGGAGGCGCATCCGGCCCTATCCCCCAATGACGAGTTCGCAGATTTCGAGACCTGGGACGAGGGTTCCTTCGGCCCGGTCAGCAATACACCGGAGATGTTGCCTCGTGAGTACGCCCGTTCAGCCTACAAGCGCGGTCTCGCTTACGAGGAGAAGCTCGGTGCCAATCCTTTCAAGTTTGGTCTGATTGGATCGACGGACAGCCACACTGGCCTGCCCACCACCCAGGAAGACAGCTTCTTTGGAAAGGTGAGCCTGCTCGAGCCAAGCGCTGACCCGATTCGATTCGAAGAGGTCATCATCGGTCGAGCCAACCCCGATCCGACCAAGAAGATCCGAGCGTGGCGCACCTCGGCCTCTGGCCTGGCTGCAGTTTGGTCCCGGGAGAACACGCGCGAGTCACTGTGGGATGCAATGGCTCGTAAGGAGACATACGCAACCACCGGTACCCGGCTGACGGTTCGGGTCTTCGCCGGCTGGAATTTCGATGATGATGATCTCAGCCGCTCCGATTTTGCCGAGTACGGCTACGCGAATGGAGTGCCCATGGGCGGCGACCTGTCTTCCGCAAAGCGTGGCCAGGAGCCATCTTTCCTCGTCCGAGCAGTCAGGGACCCGGATGGCGCCAATCTCGATCGTGTTCAGATCATCAAGGGCTGGCTGGATTCGGATGGCGAGACCCACGAGAGAATCTACGACGTCGCCGTCTCCGATGATCGCAAAATCGGTCGCGACGGTCGCAGCAAGAAGGCCGTAGGAAATACCGTCAACGGCAAGGAGGCTACGTACTCCAACTCGATTGGAGCCCCGTATCTCGAGGCATCCTGGGAGGATCCAGACTTTGATCGAAAACAGCGCGCCTTCTACTATGTACGCGTGATCGAAATCCCGACCCCGCGCTGGACGACTTTTGATGCCAAAGTATTTGGTGTCGAACTACCGGAAGGCGCACCGATCAGTATTCAAGAACGCGCCTACACGAGCCCAATCTGGTTCACACCGGAAAGCTAGACATCATGATGAAATACGTTATGAAGGAGCCCCTGGTTCACTTTTTGCTACTGGGTGCCGGGCTCTTTCTGGCATATTCGTTGGTTTCCGGCCCAGAGCAGCGAAGTGAGAGTGCGATCGTCGTATCGGTCGGCAAGATCGAACATCTATCCTCCATCTTTGCGCGCACGTGGCAGCGGTCGCCTACCCGCGGAGAGCTGGAGGGGTTGGTCGCGGAATTTGTTCACGATGAAGCGGCCTACCGGGAAGGAGTTGCGGCCGGACTCGACCGTGATGACGTGATCGTCCGACGACGCATTCGCCAGAAACTAGAGTTCATTGCCGAGGATCTGACCGGCCAAGCCCCCGCGACCGAAGACGAGCTGGCCGCGTACCTCGCATCACACCCAGACGAATTTCGCGAGGATCCACGTTTTTCGTTCAGACAGATCTATCTCAATGGGGAGCGCCGCGGCAGTGTCTTGGCTGAAGATGCGCAAGAGCTCCTGAGCAGGTTGAACCGCGATCCCGGAGCCGATTCGCGCGAACTTGGAGATCGTCTCTTGCTCGAATATGCGAATGCGGGAGTGGCCCAGCGAGATGTGGCGGCTCAATTTGGGCACGACTTTGCAGAGGCAATTGGGGAAATTGACCCCGGCAGATGGCACGGCCCAATTGAGTCTGGCTTTGGCGTGCATCTGGTGATCGTTGATGAGCGCGTAGAAGGTGGTCTACCCGAGCTATCCAAGGTCCGCGATTCGGTTCGCCGCGAGTGGGACAACGTACGTCGCGAAACAGCCAAGGAACAGTTTTATGAGGAAATGCTCGGGCGCTACGAGGTCCTCATCCAGTGGCCAGAATCGAATGAAAAGGCCGAAGGCAAGTGACGCGCTACCCGGCTGTTCGGTCCGTGATTCTATTCCTACTCTGTTCGGTACTTCCAGTCGAAGCTCAAGCTCACGAAGTCCGCCCGGCCTATCTCGAACTCAAGCAGACTGCGAATGACACGTTCGATGTGGGCTGGAAGGTTCCGGCACGAGGCGATGGAACGCGACTCTCCCTCTATCCACGCTTTTCGGCGGACTGCGAACAAATCAGCGAGCCACGAGCGAGTTATTCGGCTGGTGCCTACGTCGAAACATGGAGCCTCCGGCATGCTGGCGCGTTGGTCGGATCGAGGATTCAGATCGACGGGTTGAAGACGACGATGACCGACGTCTTGATTCGAATTGAGAGGCTGAACAACACCACGCAGATTGTGCGACTGACACCATCACAGACATCCTTCGTCGTCGAAGCCATACCGAGCGCGTGGCAAGTAGCAAGGACCTACCTCTCCCTTGGCGTGGAGCACATTCTGCTCGGTATCGATCATTTGCTCTTTGTTCTCGCTCTTCTGCTTTTGGTCACTGGGTGGCGGCGGGTCGTTGGCACGATTACCGCCTTCACGATCGCCCACAGCATAACACTGGCGGTGGCAGCGCTTGGCTACGTTCACGTGCCCGGGCCGCCGGTTGAGGCGATGATCGCTCTGAGCATTGTGTTTGTGGCAGCAGAAATCATCCATGGCATGCAGGGCCGCCCCGGCGTATCGGCGAGGTCACCATGGCTCGTCTCCTTCACATTCGGCCTGCTGCATGGCCTGGGCTTCGCGGGCGCGTTGAGTGAGATAGGCCTTCCGCAAGTGGAGATTCCGACAGCGCTGCTCTTCTTCAACATCGGCGTTGAGATAGGGCAGTTGCTCTTCATCGCAGGGGTGATGGGCGCCGTTGTTGTCCTAGCCGGGGCCGCAAGGCGCCTTCAAATCAAGCTACCTCGCTACGCCGAATGGGTCTCGCCCTACGCCATCGGGAGCCTGGCAATGTTCTGGGTCATCCAGAGAATCGCTGACTTCTAGACGCAGATCGATAACCGACATTATGCGGTGCTGGGCGAGAGATCGAAGATCAAGAGCAGAGCGATGGAGCGAAGAAAGAAGGAGTACCTGGCCGGCAAAGCGGCCCAGACTGAAAACTGTCTCTTAGCGAAATCGTTCGCTGTCCAGATCATTTTGCCGACGTACAGGTAGCGTACGACCTCAAGGCGTTTCGCGGCAAAATGCCAGAAGGCGGGAAAAAATCTGACCTGATGCTTCAGGAACGAACTCACACTAGCCAAATTTGGTACACGCCTTAACTTAAACGCCAATTTTAAGATGGAGCTGAAATGAGCAATAAGATGAAATGTCTATTTCATATCTCGAATGCCGTTTTGTTGATATTTCTGGTGAGCGCGGAATCCGCTGCTCAGGGTCATCCTGATCAGGTCTATTGGGGTGACACTCACTTGCATACGAGTAACTCGTTCGATGTGTACTTGTTCGGCACACCTAACAGTACTCCCGATACCGCGTATCGATTTGCCAAGGGATTGCCAGTGGTCAACCCAACAACAGGTACACGCTGGCAAATACGCGAACCGCTCGACTTTCTGGTGATTGCCGACCATGCAGAAACTTTAGGTTCGGTGCTGGGTGTTTTCGGAGGGAACGAGGAGTTGAGACAAACCAAGACTGGTAAGGCGATGCTTAAACTTGCACCGAACCAGTCTGAACATCAACTGCAAGCCATTTACGATGCGTTTAACTACGCCGCATCTGGTGTGGAAAACAAGTTGGGTATTACAGGTAAGGATCTATATCAAGATCTGCACGCCGGCACAAAGCGTAAAACCGCATGGCAAAAAAATATAGATGCGGCCGAACGACACAATGATCCAGGCAAGTTCACAGCCTTAATTGGTTTTGAATGGAGTTCTAACACCAACGGCGGGAATTTGCACCGCGTCGTCTTTCAGGCTGAGAATGGTGATGTGGCCAATCAATACATTCCTTTCAGCTACCTCGAGAGTGATGATCCGGAAGATCTCTGGAAGTGGTTAGATACCACGTCCAAAAAGACCGGTGCAACATTCGTGGCGATGCCGCACAACTCCAACATCAGTATTGGGCAGATGTTTCCTTTGAAGCGAGGCAATGGTCAGCCGGTTGATGCGGATTACGCAAAGACTCGTATGCAATGGGAACCCGTTGTTGAGGTAACGCAGATTAAGGGGGATTCAGAAGCGCATCCCGCATTGTCTCCGAATGATGAGTTTGCTGATCACGAGACCTACGATTTTGCTCTTACGCCCGACGGCAGTCGACCTAAACCAACACAGTCCGATTATGTTCGAAATGGACTGATGCGTGGTTTGGAACTCGAGAAAAAATTGGGAATCAATCCGTATAAATTTGGCCTCGCAGGTGCAACCGACTCTCATACAGGCATTTCTGCTGTCGAGGAAAACAACTTCGCAGGCAAGGGACAACACGACAGTAAGCCTGAACTCCGCACCCATCCCACCGGGCTCGGTTCTTCAATGGGCTGGGATATGGCTGCAGCAGGTTACGTTGGCGTGTGGGCAAAAAATAATACTCGGAAAGACCTCACGGCCGCTTTCAAGCGCAAAGAGGTGTACGCGACTACAGGTCCGCGTATAAAACTTCGATTCTTCGGTGGCTATGATTTTAATAGCGCCGACGCAAATAACAGGGATATTGGTGGTGTCGGTTACTCGCGAGGCATACCGATGGGCAGCGATCTTAAGTCAACGGCAGATGGCAAGGCACCAACATTCCTTCTCGCCGCCATGAAAGACCCCAGTAGCGGCAACCTGGATCGCATGCAAATTGTTAAAGCTTTTCTCAGCAATGAAGGAAAGGCTGAGGAACGGATCTACGATGTCGCAGTTTCTGATGATCGCAAGATAGACAAGAGCGGACGTTGCAAAACGCCGGTCGGTAATACAGTAGATCTCAAAACGGGTAACTACACAAACTCTATCGGAGATGTACAACTTGCCACTGTCTGGACCGATCCGGATTTCGATTCGAGTAAACGGGCCGTCTATTACGTTCGCGTATTGGAAATACCAACGCCTCGTTATTCGCTAATCGATGCAATCGCTTTGGGCATTGACTGGAAAGAGACTAATCGCCCAGCGACTATTCAGGAGCGTGCTTATTCTTC
>JBLHKS010000198.1:0-12908 GCA_047620505.1 Verrucomicrobiales bacterium | reverse complement strand
GATCCCAAACGCGTTTCTCGCCCCCGGATTCGGCGATCGTCAGGTTCACAGAGGTCGTGTCGCAGCTGTGATCATTCTGATGAGCTCCAACGGTTATTCGAACCAGATCGCCGACCTGAACTGCGACTTTTTCATCGGAGTTGAACTCGGCGCCGGCGCCGTTCGCAAACGGGCCTCCAGCCAACTTCCGCGGCCCTGACGCGTTCACCAACTCCATCGTCCATGCCGCGCCGTTGCCGCATTTGTTGTCTCCATCGGCGACGCTTCCCTTGATGCTCACTTCGCCCGAAATCGGGCTTCTCCAAATCACGATGCAGGCCACAGTCGGCGTCGGATGAACCGTGACTCCGCGTGGAGGAACCGTCAGCGTTCCGATGTCGACCGGACCGTCGGATTGATTGACGAACACGATGGGAAGATCTGGACCCAACGCCCTGACAAAGGCATAACCGGCGACGTTTTGCTTGTCGCCCACGAGATGCCCGGTTGGCGTCAGCGACGCGCCACCGAGCCGTAAAATCTCCGCCCATCCCGCTGCAATCACCGGGTCAAGCCCTTCTGCAATCTCGCCCTTGGCGCTGCTTTCCAGATAGGCGGCGGTTCGCTCCAACTCTTGGTCCTGAAGCGCGATCACACCTTCGCCCAAAGCCTTGAGCCTGCTCAGCGGAATCGGTTTTTCGTAAGGCCGCGTCAAGATCGCGTCCTTCCAAATCAGCTCGCCGCCATCCCCAGTCATGAGATACAGAACCGTGTCCGTTTTCGACTCCGGCAAATCCAACTGAACCGAATGCGAAGTGACGACCGGACTCACCGGAATTTGCCAACTCGGAGGCCCGTCGCGTTTGCCGATGTGGCCGATCTTCGCGAAGTGCCAGAGGCCGTTCTGCCATGCCGCAATCTCCTTAGCAATCGCAGTCGCATCATCCGGCTTAGCATCGCGCCAACGCGCGCGAATCGGATCGAGCAGTGCGGAAGGCTCGTCGCTCTCCAGCGTCTTTTTCAGCGTCGCGAGATACTTCGGGCTCAGGTCATTGGGTTCGTCTGTCAGGAGCGCGCGAAGGTAATGTTCCAGCGGGATCGCACCGCCGTCGGTGGTCGCAAACTGGACTCCCTGAAGATTGCGCGCAGCTTCCGCGCCGGGAATCGTGTATCGATCGTAAATCGCCCGAATCGCGGCGAGCTTCTCCTGCGTCCAATCGGACCGCGATGTGCTCGGCGAAAACTCGATTCGATCCGGCAAAATCACGGCGTGAGCAGCGATCTCTTTCGCGGCGTCGAGATACTTCGTTAGCAGCGCCGGCGACATCACCAGCGCCGAACCGACGTTGGTAAAACCCTCGCCCGCCGCGCCATCGACGGGAAACTCGCGCGCTGGATCGAGCGACCCGACCCCGGTCAAATCGCGGATCGAATAAGTGTATTCCATGTTCGACAAGCGCCTCAGGATGACCGGTCCCGGATCGCCCGCGTTGGCCAACGCGATGCCGTCGAGCGTCTGCTGAACCCAGACGGTGAACTGCTCGCGTTCCACGGTCGTGAACTGTGGTTTTTTCTTCGGCGGCATCTCGCCGTCTTCGATTTGGTGAAGCACGTTTTCCCAGACCGCAGGATCTTTCGCGATCGCAGCAATCGAGGTGAAACGCTCCAGATCCAGATCGCCCTTTTGCGTCTCGGCATCATGGCAATCGAGACAGTATCGACCCAGCAGTTGCTGAATTGGTTGGTCGATCGGTTCGGCGAAAATGGTCCCGGTGAACCCGAGAATGATCGCGATGTGAGGAAGATATTTCATGCGAGGACGTCTCTGACAACATTGCCTTCAACATCGGTTAGTCGGTAATCGCGGCCAGCGTGACGGTAGGTCAGTTTTTCGTGATCGAAGCCCATGAGATGAAGAATCGTGGCGTGGAAATCGTGAACGTGGACGGGTTTCTCGACGGCGCGCATCCCATGCTCGTCGGTAGCACCGTGGACGATCCCGGGCTTGACGCCTGCGCCCGCGAGCCATGAACTGAAGGCCCATGAATGGTGTTCGCGGCCCTTGGCTTCGGCTTTGTTGTTGAAGGGGGTGCGGCCAAATTCAGTCGTCCAAACCACGAGCGTGTCCTCGAACAGTCCGCGTTCTTTCAGGTCGCGCAGAAGAGCTGCGATGGGCTGGTCGACGTTCTTAGCAAGGCCGACATGACTCATCATGTCTCCGTGCGCATCCCAGTTTCCTGAGGAACCCGTGTCGATCAATTCGATGAAACGCACATCGCGCTCGGCCAAGCGGCGAGCGGCGAGACATTGCCAGCCGAAGCCCGTCGTTTGGCCGCGTTGCAGGCCGTAGCTGGCGAGAGTCGCGTCCGATTCCTGCTTGAGATCGAAGGCCTCCGGCACGGCCATTTGCATCCCGAACGCGGTTTCAAATGAACGCAGTCTCGCCTCCAAAAGCGGATCACTTTCGCGAGCGACGAGATGAGCCTGATTAAACTCGCGCAGGGCTTCGAGTTCGATCTGCTGACGATCCGCCGGCATGCGCGGCTGGATGTTGGCAACAGGTTGATCGCCGGGAATGACCAACGTTCCCTGATGAGTTCCGGGCAGGAAGTCACTCGCGTAAACCTGCGTGCCGGCATAGGTTTGTTTCGGCGCGATCACGACAAAGCTCGGCAGATCGCGATTCGCCGACCCAAGCCCGTAGCTAACCCACGAGCCGAAACTCGGGCGCGCGAAGGCGAACGAACCGGTATGCATCCCAAGTGTCGCGTTATAGTGATTTGAGTGCGAGGTGTGCATCGAGCGGATCAGCGCGATGTCGTCGACGCATTCCGCGACGTGAGGAAAAAGCGTGCTGACCTCGGTACCGCAGTTTCCAGCGGGCGCGAATTCCCACTGCGGCCGCTTCAGGAAAATCCGTTCATAGCCGGGGCGGTTCTTGATTTCCGGATGGTCGGCTTTGATCTCTTTGCCGTGATCGCGGCTCAGCGCCGGCTTTGGATCGAAGGTGTCCACATGGGAAACCCCGCCAGTCATAAAGAGGAATATGACGCGCTTCGCTTTTGCCGGAAAGTGGGTCCCTTCGGCCAGCAGCTGCTGGACCACGCCGGGGAACAACGCCGAGCCGGTGACGGCGGAGTTGAGAAAGCCGCGTCGGCTGCAAATCGGCTGGCGGGTGGCGTTCTGCATTTAAGTTAGTCGAGGTGAGTGAATTCGTTGCTCGCCAGAAGCACGCGCGCGTAGGCCGCCCATTTTTCGGTGGAGGCGGCCGGGTAAACGGAGAGGAAACGCAGACCGCGCTCGGTTTCGGCAGTCGTCGGTGACCGCTGAAAAAGAACACGATAGGTCCGCGCGATTCTGGAGTCGTCTTCCGGGGATTCCTTTTCAACCAAGGCCGCGAAGGCGCTTGCCTGCTCGTGGAAGAACGGGGCGTTGAGAAAATAGAGAGCTTGTGAGGGTGTCGCCGTGGTTTCCCGAGACGGTGTGCTTGCGTTAGGGTCGGCTCCATCAAAGAGAGCCAGAAACGGATGACGGCGTTGTCGCTGAACCATGAGGAACGCGCTCCGCTTATTTGAATCGTAAACCGCGTTGAACGGATTGTGCTGGGTGAAATTCCACGACTTCTCAGTGGGAAACGGGTGCGCTTCAGCGGCAGCGATGTCGAGCTTTCCCGAAACCGCGAGCAGGCTATCGCGAATCTCTTCGGCGCTGAGTCGGCGGCGTTCGAAGCGGCCCAGCCAGCGGTTTTCGGGATCGGCAGTTGTGAATTCGTCAGGACGCGCGCTGCTACGTTGATAAGGCTCGGTGTTCATGATCAGGCGATGCAGCGGCTTCACGCGGAAATCGGCGGCCACGAATTGCGCGGCTAACCAGTCAAGCAACTCGGGATGCGTCGGCAGCTCTCCACGCGAGCCGAAATCGTTTGGCGAACGCACCAGCCCTTCGCCGAAATGCCAGTGCCAGACGCGGTTCACCATGACCCTCGCCGCCAGCGGATTCTCGGCAATCCAGTCACCCAATTGCTTGCGACCGCTCCCGGAATCAGCGCCGACTGGCTCGCCGCCAAACACGGTTAACCAGCGACGTTGGACCTCGTCGCCCGGCTGCTCGGGGTCGCCGCGCTGATGCAAGCGCACGTTCTGCGGCTCTGCGTCGACCACCGCGTAGGCAGACGGAATCGGCGGCGGCTCCTCGGATTCGACGTGGCCTTTTCCAAGCGCTATCAAGGCCGGTCCCAGCTCCGTCTCCTCGAAATGCTCCAGCTTGAAATTCACACCGTCGCCACCCGAAGGATGCGCGTCGGCCACGCGTCCGGTGATTTTGACGGAGCCGTCGATCGGGCAGATCCAAGCCGTCGCCACGGGCCGGTTCGGGCCGGGATGCACAAAAAACGAGGTAGCTGGAAGCTCGGTCCAAACCTTGGTCGGTTCAGCATTCGAGTTGGCGAAAACAGACGGCACGTCGCCGAGACTCCACCCTTTTAGGTCGCTGCGCTTCTCGATTTCATCGTGCTTATCACCAAGAAAAACCGGACCCTTCGTCACTTCAAGAAAACACCAAGTCGCTTCGTGCGCTCCGGCGATCGGGTTCGAGCGGGTGATGTCCCCAATGAGGTTGGCGACGCTCCAGCTCCGACCTTCGCCGCCATTTTCGCGAATCGTCCATTCGACCAGCGTGCTGTCGGCGCCGTGATTGGCGTTGGGTCCGACTATGAGCTGAAGCACTTCGCCTTGCCGCACCGCGATGCTCGGAACGTTAAACGGAACACTCTGGCCCTCGCTAACACTGGACTCCGCCAAAAGCTTAGCCGATTGGTCGGTCGCCTCGTTCGCCTTTGCTAAGAACTCGTCGAAGCGTTTCTGCTCGGCCTCGGCAATCGTCTTTCGCTCCCGCCATGGACTCAGAACGGCCTCAATCTCGTCAGCCGAAATCAACGGAACCAAGTCACGCGGCTGGCCGGTTTTTTCGCATCCGGGAAAGGAAAAGCGCGAGCTGTCGAAGATTCCATAGAGCGCGTAGTAATCTTGCGCCGTGATCGGATCGTACTTGTGATCGTGACAGCGCGCGCAGCCAGTTGTCAGGCCGAGAAAGTTCTTCCCGAGGTTGTCGATCACATCCTCGTGCATCAGGAGCACGTTCTTCTCATCGGCGATATCGTGTCCGAATCGACGAGCCAGAGCGAGGTAACCTGTGGCGATGATTCCCTCGGCGTTGTCCTTCGCAAGCAGGTCCCCCGCCAACTGCATGCGAACGAAATCATCATAACGAAGATCGCGATTGAAGGCGTCGAAAACCCAGTTTCGGTAACGCCAAGCATGGGGTAGCGGGCGGTCCGTGTTCTCTCCCGCGGTGTCGGCATAACGCACAACATCAAGCCAATGGCGGCCCCAGCGAACTCCATATTGTGGAGATGTCAGGAGACGGTCGACCACCTTCGCAAAGGCGTCCGGCGAAGCGTCCGCGATGAATTCATCGACCTCTTCCGGCGTGGGCGGCAAGCCCGTCAGGTCGTAAGTTGCGCGGCGAATCAGGCTGCGTTTATCCGCTCGTGGATTCGGGTCGAACGGCTGTTTTTCTGCGAAGAAGTCGTCAATCTTGCCCGGAACCGGCACCGGCAGCTGCTGGAACGCCCACCACGTTTTCGCGGTCTCCGCGCTCATCCCGGCGATCTTCGTTTCGGCCTCGCGAGGATCCGGCGCGCCCATCTCAATCCACGTTGCGAGCGAGGAAATCTGATCCTCACTCAGCTTCCCGCCGTGTTTCTCCGGCGGCATCTGGAGATCCTGATTCTCATAACGAACAGCCTCGACCAAAAGCGACTCGCTCGGTTTTCCCGGAATGATCGCGGCTCCCGATTCGCCGCCTGTTTGCCAGCCGGATCGAGTGTCGAGCGACAAGCTGGCCTTGGTTTTCTCACCGCTGTGGCATTCGTAGCAGTGCTCCACGAGCAACGGACGGATCTTTGATTCAAAGAATGCTTCGCCTTCAGATGACGCCGCGTCCGCAAAAATGCATCCGACCAAAATCAGCCCGAGGATCGGTATCAAAATCCTCTTCGCGTTGGTCTTCATGCGGGTGGAATTCTCCAAGAAATTGCCGACTTACCAATTGTCCGTTCGAAAGGGAACGGCTGGCAAACCTTCGCGATTGTAGAGATTAGCGCCCCGCGGGTTATGCGCATAGGCGTAGCGCACGGCAACTGGCTTGGGAACATCGCTGGAACTCAAAACCACGGTATCGCCATCAATCACCGCGTTCGCCCAGAACCACTGTTTGTTCTCGCCAGCGATCGCGAAACGTTGCAGGTCCGCCTTAATCGGCGTGACGGCCAAAACGCCGCCTTTTGGCTTGTCCAGACCATCAAGCAGGCTATCGAGTTCTGGCTTGGGGATATTGCCGGTGACAGGCTCCAAACCTCTTTTCTCGCCAATCATCAACCCGCTGCCAACGTGGTCGAAGCTGACTCGCGCGACCTCGCCTTCGATCTTCAATTTTTTGAACGCAGGTCCGCTAACCACGATCTCCTTCTCGTGAATGTCGCGCAGCGCCCAAAGCGCGAGGCGTTTGCCGACATCTTGCTTATTCCGCGGATGAATATCTCGAGCGTCGCCAATATCGATCGCCAATCCAACCCCGGTGTGAGGCACGTGCTTGACGATCTCGCTCTGAGCAAGCCTGACGCCCGCGAAGCCGTCGCCACCAGCCGGGTTCGTGTTCGGCTCCCCGAAATCCGCCAGCTGCACCACATAAAAATAGAGCGGAAAATCCTCACCTTGATTCCAGACGGTGCGCCAACCTTCGATCAACGCACGGAGCTTGTGAAGATAGGCCTCGCCATCGCCGCTGTTCGATTCGCCCTGATACCAAAGCGCCCCGCGCACGCCGTAAGGGACTAACGGATGCACCATCGCATTGTAAATCGCTGTCGGGTCGCCGCCATTCGAAAAACCGGGGCGCGGAGTCTCCGGTGGGATGGCGCCGCCCTTTTCGATGGCGGTTTTCGCGGAGTGGGCCCACGTTTCCAACTCGGCCAAATACTTGCTCCAAACTGCCTTCCCAGCGGCATGAGCAGGATCGACAGCATCCACCGCACGCGAAATTTCCGATAGCTCCGGCACGTTGCGAAACCCGATCGGTGGCGTCCACGGCTCGACCTTGGTTCCGCCCCAGTTCGTCCCGATCAGTCCCACCGGAACGCCGGTATCGAGAACCAGTTTCCGGCCAAAAAAGAATCCAACCGCAGAGAAGTTCTCGACCGTTTGCGGGCTGCATTCCTGCCAGTTTCCGCCCGGCAATTCCGATTGCGGCAACGGCGCTGTGGTGTGCCCCGGCACATCAAACAGTCGGATCGTGGGAAAGTCAGCCGTCGCGATTTCTTCCTGCGCATTGAGGCAGCTGCGGACTTGCATTTCCATGTTGGATTGCCCCGAGCAGATCCAAACGTCGCCGACTAAAACATTCCTGAACTCCAATTTCTGATCGCCAGCCGCCACTTGCAGCGGGCGTCCTTTGGCGCTTGGCGGCAGGGGCTCCAGCCGCACGATCCAATTGCCATTCGCATCCGCGGTAGCCTGTTTCTGTTGGCCCGCGAAACTAACCGTCACCTCCGTGCCCGCGTCTGCCCATCCCCATACCGGAGCTGCAAACTCTCGCTGCAAAAGCATGTGATCGCTGAAGATTTTGGGCAGCGTAACTTCTGCGCTCGCGGGCAGAATGAGCAGGAACGCAAGGATTGAGGATAGAGCGTGCTTCATTGCGGGTAATCACCGGGCACAACGGCGCATCTTCCAGCTGATTCTGGCTGTTTGTCGCTTTTCACATCATCTTTGTCGCCATCTCAGCGCGGAGTCTCTGTCGACAGAAGCCAGCTGAGCAGATCGTGGAATTCTGACTCAGTCAGAGTCTCGCCAAAGGTTGGCGGCATCAGGGAAACCGGGGACGTTTCGCGGCTCTCGATCTCGTTCTTCGAAAGTCGCCGCGTCTGGCCCGTTGGGTCGAGGAGTTCGATGATTTCGCCTCGCTCAGCGTGGAGATAGCCGGCCGTGATGGAGCCGTCTTTCAACTTTAGAGTGGTGAGGTAAAAGTGGGCGTCGATGTTGCGGTTAGGGTCGAGAACATCTTCGGCGAGCCGCTCCGCGCCGCGATTTCCGATCCCGTCGAGTTGAGGGCCGATCAGACCGCCTTCGCCTTCGACCCGATGGCAAACGGCGCAGTGAGTTTTGAAGAGCACGGCGCCGCGAGCGAAGTCAGAATTGGCCGCATCGAAATTGGCGAGACGGGCCGCGATGAGCGCGTCAAGCTTCTTGCGGTCGGCGTCCGAAATGACGCGCGGCGGGGCGGGCGGCGCCGGAGGGAGAAAGGGACGGAGGCGATCGCGGAGATCGGCCGGAGCGGAGATTTTGAGGAGATCGGCGAGGAAGGCGAGCGACTTTTCAGACGAGGCGGCTTGATCGAAATCGTCGACCGAGACGACTGCCGGCTCGATCCGGGTGACGCCAAGCCAAGCGTAACCGCCGCCGCTGTCGCCGTCGACGATTTCAAGCCGCACTTCTTGGGTAGCCTGCTTGTCGAGCTTCCATGTGATCTGTTGGCAAACGTCGTTTCGCGGTGGAAACGCGCGATGGAGTTCCGCGCCCGTGGCGGCGTTGACGAGTCGGACGAAGTTCTTTTCATGCGCGGCTTTGCCGGGACTTCCACGATGCCCACAGAGCCAGAACGTTAGCGTTTCCGGGGCGGCAAAATCTCTTGAGCGAATCGTCCCCGTGCGCTGCTCAGCATCTCCGCCAGTCTGCGAGAGACTCGAAAGAACGGTCGCTTCGAAGCCGTCAGCGCACTTGCGGGCTTGCAGCACCCAAGGGGAGGACGAAGTCCCATTCGGAATCTGGGTCCAGTCGCCGGGCGCCTGATTTTCGTGGGCGTTGAGGAGTTGGGGCGCGATGTTTTGTGCCCATGTCAGGAGGTCCGGACGATGTCTGGTCGATCCGCCTTCTTCAAGCCCATCGGCGATTTGTTGAATCGCTGCGGCCTGCGCCGCCAATCCGGCTTTCGGCATTTGGACGACCCCGATCAGCATTTGCCGAGCCTCATCCGAGCCGTAGCGCGCGATGTGATGAGCGCGATCCAGAAAGCCGATCGGTCCGGCCTTCAGCAGAAAATCCGCAGCGTCTGAGGTCGGCACGGCGAGCGCGCTCTGGATCAAGGAATCGTCGTCCGTTGGCAAGTTGGCAAAGGCGCCCGGCAGCTGCAGGTGTTCGCGGATCGCCATGCGAAGGACGTGTCGAAGGTGCGTATCCTCAGCAGGCGTCTTCGCCAGAACGTCGGAAAGTGGGCCGACCGCGTCAGGATCGGGCGCAAATTGAAGGGCGGCTGCCGCTGAGCGCTGAACGAACGGATCTTCGCTTGTCAGGGCCGCAATGGGATTCGTGATCGGCTCGACTTTCGGCCCGGGCGGGCTTGGTCGAGTCCCGGATTTTTTGACGACTCGCCAGATTCGACCGCGTTCGCGATCACGCCCCGGATGGTCGAGCGGCACTTCGTAATGACCGATGATTCGGTTGTAAAAGTCGGCAATGTAAAGCGCGCCGTCGGGACCAATCGTAAGATCGACAGGCCGAAACCACGGATCGTCGCTCTCGATAAAATCGGCTTCTTCGTTCGCGACCGGCGTCGATCCTGTGAACTGGATTCGGTCACGGTTAACGCGTGAGTTGACGGGATTTCCGATCAGAATGTGATCGTTCCATTCCTCGCCCCAAACGCCGCTGTGGAAATACGTGATTCCGCAAATCCCAGTCGAACCGTGCGTGTGCTGAATCATCGTCGGACCAAAACCGAGCGGACCGGCGGGCTTGCCGAAATGCGGATACGTCGCGCCTCGCAGCAGCTGATAAATCGGCGAGCTGTGGCAATCCGCGCTGTAGAGATTGCCGCGTTGATCGAAGCAGAGGCCGAACGGATTGACCTGTCCGCGCGAAAAAATCTCGATGTGCGATCCGTCCGGGCGGAACCGAAACACATTGCCGGATTCCATCTTGATCTCACTCCCGTCGCTCGCCACCGCGTGGCTGGAGTTGTTGAAACCGTGCGTCGCGTAAACCCAGCCATCCGTGCCGAGCCGAAAGCTCGAACACATCCCGTGGGTGTCCTTCTCAAATCCTAACGGACCGAAAAGAACCTCGCGCAAGTCGCACTTCCCGTCGCCAGTGGTGTCGGCGAAATACCAGATATTTGGAATGCTCCACGCGATGCAACCGTCGTGGTGCTCCGGCTTACTCCACGGCAGCACGCCGGTCGGGATGTTCAACCCATCGGCGAAGTCGATCACGCTGTCGGCGCGCCCATCGCCGTCGGTGTCTTCGAGGATCTTGATCGCATCGCGGCTGTCAGCGACGCGGGTTCCTTCCGGATCGGACCATCGCTCCTTCTTAGCTGCGTAGGGATACTCAACCGTCGACGAAACCCAAAGCCGACCGCGCTTATCGAACGCGATATTGATCGGTTTGTTGATCTGCGGCTCGGCGGCGAAGAGCTGGATTTCAAATCCGTCCGGGACTGTCAATGCCGCCCGTTCGTCTTCCGGCGACAACGGTTCGGTTTCACGGACGAGGCGGTCATCGGCGAACACTGAGGTTGCCAAGCCAATAAGGATTCCGAGGGCGCGATTGAGCTTCATCATGTTGATTACGGTTTAGAGCTCCGAGAGCCCAAATCGATAGACTAGCTCGCCGCTGGAGTCTTTCAGTTTCGCGGTCACGAGCACCTCGCGAACGGCGCTGTCTTTTGGTGGTGTCAGGCTGAACGTGAGGCCGGATCGTTTCACGCTCCAGAATGGGGGCGCAGTCAAATCAAGCTCAGTGTCGGCGTCGAAACTGAGTTCGATCGTTTTGCCGATTTCGTGTGACGTCAGGGTTGCCTCGGGCTCCCCCAGTTTTGGAGCGAGACCGGCCTCACCTCCGTTGTAGAGCAAAAGAATCGGATCGCTCGACACGCTGAGCGTAATTCCTTTTCCGCCCGCATTCAGCGCGGACCGGGTTCCGTCGATGTGGATCAACTGGACATCCTCAACCCCTGACAAAGGCACAAAAACGTCCTCCTGCCCCTCGTCATTCCAGAGGACTTGTAGGGCGCTATCTTCACGATCGCGAAACAGATAGGCGCTCACGCCGCCTTCATAATGCTGCTCTTCGACGAACTTCTTGATCGCAATCGCGTTGACCGCGTTGTAGTAGGCCACGGCGTCGAGTCGCGGGCAGTAGCGGTTGAAACGGCAGTCGAAGACGTTGTGGGAATCGCCGGAACTGCCATACGATTTGCCATCGCCATCAGGATAGAGAAGGCCGAACCACGAGACGTTCTCGCCGCCTGCCGCGAAGAATGTCGTTAGCTTCTTGAAAACTTCGACTGCGACGACGTGTCGCGGTTGGCCCTGACTGTTAAGACCGAGTTCGGTCGACCAGATCGGCTTTTCGACGCCGTACTTTTTCGCCAGCTCGCGATACTCGTTCATGGTCCGGCGGACATTTGGAAAGGTCTCGTAGATGTGAAAATCGTAGGCGTCGCACCACTGACCGTAACCGTTCTTGAAGTACTCCTCATTCGGCTCGACCGAGGTGGCGACGACCGGGATACTCGGGTCGATTTTCTTGATCTCTTCGTAGACCACTTGGTAAGCGGCGACGTTCCGATTCACGACTTCGCCCGTGCCGTGCGGTTCGTTGCCGAGGTTGATGGTCAGCGGGCGTGCGTGGCCGTATGTTTCCAGAAAGTTGCGAACGCCTTGCCGAAGCGCCTGCTCGTCATATTTGTCTTCACCACGCTCAATGGTTGCGATCGGCGTGTTGCTGAGCCAGCCCATTCCAAGTTCCTGACAAAGCTCTAATCCGGGTGCAACCGGCTTGTAGGGTGGTTCGTGCGACCAGCCGCCCCAGAGGCCGCAGATCCGGATTCCGAGCCGATCGGTCAGGCGAATGTATTCGTTGATGCGGTTGTCCCAGTTGCGGCTGGTGAACGGGATCTCTTCCGGCTTGTAACTCCGAGTAACCGCTTCCGGCAGGATCGCGAGCGAGGTGTTGTGGCGGAACGGCTCGGTTTGATCGTCGGCGCCCGGAATCTCCGCGTGAAGCTCGTAGTAACGCCCAATCTCCAGCGGAGCGGAGGCGAGATCGATGGACGCTTCGTAGATGAAACGATCGCCTTGCTTACCTTTTGCGGCTAGCGCGACCGAGCCCGGTTGGGTGTGTTCGGAGCCCCAATAATCGCGAACGACATAGGTCAATTGCAGTTGCTGAGCGCGAAGCGGCTTTCGCGCTTCAACCGTGATCCCGACTTCGCGCGAGTCCTCCGGAAAGAGCAGATTGCCGAGCTGCGCGGTCGAGAAAAGCAGGCGTGAAACGCGATCATCCCGCCGTAACGCCGGAGCGAGGTAAGCCGCCTTGAGGTCGTCGATTTGGAAACTGCCGTAGGTTTTGTTGAGCTGAATCTGGAAACGCGCGGCGACCGAGCCGGTTGGAATCTCGACGACCGCGTTCAGCAGCTGCCAGTCGTGTTCTTCGAAAACCTCGGCTACCGGGAGCTGCTCGATGACCTTTCCGCCGACGTCGAGACACTCTAGCCGAACCACAGCATTGTAGGAATTGTCAGGCGAGTGAAGATCGGTTTTGCAGTTCAAACTCGCCAGCCAGCGACCCGGCGCCACGGCAAACTCGGGACTGATCACGGAGCGTTCTTCGGCGACGTCTTCAAGCGTTCTCTCGATCCTCAGCGAGCCTGCCGGATCAATCGCGACACCCGCGGTTTTCGTCCACGCATCACCAAGTTCCTCGACTTCGAAGTTGCTTTCAAATGCGGAAGGCTGAGTAAAAACGGGAAGTAGAACTCCCGCGGAAATGTCGGCAAATTCCAACACCGGTTGTTTACCTTCGGCGTCAGAG
>JBLHKS010000197.1:0-12928 GCA_047620505.1 Verrucomicrobiales bacterium | reverse complement strand
GAGAAGCTGAGGATATTTCGGCAAAATCAGTCGGCGTGTAGTCGAAGAGATGGAAGGTGGTTTCGTCGGTCAGGCGTTCGCCCACATGGTGAAGAGAACCCGGCACGCTGGCCGGCGGCCGTTCGTCGCGGGCCGTGCGTGGAATCAAGATCCGCAGGTCATCAGTTTGAGATTTGGGATCGCTCATAGGATTGGCTCCGCCAGCAGCTGCTGAGGAGGACAGATACGGTCGCCGGGCTTGCAGGCAAGTCAGCTCGCGCGATACTTCAAGCCGACCTCACTTTCATGGGAGCTGTCTTCGTCCTCTTACTCTTCGTCCTCGCCCTGGTGCTTTTCGTATCCGAAAAAGTGTCCGTCGATGTTGTGACGCTGATCCTGCTGGCCGCGCTGATGCTGACCGGGATCCTCACCCCAACAGAAGCGTTCTCGGGGTTCGCCAGCGAGGTGGTCATCATCCTCGCTTCGATCTCGGTGATCGCCGGCGCGTTGCAGCGGGCGGGGGTACTGGAGTTCGTCGTTTCGCTGCTTGTCAGGATGGCGGCGCATGGTCCGCGACCACTGGCGGGCGCGTTGATGGGATCGGCCGCCTGCCTGTCCGCGTTCATGAACAATACCACGGTTACCGCGCTGCTTCTGCCGGCCGCGGACGGCGCCGGGCGGCGTTCGGGCGTGAGTTCGTCCAAGCTGATGATGCCGTTGGCTTTCGGCTCGATTCTTGGCGGGACCTGTACCTTGATCGGGACTTCGACAAACGTCGCCGTGAGCGGTTATCTCGGAAAAACCGGGCTTGAGCCGATCGGTCTGTTTGAGCTGACACCGATTGGACTGATCATCGCTGGCGTGGGAATTGCCTACATGCTGACCGTTGGAATCCGCCTGCTTCCGGACGGCGGGAGCGAACCGATGGTGACGCCGGACGACGCGATGCGCGATTATCTTTGCGAAATCGAAGTCCTGCCGAATTCGCCCTTGATCGGCGAAAACACGGTCGACTGTGAGTTGCAACTGATCGGCTTCCGCATCATGCAAGTCGTTCGCGGCGATCAGCATCTGGCACCCGGGCCCGAAGTCGTGATTGGAGCTGGCGACACCCTGCTGGTCGAGGGGAAGGTGAGCGACCTGACGCGGGTGCAGAAGATGGAAGGCATCCGCGTTGGCGGCGCTGAATTCGAACTATCGGATCTGGCCCGTCGCCGGAATTTTTTCATCTCGGAAGTGCTCGTGGCACCGGGTTCCGATGTCGTTGGGAAGACTCTGGCCGAGTCGGATTTTCGTCAGCGGTTTGGCCTGACTGTTCTGGCCGTCAACCGGTTCGGCGAGCAGTTTCTGGACCGGCTCGCCAAGCACAGACTTTCCGCCGGCGACGTGCTCCTCGTTGAGGGCCCACGCGAGGACATCGAGTTGCTTCAGAGTCGCGAAACGGCGCTCGTCGCGTTGGGCGTTCGCGAGCCTCAGGTGGTCGTCGGAGGCTGGAAAGGATGGGCGCTGCTTGGCTGCTTTCTGGTGTCGATCGTCGCTCACACCGTCTTTGCAGTTCCGCTCTCCGCCGCGTTCTTGACCACGGCAGTGCTGGCGGTTTTGTCAGGATGCGTCACGCCGGAACGGGCGCGCGAATCGATCGATCTGCGTCTCTTGATTTTGATCGGCGGGATGACCGGATTCGGTCTGGCGATGGAGAAGAGCGGCGCCGCGCAGCTGCTGGCCGACTGGGTGACGGCGGGGATTGGACCGCTGGGACCGTTCGCGGTGATGACGGCGTTCTTCGTCCTGACCATCATCCTCACCCAGCCGATGTCCAACGCCGCCGCCGCGCTCGTCGTCCTACCCATCGCCATCAGCGCAGCCACCGCAATCGGCGCCGATCCCCGGTCGTTCTCCGTCGCCATCATGCTGGCGGCGTCGATCTCGTTCATCACGCCCTTCGAACCCTCCTGCCTCCTCGTCTACGGCCCGGGCCGCTATCGGTTTCGGGATTTCTTCCTCGTCGGCGGCGGGCTGACTCTGGCGCTGACCTGCGTCGTTTTGCCGTTGATCCCGGTTTTCTGGCCGCTGAAATGAGAAACGCGAGCCAGCAGCTGCTGGGCTGATTTCTGACTGTCCACTGGGTTTGCAGATTGCTTGCCTGAAATCCAGGCTCTGAAAACATTTTCGAGATAAAGTCTGTCGTTAACGCCTCAATTTCAGCTTTTTACACATCGTTCGATAATTGGCCCCGATTCTGCGACTGTCGAGAGCGTGACTCTTGAATCTGCCGCCAATATCGCCACCTCGTGACCGTTTCCATCCTCCTCATCCTGCTGTCCTTCGCGATCCTCACCGTCGGCGCGGAGATCCTCGTGCGCGGCGCTTCGTCGGTCGGTTTGCGATTCGGGCTTAGCCCGTTGGTGGTCGGTCTCACCATCGTCGCCTTCGGCACCAGCGCGCCGGAACTCGCCGTCTCCGTCAAAGCCGCGCTTGGCGGCTCGGGCGACATCGCTATCGGCAATGTCGTCGGCTCGAATCTCTTCAACGTCGCCGTCATCCTCGGCATCGCCGCGCTGGTCCGTCCGTTGACCGTCCAGCTCCAGATCATCCGGTTTGATTTGCCCTTGATGCTCGGTGCCTCCGTGCTCTTCGTTGCTTTTGTGATGTTCGGCGGCGGCTTGGCTCGATGGGAAGCCGGAATTCTCTTTGCCGGAATCCTCGCCTACACCACGCATTCGGTCCGGGCGGCCCGGCGGAAACCGGCACTCGCTCCAGCAGCTGCTGAAGCTGCGCTCGACACGCTCGCGGTTCCCAAGCAACCTCTTGCCGTCTGGCTTTCGATTCACATGATCCTCGGCGGGCTGAGCTTGCTCGTTTGCGGCGCGAGTCTGCTGGTCGACAACGCCGTGTTCATCGCCAGACAACTCGAGGTCAGCGAAGCCATCATCGGCCTGACGATCATCGCCGCTGGAACCTCGCTCCCCGAGCTCGCGACCTCTGTCGTCGCCGCGCTCCGCCGCGAAACCGACATCGCCGTCGGCAACATCGTCGGCTCGAACATCTTCAATCTCCTCTGTATCGCCGGGGCCGCCGGCGTGATCGCGCCAATCCCAGCGGGCGGAATTCAAACCTCCGACCTACTCTGGATGCTCGGCATCTCCGCGCTGCTGCTGCCTTTGATGTGGACCGGTTTCAAGATCGCCCGCTGGGAAGGCGCGGCGTTGCTCGGAGCGTATGCGGTGTTTCTCTATTTTCGTTGGCCGTGAATTCTTCATCGCGCACGAATAACCTGCCGTTGCCGATACCTTGGCCGACACTATTTCAATCTTTCCATTCCCTGCTAACTAACTAAAATGCCACAAATTCATCTCAACCGATTTCTGCTTTCCACTTTGCTTTGCTTTTCGCCTACTGCCCTGACATTGGCGAAAGACTTTGAGAAACCAACCGCTATCAGCGCCGCCGAATGGTGGGACGACGCGGCCTGGCTGTCGACGAATCTCTGGGACGTCCGCTGCGATGACTTGACCAATTTTTACCTCATCGACTCGATTTATGGAACGTTCGAGGCGTGGAGCGACCAGCAGCTGCTGATTCGGCTTCGCGAGATTCAAGTGATCAGTTCGCTGCGCGGCGAAGGCTTGGCGGAGACTGGCGAGGGGGTGTTTCCAACGCCGCTGAGAAGAAAATTCGCGTCGTCGAGAATCTCGCGAAGAAGCCAATAGCCACAGTGTTAGACATTCCGCGTGGCGTCGGGGCAATCCTGAGCAGAGCTGGGTCGCTGACCCGTGAAGAGCGCCGCGAAGGCGCCTATGGCGGTGAAGGTCTCGTTAAAGGCTGGCTCGGTGCCACCGACCGCAAGCGCGAGATCGCAGCCAAATACGATCTGGATCCTTACTCAGATAACGAAGCTTTGCAGGAGGAATTAGACCGAGTCGCGGCGCTTGAAGCGCTCCCGGATTTCGCGATCGGACTGGTGATTCCCGGAAAGCACCTGTTCACCGTGCTTGAAGAGGCCGAGAGAACCAGAATCAGTGATGCCTACCTCGCATCTCCGTCCGATTTATTCATCCGAAATCGCAAGACGCTGATCGACGATTTCGGGATCGCCAAGGACCTGGCGTCGCAATTTCTCTCGCTGGAATTCGCGACACCGGCCCAGCAAACCATCCTTATCGAATCGCTGGCCCAGCTTGAGGAAGCGGAGGATCTGACTTCGTTTTTCGAACTCGCCGTCGCCACCGAATCACGACAACAATTCGATTTCTACCGCCGAAATGCGGAGTCGCTTGCGTGGTATCAACTGAACGTCGACTCGATCGCGAAGATCGAAGAATTCTTGTCGATGCCGCTCGCCGTCGACGTCAACGGCCGGCGGATCATGCCTTTTGGCGTCGATCTCGCTGGCTGGTATTCGGATTCCGGAGCCTTTCTTTCTGAGTTCGCCTCGGCAGGAAATGGAGATGTCGTTCTGCTGACTGGACGGCTCACCAAGCGGGCGCGGACCGAACTCGAGGAACGCGGCGTCGAGGTAATTCTGGTCAACCCTTGAACCTTCGACAGCTCCAAAAACGAATCTCCTTTCCGCAATTTCGCTCTTTCCATTTGTTCGAACCCATCTATCAACGAATCTCGCCGGAATGATTGGAAATCTGACAATTGCCGTCCTCCTGCTGGTGGCCAACGCGTTTTTCGTGGCGGCCGAGTTCGCCCTCGTAAAGCTCAAGCGCTTCCACATTGACGCGCTGGCAGATGGAGGCAGTCGGGCCGCTAAGCTGACCCAACGCATCCATCAGAATCTCGAACCTTATCTGGCCGCCTGCCAACTTGGCATCACCATGGCGTCGCTGGGATTGGGCTGGGTAGGGGAGCCGACGATCGCCGCGATTCTGGAGCCGATGCTTCACCCGCTGAACATGTCGGAGAGCATGGTGCACACCATTTCGTTTTTGACTGGCTTCATCCTGTTCTCATCTCTCCACATCGTCATTGGCGAACAGGTTCCGAAGACCTTCGCCATTCGCAAGCCGGAGCCGGTTTCCCTCTGGGTCGCCTATCCGCTTTATGGGTTTTATCTTCTGATTTTTCCACTGAACTGGCTCCTCAATGCCGCCAGCGGCGCGATTCTTCGCATGTTCGGCGTCGCGGAAGCCTCGCACTCCGAAGTTCTGTCAGGTGAAGAAATCCAAGGACTGATTCAAACGAGCGGAGAGCACGGTAATATCGAGTCCGAGAGAGCAGTGATGCTGAACAACTTGTTTGAGTTCGATTCACGCACCGTGGAGGAAATTATGGTGCCTCGTGTCAATACCGCCTACATCGATCTTCAAGATCCATGGGAGAAACAGCTCGAAACGTTGAGCAAAATCGAGCATTCGCGGTTTCCCGTGGTTGACGGCGGAGATCAGCATCTGAAGGGCGTTGTTCTAGCAAAGGATCTGTATCGGTTCACGCTTTCGGGCGCAGGGGAACTTAAAGACACGCTCAAGGACCTTTTTCGCGAGCCGCTCGTCGTGCCGGATAGCCAGTTCATTGGCATCCTGTTTGACCGGATGCGAACGGAGCGCCAACACATGGCCGTGGTCATCGATGAGTATGGCAGCTTCTCGGGGGTGGTTACGATGGAGGACCTGCTGGAGGAAATCGTCGGAGAGATCGCCGATGAGCTTGACCAGTCTGAGGGCGACAGCATTCTGACTCAGAAAGGCGACAGCTGGGAAGGCTCCGGCTCGACTCAGCTGGGCGATATCGAGCGCTCACTCCAGATCCAATTCGGGGAAGATGTGGATGCGAACACGCTCTCCGGGCTGATCATGTTTCGCCTGACTCGGATCCCCGAAACGGGCGACTCGATCGAAGAGCTTGGGTATCGATTCACAGTGGAATCGATGACCGGGCACCGCGTGGACGTCGTGAAGATCGAAGTGATCGAGCCGCCAGAAGGGGAGGACGAGGGGGCAGGCGACGCGTCTTGAAAACTTTTCCGCCTGCCATCGCAATTGAAGAGTAACCGTCGTTCGTGAAGTCACTTTCCGCCATCGTCGCCGCGTTTCTGGAGAACCGGATGACCCGGACGAATTTGCTGTTCCTGGGCAAGCTCCTCGCGGTCTTTCTGGTGCTGATCGCGTTCTACAGCATCATTTTTCACTTCCTGATGATGCGCGAGGGCCAGAAGCACAGCTGGTTCACGGGGGTTTATTGGACGCTGACGGTCATGTCGACCCTTGGGTCTGGCGACATTACTTTCGAATCGGACCTGGGCCGTATTTTTTCAACCGTCGTTCTTCTAACCGGGATCATCTACCTGCTCGTCCTCCTGCCTTTCACCTTTATCGAGTTCTTCTATGCGCCCTTCATGAAGGCTCAGGAAAAGGCCAGCGCGCCATCTCAGATTCCCGACAACATGGCGGGTCATGTCATCCTCATGGATTATAGCCCGGTGGCGCGAGTGCTCACTCGCCTGCTTTCTGAACACGGCTATCCCCATTTCGTCCTCACCTCAAAACTGGACCGCGCCCTCAGCCTTCAACACCAGGGCGTCCCGGTGGTGCTGGGGAACTGGGCTGATCCGGAAAACTTTCAAAAGCTCGGTATCGAGCGCGCCCGCATGGTGGTGACCACCCGCGACGACGTTACCAATACAAACGCGACCTTCACCGCGTGAGAAATCTCGGACAACGTCACCATTGTCGCTTCAGCCACGAGCAATGGCGTCCGGGACGCACTCGAACTGGCTGGCGTGACTCATGTCCTTCAACTTGATGAAATGATGGGTGAGACCCTTGCTCGCCGCGTCATTGGCAATGACGACAAGGCTCATGTCATCGGGGAGCTGGATGGTCTCCTGATTGCGGAAACCGGTGTGGCGCACACGTCTTTGCCGGGGAAAACGATCGCCGAGAGCGCCATTTTGGAACAGACCGGCGTCGGCGTCGTGGGGCTCTGGGACCGCGGGCTGTATCAGGCAACGGATCTGGAAACCACCATCAATCAGAATTCGATTCTCCTGCTCGCGGGCACGGAAGCACAGATACAGACCTACAACGAGGTGTTCGGCGCGAAGGAAGAGGTCAGCAGCAAAGTGGTGATTGTGGGAGGAGGACGAGTGGGGCGGGTCCTGTCACGTACACTGACTGAAGCGGGGATCGAATGGGTCATCATCGAAAAGCTCGCCCAACGGGTGCGGGGCATTGAGCACAAAATCATCGGGGACGCCGCTGAAATGGAGGTTCTGGAGGAGGCCGGAATCCGGGAAGCCGCCAGTATCATCATGACCACTCATGATGATCCCTTGAATACGTTCTTGACGATTTTCTGCCGTCGCTTGCGCAACACGGTTCAGATCATCTCCCGTTGCACGCGGCTCCGGACCGCGGCGCGCATGTATCGGGCCGGTGCCGATCTGGTAATTTCCTACGCCTCGATGGGTGCGCACACGATCTTCAGTTACCTCCAGGGCGGTGCCGTGCTGCTCGCGGATGACGTCATTGTGTTTACCAGGAAAGTCCCAGGCTCTCTGGCTGGAAAATCGATCGCGGCATCGGAGGTTCGCTCCCGGTCAGGCTGTTCGATTATCGCTGTAGAAGCCGACGGTCAGCGCCAGATCAATCCGGGGCCGGAACAGTTGTTGCCCGAAGAAGGGACTCTAATCCTTGTTGGTACCCTCGACGCTGAGCGTCAATTCCTCGCCAGTTTTGAAACGGGCCAGCTGGGATGAACCGGAGTTGGAAGCGGTATCCTGAACACAAGGCGCAAATTTTCGATATGCCGACTCTCTCAACCATCGTTAGACTTCACGCCGCGCTCCTGCTTTTTATCGGGAGCAGCAGCCTCGTCGCGCAGCAAGATTCCGGCGCTCCGCTGAAGCCGGACGCCTTGTCCGACCGCATCACAACTCTTGAAGCAGCCGATGGCGACGACACGAGCGGCGACCGGGCGCGAGCGATCGCCAATTACGTCGAAGCGCTCCGCATTGCCGAGCAGCTGCTGGCTTCCGGCGAGAAAATGGCCGAGTTTCGTCGTCAGATTGAAGAGGCTCCAGTCAAACGCGAGCAACTCGCCGCGGAAAGCCACGGTCTCAGCGACGACGAACAACCGCCCAATGAAGAATCAGAAACGGTCGACCTCACTGCGTTAACGACGGTGTTCGAAACGATCAAGACACGCCTGGATCTCGCTCAGGCGGCAGTCGCGAGTCATGTGGAAGAGGAAAAGCGCCGTGTCGAACGGCTTGCCGGACTCCCGGATCTCATCGCCAAGGCAACGGCTGATCTTGCCGCCCTGCCGGACGTGAGCCCGCCTCTGGCGACTGCGACCGAGGTCGATCGCTCTGCCTATGAACTGGCTGCGGGGAACCGCGAATTGCTCAGGCAAGAGCGCGAGACGCTTCAGGCCGAGCTACAGTTTTACGAAGCCACAGCCGCGTTGTTTGCCGCGAAAGGTGGGCACGCGAATCAGCGGCTCGTTGGGTTGACGGATTCGGCGGCGGCGTGGCAGGCTTTGATCGATCGGCGGCGACTCGCCAGCACGGGCGAAGCTGCGGATCGTGCGCGGGCGGACGCTCGCCGACTTGCGGGGAACTCCGAGGCGCAAATCATCGCCGAAGAATCCGCCGAACTCACCGCGAAACACGGAGCGCTAAGCCGACAGATGGCGGATGCGAGCAAGCGACTCGCCAAGCTCGCCAGACTGGAAACACGCGTTTCCCAACAACCCGCCGCCGCTCTTCGCCGCGTGACATTGCTCGAAGCCGCCAAACTGCGTATCGACCCAGCAACGGGTCGCCTGTTGCGCCATCAGCGACGGGATCTTCCAGAACCAAGCCAACTTCGAAAGCAGACGCGTGAGGTCCTGACCGAATCTGCTCAGGCGCAGATCGACCTCATCGAACTCGAAGGCCGGCTCGCGGAACTCACCGCTGAGCAGATCGCTGAGGATCTCAAGTCCGTCTCCGAGACTCGAATCCTTCATTTGAGCGTCTTGATCGACGACTACCGCGTCCACATCGGCGCGCTGACAAAGTCCGCGACTCATCTGAAGGTCCTCACAACAGAGACCGCGAAATTCGCCGCTTTCATTGATGCGCGGCTGCTTTGGATTCCTGATAGCCCGCCGATCTCGCTTGGAGATTTTCAGACCGAGGTCGACGTCGTTCGTCAGCTCTTCACCGCGAATCCGTTCCGCGCGTTCTCCGACGACTTTTCCCGGTATCCGTTGCTCTGGATCTTCGTAGCAGCTGCTATCGCGGGGCTGGCGATCCGTCGTCGGCCACAGATCGCCAAGCTGGCCGAACAAGGGAAACTGGCGCGCAAACGCAACTGCACCAGCTTCATATCGACGGCCCAAGCATTATGGTTAACAATCTTGATTTCCGGGCCAGTCCCATTCGTGTTCTGGTTCCTCTACGCTCGAGGAATCGACCTTCCCTCTGGAGCCGCCGAAGGCCTTCGGAACGTCGCTGGATTCCTGACCTTCGGCATTCTTTTTAAGACGATCGCCCGCCCGGAAGGGCTCATGATCGATCACTTCCGAGCGGACGCGAGCCGGGCCGCTCTGTTGCGTAGACACCTACGCTGGATTGTGCCCGTGCTGGCGCCATTCGTCTTTTTTCTCACGGCATTGCCTATCGAGTTCGAGGAGTCACCTGCCGCCGGACGCCTTTTCCTGATCGTTGCGCTCGTCGGTCTCGCGATCGCGTTTGCGCTGCTGCTCCGCCCATCGGTTGGATTCATTTCGTCAAGCGCGCTCGCGAAGATTTGCTTCGCCATCGGCGTTGCAGCGCCGGTAGCACTCGCCGCAGGAGCCATGGCCGGCTTCCACGGGTCCGTTCGGGAGATCCGAATTCAAGCCCTCTCGTCACTCCTGCTCGTGTTGGTCGTCCTACTGGCGATCACCGCTGGATTTTGGTTTCCCGGCGTCGACTAGTGGTTCGGCAAGCTCTCGCGAGGCGCGCGACGCAGCCGCCCGACGCCAAGCTTCCACAGAACGTCGTCTCGCCCGAGGAAGTTAAGTCGAAGTCCGGCAAAGCGGTCGAAGTTGAAGGCCAAACCATCCGGCTCGTCCGCGCCGCGGCGATTACCGTGATTGCGCTCGGACTCTGGGCGATCTGGCTACCCAGCATCCCCGCCTTGTCTGCCCTCGACCGATTCACCATCTGGGACGACAGCACGTTTGAAACGGAATCGCTGACGATTCTCCCCGGAAACGGAGTAGCCGAAGGCTCGACTGCCGAGCCGACGGTGCCTTCCGAACCAAGCGAAGCCGAAGAATCCAGCCGGGTCTCCGTTCAAGACCTGGTCGGCGCGCTCATCACGCTTCTCCTCACCATCGTCGCCGCGCGAAACGTCCCGGGTTTGCTGGAACTAACAGTCTTCCAACGAATGCGGCTCAAGCCCGGAGGCAGTTTCGCGTTTACGACCACGATCCGCTACTTCATCATCGTGGTCGGCTTCACAATCGGGCTCGGCATGATCGACGTGACGTGGGGCAAACTCCAGTGGATCGCCGCTGCCATCACGCTTGGGATCGGCTTCGGGCTTCAGGAAATTTTCGCCAATTTCGTCGCCGGCCTCATCATCCTCTTCGAGCGCCCGATTCGGTTGGGCGATGTCGTTACGGTAGGCGATGTCTCCGGCAAAATCAGCCAGATCCGGATGCGCGCGACCACGATCCGGCAGTTCAACAATCGCGAATTGATTGTTCCAAACAAAGAGTTCATCACAGGAAAACTCGTCAACTGGACGCTGAGCGATAGCGTACTCCGGCTCGAAATTCCAGTCGGCATCGCCTACGGTTCGGATACCGGGAAAGCCCGCGAGATCCTTCTCGAAGTCGCGGCGGAAAACCGATCAGTGCTGGCTGACCCCGCTCCTGATGTCCTCTTCGATAGCTTCGGAGACAGCGCCCTTGGATTTCAGCTGCGCGCACATGTCGGCTGTGTCGAGGATCTGGTGCCGGTGACAAACGATCTGCACTTCGAAATCGACCGGCGCTTCCGCGAGGCCGGGATCGAAATCGCGTTTCCCCAGACCGATCTCCACATACGCTCCATGCTAGCCGAGGCCGTGAGTCCGAGCCCTGTCCCTGCCTCTTCCGAATGACCCGCGCCATTCGAAATCCGGAAAACGGAGCATGGCCGAAGCTTTCGCATCTGATCGACGCGGAAGTCATGTCAGTGCGGATGCGTTCCGGTCAGCGCGCTCTCCTTCTTGAGTTTGCCGGAGACGAGAAAGTCCAGATTCCAGTGCCGTGGATGTTCACATCCTGCCTGTTGGCGGTCGCCTCGACTGAGCTCGTCGATTCCGAACGTGAGCACGACGACAATGTGGCTGAGCTCATTGGCTTGGCTGGCGCGCGACTCACGGCGGTCGAATAGGATGCGTTGAATCTAGACCTCGTCTTTGATTCGATCAGGATCAGCGTGCGCGGTTGATCCTCGTTGCCAACACGCGATCAGCGGCTCTCGCACTCCGATTTCCCATGTTTTTGATTAATCGGTCATCACCTCAATTCGCTCTCGTAGCGCGCGCAACTCCACCTCCGCGTCTTCCAAACGATCGAGCAAATCCACGATCAGCTTCACGGTCCGCAGATTGAGTCCCTGACGATGATGGAGGTCCGCGATCTGTCGCAGCCGGCAGAGGCCACGCTCGTCGAAAACCGTGCCAGCGGGATCGGCCGCGTGGACGAAGCTGGCGCGGAGGATTTCCTCAATGAACTCCGGATGCAGCCCGGTCAGCTCGCTTGCGGTCGAGAGGCTGAAGCCGCGAACAGAACGAAACGTGGTCACGGCCAGGCTCCTGCATTTTTCTTCAGATGCCGGGTCGTCTTGGTCGGGATTCATGATGGGCGGGGGTTGAAGCCGGAGGTTTCGGAAAGCTGGCGCCAGAGTTCGCGTTCCTCGTCGCTCACCTCGGTGGGTAGAACGAGGGTCAAAGCGGCGAAGAAATCGCCGCGATCGGTTTTGCCTTTGGGCAGGCCGCGTTCCTTCAGGCGGAGAAGCGTGCCAGGCTTCGATCCTGGAGCGATCTTGACCTTGACCGAACCATCAAGCGTCTTGACGACCGCCTCGCTGCCAAGCACGAATTCCCACGGTGCCACGTTCAAGTCCGCGTGAAGATCGGCGCCTTGAACCCGGAATTCCGGATGACGTTCGAGCTTAACCCGCAGGAACAAATCGCCTGGCTCGCCGCCGTTGTGTTCGGGCTCGCCTTGAGCAGCGACGCGGAGAAGTTTCCCTTCGCCAATGCCCTTCGGAATTTGAACCCGGATTTTGGATTCGGCAGCTGAGCCGGCTTTCCTGAGTCGTAAGACCCGCTCGGATCCGTTGAGCACTTCTTCGAGCGCGACCAGCAGATCGGTTTCGACGTCGCGACCTCGCAACTTCGCGGTGGCAGCCCCTTGAGCGCCGCGTCCGAAGGCCGAGTAGGCTCCAAACGGGTCGCCAGCGGCGCGATTGCCGAACAGGTCTTCGAAGAAATCGCTAAAGCCGGTGCTACCACCGAAATGGTACTCGTAGCTCGCGCCATCTCCGCCGCGGTGAGTTGCGCCGGTGAAATCCGCGCCGTCGCGCCAGTTTGAGCCTAACGCATCGTATTTTTTGCGTTTCTCAGGATCGCTGAGCACCTCGTAGGCTTCATTGATTTCCTTGAATTTGGAATCCGAAGCCGACTTGTCTTGATTGACGTCTGGATGGTACTTGCGAGCCAGCTTTCGGAACGCCTTCTTAATCTCAGCGGTGCCAGCCTCACGCTTGAGGCCCAGAATCTCGTAATAATCGCGGAACGCAACTGCCATATTTTTAACCTTGTAATCTGTCACAGGAACGATAGTCCATTTTCCAACGGTGTGGAAAACTTTCTGGATTTTTTGATGCCGAGTGGGGTCTAGGAGGTCGGCAGCCCAACGCTGAGAAGACGGAATCTACAGGCTTCGAATCAGTCTCGAAAAGAGTCGGAATCACAAC
>JBLHKS010000196.1:0-12935 GCA_047620505.1 Verrucomicrobiales bacterium | reverse complement strand
CCGCGGTTTCGATGAAAATCTCGCGCGCGGCGATGCCGGAATTCTCGGCTCGATCGAACTCCTTGCACCTTCGATGGAATTGCTCGGCAAAGGCAATTTGCAGCCGATTCTCTTCTACGATCTCGGTTGGCTAACGAATGTCGATGCCGGCGGAGGCGAGCCTGACCTCACGCTTTCGAGCACCGGAGTTGAATTCAAATTTCGGTTAGGCAAGCGGATCCAGCTTCGCGCTGGCTACGGCTGGCATGTTTCCGATAGCGGACTTCAGGGGCTTGAAGATGACGGAAAATTCCACTTCGGCGGGACGGTTCATTATTGAATTGAAAGTCGACTCGACTAAGCCAATCGACATCGTCGGTCTGGGCGTCTGCACGTTGGATTTGCTCAAACGCGTCGACGAATTCCCAGCTCAAGAGGGCGTGCAACTGGCCGAAGAATCGGCGCTTCAGGGCGGCGGTCCGGTTTCAACCGCACTGGCGGCTGCGGCGAAACTCGGCGCGAAAACCCAGCTGATCGATCGGCTTGGCGACGACTGGCGGGGCGATTTGATCTTCCGCGAATTGCAGGAACTCGGCGTTGGGATCGAGCACGTTTCGCGGGCGACAGGCCAGAGTTCGTGCATCGCCTCGGTCTGGGTTCGCAAGCGCGATGGCGGCCGCTGCATCGCGTTCACGCCGGGCTCGGTGCCGGAATTTGGAGCCGACGAATTGCCGGCTGGCGTCGTCGAATCGGCGAAAATTCTCCACACGAACGGTCGGCATGGAGCGGCGATGTTTGAAGCGGCGCGACGGGCTCGAAACTCGGGAACGCTCGTCAGTTTTGACGGCGGAGCAGGCCGTTTCCGCGAGCAGCTGCTGGAGTTTCTGCCGCTGGTCGACATCGCGATCGTCGCGCGGGAATTCGCAGAAAATCTAGCCGGAACCGCGGAAATTCAGACGGCCGCCGAGTCGATCCGCGCGCTGGGTCCGAAGCTCGTCGGAATCACCGATGGTCTGGCCGGAAGCTGGATTTTTCCGCCTGACGCCGTCGATTTTCATCAGCCCGCGTTCGCGGTCGAGGACACGATCGACACAACCGGCTGTGGCGACGTTTACCACGGCGCGTTCCTGACCGGCCTCGCCAAAAACTGGACGCTCGAAAAATGCGCGGAGCTAGCGAGCGCAGTCGCGGCTTTGAATTCGCGCGGTCTCGGTGGTCGAGGAAATCTGGTTTCGTTAGCCGAAGCAGCCGAGTTTACTGGCCGCTCTGCTTTTTGAGCTGTAGCAGCTGCTGGCGGAGCTGCTGGAGTTGCGGGTTCGGCTGAACCTGCGCGAGCCGATCCAGATAATAAATCGCAAGCTCGAATTGGCCGTTGTCGCGGCAGATCGCCAGCGCTCCGCTCAGGTATTCCGGGTTTTTCGGATCAAGTTCGACGGCTCGTTTCAAATGCGGATAGGCATCGGGGAAACGACCGGTCGAATTGTAGCCGACCGCGAGAAAATATCGCAGTTCCGGCCGCTCCGGCTGCAGCTCGACGGCTTTGGCCAGATGCGCCAGTCCGAGGTCGTACTGCTTTTCCCGAATGTAGTTTCGGCCGAGAGCTTCCTGGATGAACCCGTCGTTCGGCGCGACTTTCGCCCCTTCGAGCAGCAGCGTTCCGGCTTCGTTGCTGCGTCCGAGTTGAAAGAGCATTTCCGACAGGTTCACGCGCGAAGCGACGTGCGTCGGATCGATCTTCAACGCGATTCGGTATTCGCTTTCGGCCATTTCCGGCGAGTTGAGATCGGCGTAGAGAAGGGCGAGCGCGACGTGGCCTTCGGGAACGTCGGAGACGGCTTTCTGGGCTTCGAGGTACTCGTCGATCGCGTTGTCGAGGGCCTTTCGGTCATCGCCTTTGAAACCCGCTCGGGCGGACGCGAGAACGCGCGCGGCCTCGATTCGAACAGCGCGAACCGGATCGAGCAGCAGCTTCGCGCCGAGGGCTTGACGCTGTTCCGGCTGAAGCAGATCGAGCCCGGACATCGCGTGGTGACGCGTCAGCGGATCTGGATCTTCGAGCTGAGCGACGATCGATTCGAGCGCTGCCTGGGTCGGAGCCAGCTTGAGCAAATTCAGCGCGGATGCGCGCCCGATCCCAGGTGCCTCCAGGTTCGCGGCGAGAGCGCGGAGATCGTCCTGATAAGTTCGGCTGTCGGATCGGCCTCGAGCCAGATTGTGCGTCCAGTTCGGCTTAGCTTTTTCGCCCCACCAGGTTTTGAACGCTTCGGCGGCCCAAGCGTTGTCCTTATCGGTGTGGCAGGTCGTGCAGGCGTTCGGCGTTCCGTATTCCTCGCTCAAATCAGGCCGCGGGATTCGAATGCTGTGATCACGGCGCTTGTCGACGACCATGTAGTACTTCGGCGGCATGTGGCATTCGACGCAGGACGCTCCGGTCGACTCCGGCTGGAAATGAAAATGGTGAGCTGGCGTGTCGTACTTTGCCGGCTGATGACAGCGGACGCAGAGGTCGTTTCCAATCGCGTAAACCTTGCTGGTGTGCGGGTGATGGCAGTCGGAGCAGCTGACGTGATTCTGGAACATCTTGCTCTGCGTGAACGAGCCGTAGACGTAGACCTCTTCCTTGATCTGGCCATCGGCGTGGTAGTGAATTTCGTCGAGCACGCTGGGAAGGTGCGTGTCGAGAAAATCCTGACCGTGGAAAATCTGAGTCTGCAGCGGCTGACGGTGCGCGTGGCACGGAGCGCAGGTGTTGAGCTGATTCTGGTGTTCCAGCGGATGTGTTCGTTTCGGCTGGCCCGTTTCCAGATCGAATCCCCAGGCACCGGGCTCGGTTTCGCTCATTTTCACGACGAGCCCAAGATGATCTTCGCCCGTCCAGTTTTCCGGATCGCGCGCCCAGGCGATGTGCCCGGAACCCGGCCCGTGGCAGGCTTCGCAGGAAACGTTCATTTCCGACCAGGTCGTGTCGTAGGTGAGGGTCTCGACATCGAAATTTTTGTCCACATCCGTCGAGTGGCAGTCCGCGCACATGTAATTCCAGTTGAAGTGCCGCCGCGTCCAGTGGAGCACGTCGTCAGGAGGGATCGCCTCGTCCTGGTAGAGATGAAACCAGCGCTGACCGCCTTCCTCAGCCGGGCGCGAATCCCAGCAGATCTGGAGAGCCTGGAATCTTCCGCCGGGAAACGGAATCAGGTATTGTTGAAGCGGCGTAACGCCGAAAGTGTATTCGATCTTGAAATCCTCGCGCTCGCCGTCTGCGTTCTCGGTGTTGACCCAGAATTCTTCGCCTTTGCGGTAAAATTTCGATTTGTGGCCGAAATGTTCGAACTCCGCGTCGTCGAAATCGGCCAGGACGGTCTCCGGCGTCGCCGGCTGCATCGCGAGGTGGTGATGCGATTCTGTCCAATCGTTGTAAGCCTCTTGATGGCACTCGCGGCACGAAACTGCGCCAGTGAATTCAAGACCTTCGCCCGGGTTGCGAACCGGTGTCGCGAAAGCGGGTTCGACGACGGTTTTTTCGGGCGCAGCAGGCGCGGTGGGCCCAGCGGGGGCGGCGGTTTTGTCTTCGTCGCCGCAAGCAACGAGAAGAAACGCGAATGCGACCGCCAGCAACTGCTGCGGGAATTTTGCGAGATCCACAGGGCTTATCTGCGGAATCCGACGTGGACGATGATCCCGAATGCGACTGCCGAAGTCATCAGGCCAAATCCGCCCGTCATCGAGTTACACCAGGAGCAAATGCAATCGACGATTCCGAGAAGGCCGACGATCAGGAGGCCGAAAACGGCGACTCCGCGCCAATCGATGTGTTCGTCGCCGCCGGAGTCCGGCTCAGGAGTTTTGTTTTCCGTTTCTTCGCTCATTTCAACGACTATGGCGCCGTCGGCCCAAAAACCAAGCGCGCAATCCCGGCCTCCTTCGCAAGTTTCACCAACTCGCGAATGTCGTCGACTTCGACGGCTGGATCCATTCGGAGAAGGAGCGGAATTCCCGGATCGAGCCGGGTGAGCATCCGGCAGAACGCGCTGAACTGAGCGTGATCGATGACGACGCCTTCGACTCGCAGCTCTGCCCCCTCGCGGACTTCGACCTCGAAACGGCCGGTCGTATCGCTCGGATTAAAAACCGTTGAAGCCTCGGCTCCAAGCCAGCAGCTGCTGACGAGCAAGGCGATTAAGATTTTGGAGAGCCGACTCATCAGAGCTAAGAATACCACCGTCCTCCGTCAAAAGTCCACCGCCCACACACAAAAAAGCCGTTCCACGCCAAGCGCGGAACGGCAATAATAAAGTTCTTACGAACTAAATAAGCTTACTTAGCGTCTGCAGCTGGCTTCTCAGCGTCTGCATCAGCTGCTTCTTTGTCGTCGCCGCATGCGCCAAGGCTAAGAAGTGCGACACAGCTAAGAAGTCCGAAGATAAGATTTTTAAGTTTCATTGTGATATTCGTGGTTTGTAGTTTTGGTAGTCTGTGGGGCTGGTTTGATAGACAGAACCCCGTTGGCTGTCGATCTTACACAACCTTAGGCCCACGCCAAGCTTGAATTTCGAATTTTTCGAAATCTTTTTTACCCCCGTTTGGCCCCGATTCTGCGTGCTTGCAGGACCTGAGCAGATGCCCGAGAATCTTCCTCACCATGAAAACTCTCAGCGCAATCCTCGCTGCGATCCTTTTGATCGCGCAGCCGCTCAGCGCGCAAAACCTCGACCGGAAAGAGATTTCCGTTGGCCATGCGCCTAACGAACTTATCAAAGAAACAATTGGCGAGCACCTTTCGACATACGGAAGCTTCGTCATTCTTCAGAAAAAAGGCACGGTCCTCGTGATCGATTTTGCCGATAAAATTAAAGAAGTCGAACAGGCGCTCGCCACGCTCAAAGCTCCTGCGCCCGAAGTTTTGATGAACTTCGCCTTCCGAAACGGAATCAATCCGCCGCGCGAAGGTGCCAAACCGTTCCTCGGATTCCGCAACGGCCGCAACGGCGGCGTGAACGTACTCGGACCCGTCAATTCGACCGGCGACTTTCCTTTCCCTACTCGCTGGGATCCTCCGCGTATCTCCTTCGTTCCGGGCTACGGCTTCGCGGTCCTCCCAGCTCATCCGCGCGGCTTCACCCGGAGAAACGTCGGCGTCACTCTCGAAACCGAAGGCTTCATCAATCCCGACGGAACGATCTCGCTCAACATCAATCATGAAAACGTCGAGTTCCAAGGCTTCATCAACTACGGCTCGGCGATCCTCGTTCCAGGAGCGAACGGCGTGATCCCCGTTCTCAACAACGCCGCCAATCCCCAGTTCTTCCAGCCCTGGCTGATTCAAAACCCGATTCGCGTCCCGATTTTCGACACCACCCGGATTCAAACCCAGATCATCGTCCGGCCGCGCGTCGCAGGCGATCAGGTCCGGATCGACATGGTTCCGCAGCTGATCATCATCGATGAAGAAGCCAACCTGAACGAAACCGTTCCGCTCTCCAAATTCGCCACGTCGGTCACTATTAATAATGGGGGCGTCGGAATCGCACGCGGATTTGAAGGCGCGAGTTCGGATTTCAATCGCAATTTCCTCGGCGAAGATCCGGAAAAACCAGGTTCGGCCGACATCATGGTGAAGGCCACGATTCGACCCGCCGGAAGCGGCGCGGAGCCAGCAGCTGCTGCGGAGACTGAAACTTCAGCTCCCTCTAAAGAGGCGGAGTGAGAGATCGCGGTTTACGGAACTCCGTTCCCGGGTAAATATCCTGACATGGCGCGGAAACCAGCGGTCAGCTTTATTTTCCTGACGCTGGTGCTCGACATCACCGGAATCGGCATCGTCGTGCCGGTTCTTCCCGCGTTGCTTGAGGAGCTGATTCCCGGCGCTTCAGACGATCGCGTCTCGTTTGTCTACGGCTGGCTCATCGCGCTCTACGCGTTAATGCAATTTCTGTTTTCGCCGCTGCTCGGCGCGCTGTCGGATCGTTTCGGCCGGCGCCCGGTAATTTTGATCTCCCTCTTCGGCGCGGGACTCGACTACTTCGTCCTCTGGCTCGCTCCCAGCCTCTGGTGGTTCGTCGCCGCCCGGATCATCGCCGGAATCTGCGCCGCGAACATGCCGGCCGCTACCGCCTACATCGCCGATGTCAGCCCACCGGAAAAACGCGCCGCCAACTTCGGGATGATCGGAGCGGCTTTCGGCATCGGCTTCGTCGTCGGCCCCGCGATCGGCGGCTTGATCGGAGCCTGGGACACTCGCTTGCCCTTCCTCGTTGCCGGCATCCTCACCCTCGGAAACGCGATCTACGGAATCTTCGTCCTTCCCGAGTCGCTCACGAAGAAAAACCGCCGCCCCTTTGAGTGGAGGCGCGCCAATCCGATTGGCGCTCTGCTCAGCTTGAGGCGCTACCCGATGGTCATCGGCCTCGCCGGTGCGCTGTTTCTCTACAGCCTTGCGCATCAGGTTCTTCCAAGCACCTGGGCGCTCTACACCGAACATCGCTACAACTGGACATCGCTCGAAATCGGCCTCTCACTTTCCCTCGTCGGGGTCATGGCCGTGATCGTCTCCGGTGGGCTCGCCCGAAAGCTGATTCCAAAGTGGGGAGAGCGCAAAACCGTCCTGATCGCCGGGATGACCACCGTCCTCTCCTTCATTTGCTACGGATCGGCCGGATCCGCCTGGATGATTTATCTCATCATCATTTTCGGATCGCTCGGCGGGCTTTTTCACGCCGCCAGCCAAGGACTGATCTCGAAAAGTGTCGGCGATCACGAGCAAGGCCGGGTTCAAGGCGCGATGGCCAGCCTGGTCGGCGTTGCCGGAATTTTCGGCCCGCTGATCTCGACCTCGCTCCACGGCTACTTCATCAGTCCCGCCGCTCCCCTCGAACTTCCTGGTGCCCCGTTTTTCGCCGGAGCCGCGATGACCCTGATCGCCATCGGCCTCGCCGCTCGCTCGTTCCGGCGCGAGTGACTTCGAACGAACTCCGGTTTGCGAGAAACTTCCGTTCGCCCTACGATCACGGAATGCGTTTTCTTCTCCTCATCAGCGCCTTCGCGTTGCCGACGATCGCTTCCGCTCAAGGCGACGACGAGTGGCAACAGCTGCCGAGAGTGCCGGATCGGATTGGCGTCATCAAGGACGACACCGGTTTTTACTGGCAGCTCACCGGAGCCGCTTCGTTTTACTCAATGGGCGCGAACACGTTCAAGTCAACGAACATGCTCACCATCAACGGCGTCAATTTCACCGCTGATGCCGGCTTCAAACTGAACGACACCCGCTACGCTTTCGAAAAAGACTTCCAGCAGCTGCTGGCTCGGCGCGACGTGCTGATCGATCGCCAACGGGGCGGAGTTCGGCATGCCGAGATCCTCAAAAACAAGACGGCCGAACCGCTCAGCGTCAAAGTTACCCTTCAGACCGACTTCAGCTACGCCTGGCAGGATGTTTTTTCGGACTCCGGCAAAGCTCTCGGCGCGCAATTCGGCAATCGCGATTCCGGCGCGTTTTTCCGCTTCAACCCGGCTGACGGCCAGAGCGATGTCTGGTTTTTGACCGGCGGCGAGAAGGCCGATGTCCGCCCGAAAATGACGACGGCCAACAACCGGCAAGTCGTCTTCGCCTACGACGTCACGATTCCGCCAAATGGCGAAGCTGTGATCGTTCACTGGGTCGGCCAACGCACGATCACCGACTTGGCTGAGATTCGAGATCAGTTCGCCCCGTTTCTGAATCGAGGACGGCTCGTCAGGCCCGAGTTGCCCCAGCAGCTGCTGGCGGAGTCGCTCAAAAACTTCGAAACGAATCCCGAATCCGCGCCCGCCGCCGAGCCGCACGACCCGAAAGCGCTCATCGGATTGAATCGTTTGCTCGACAAAATTGAGGCTGAGCGGACTGGGCAGGAGCTGCTTTACATGTCGCGCGAAAACCAGCTCAGCGGCTCGATCGAAAGCACTCAGGCGATCGAGTTGGAGACGTCGTTTGGCTCAGCGAAAATCGCTCTCAGCGAAGTTGCGGCCCTGCGCGGCGGAGGCGGATCCCGGCGTCGACTCCACGAAATCTACACTCGCGACGGCGAAGTTTTGATCGGCGAAGGCCAGATGCCGACGACGCGGATGAGCGGCGCTGACGGCTGGGGAATGGACCTGAAACTGGAAGAACTCGAAGCGCTGCTCCTGCGTGTCGGCGAGCCCGATGGGAAACCGGGCGAGGGAGTTTTCGGCTACGTTGAGATCGACGACGGCCAGATTTTTGCGCTTGCTGGAGCCGAAGATACTCAGCTGAAATTCGTGACGCCGTGGAGCGCCGTTTCGGTTCCGTTTTCCGAAATCGCCGCGCTTCATCCGGCCAATGCGCCGAGTCCGCGTAGTCAGCTGACCTTGAAAAACGGCTCGAAGCTTCTTGGCTTCGGCTCGGCCGAATCGATCGCGCTTCAAACTCAGCGGCTAGGTGAAATCCAGATCGAAGCCGCGAGAATCCGCGCGATCTGGCGCAACGGAAGCCGAGGCGTTCCGCCACCCGGGATCGAGGATTTGTTCGAGGACTGGGACGCGACCGCCGAGTCCAAAACCCCGCTGATCTGGCTTGAAGGAGGCACGCGAATCGCTGCGGATCTCGCCGAAGCGGAACTCTTCTTCGTAACCGAAAACTCGGTCGCTGCCCTCAGTCCAGCTGACTTGATTTCGCTACGCCGAACTGAAGACGGCGTGCTCGATCGATTGCCGTTTTTCGAACTCGAACTCAACAACGGAGATCTGATCAGCGGCCGACTCCGCAATCGCGAAATTAAAGTCGAAGTTCGAGGTCAGACCTGGAGCGTTCCGCTCAGTCACTTCCTCGGTTACCGAAAAGGAGGCGCGCAGTGAGACATTTTTTCAAAGCAGGGATTCTCTTGATGTTAGGCTTGGCCTGGGTGCTCGAAAGCAAGGCGCAAGCCCCGGCCTTCGTCCCCTCGACCGCCCCGAGTCCGGATCAGCAGCTGCTGCCCGCGGCTCTCGGCCTGCGAACGGACAAACGCGGAAATTCCTGGAACTTCCAGCAAAGCGGCGCGCTTGGCCGGATCGGCTCCTCGATGATGAACACGGGCCTCGAGCTCTACATCAACAATTCCCAATTCACCTCGACCAATCCGCTCATGACTCAGGACGGAAAAGAATTCGTCTTACCTGGCCGAGTCAGCAGAGCTTTCGGCGGCCTGGTCGTCAGTCGGCGGGTCAGGATCGACGACAATCTCGGCGTCGTCCGCTACCTTGAGGTTTTCGAAAATCCCTCCGCTCAGCCGGTTGTGATGAACATCGAACTCCGGACGAATTTCAGCGGGAACTACAAATCCTACGTTACGAATTCCGGAACGCCCAACGCCACCGTCCTTGGCCGCGCTGACACCGGCGTCGTCGTCACCCCGTCCGCCTCGAATCAGCGGCACGCGTTCGTCTTCAACTTTTGCTCCGCGGAAGCTAAGCAGAAGCCGACCTTGACGTCCCAAAGCCGTTACGTGCTCGGCGTTCATCATCAACTCCGCGTTCCCGCCGGCGAAACCGTCTGCGTCGTCCACACCGTTTCTCAAATCCCGAATCCCGCCTCGCTCGACCGAAAAGTCCTCAGCGATCTCTTCCGTCCGCTCAGTCTCTCGCGGCACCTGAGTTCGATCCCCCGCTCGCTCCGCGATAAAATCGCTAACTTTTCGCTTGGTCAGGAATCTGCCGGGCTTGCGCTGCTTTCGGCAACCAGCATCGACAGCCTCGGCGTCAAACGCGGCCGTCGCGACGTCCTCGCAGTCGGAGAAGCAACGCGCCTTGTCGGTTCAACCAATTCCGGAAAACTCAGCGTTGAATCGGATTTTGGACCTGCCGAAATTGAATGGGAAGACGTCGCCGCGATCGTCGGCGGAAATCGCGGACGTCGAGATCGCGGCAAGATTTTCCTCCGCGACGGGCAAGTGTTAGGAGGAAAAATCGATGCCGAGGCGCTCCGTTTTGTCCTCCAGAGCGGCAACGTCATGGATCTCGAAATCGCCAAGCTCGACCGGCTCGTCCGCAGCCAGGATCCCGACAACGAAGCTTGGCCCGAAGGAGTCGTCGCCTTTCTCGAGACCCACAGCGGAGACCGGATCGCTCTCGAAAATTCCGAAGACTCCAAACTGAAGCTGGTCTCGCCCTGGGGCGAAGTTGAAGTCGGAATCGAAGACGTCCGCGCCGTCGCCACGCAAGAACAGGAGCCCGTCGGACACTTCGTCGAACTCAAAAACGGAAGCCGCTTCTTTGCTTACCTTGGTGGAGAATCGTTCGCCTTCAAAAACAGCCGATTCGGCAATCGCTCGATTCATCCGGCCGAAATCCGCGCTGTCGTTTCGCGTCAAGCCGCCAGCCCACCCGCAGGCGGATCCAGCCAGCAGCTGCTGGGTTTAACCCAGCCCTACCTGACGCTTCGTGGTCAGCAGCGCCTCGTCTCCCGCGTCCTCGATCCCAGCCTCACGCTCCTGACCGACACCGAATCGCTATCCGTCTCACCTGAGAACGTCCGGCATCTTCTCAACCTTGCTGAGGATCTCGAATTCGATCCAAATCCCGAGCCCGTCTTCCGCGCCGAGCTCTGGGGCGGCGGAGTCGTCGTCGGGCAGGTCCGAGAACGAACGATCACGATCGACCCTGGCTGGAAAATTCCGGTTGGCGACATTCATCAAATCGTCGTCCCCACGCCGCGCATAACCGATGAAGCGCGCAAACAAATCGGCCAAAGGATTCGCAAACTCGGCGACAACGATTGGTCCACGCGAGAGCAAGCGACCGAAGAATTAGCCGAATTCGGATTTCTCGCCAAACCGCAATTATTGGAGTCGCTTCAATCAAACGACGCTGAAGTTCGTCGACGGGTAGAACTTCTCCTGGCGAGATTGGAATAGCCGCGCATAATCCGGGTAACCGGGCCTGTAGCTCAGCGGTTAGAGCAGGGGACTCATAATCCCTTGGTCGCGGGTTCGAATCCCGCCGGGCCCACCTTCAGGATGAACGAGTTATGCTAAATTACCAAGTTATTCGAGGTGTGCCCAGGCCAATTATAGGCCACTTTTGAATCCGCGTTTGGCGTGCTTCAGTAATTATCCGCTCCGCGCCGGATGAGCGGTAGCGACGGCATCCGATCGAAGATGCGGCGGCTTTTGAAAGAGGGAAGATACCGGAGAAACGAGCGGTTCCGAGGCTCAGCTCTGCCTTTATTGCCCGCATTATGGCGAATGGAGCGACTCGATGAGTTTGGCGAATACCATTCTTCCTTGGGCCAGCCTCTGACGCGCCGCTTCTCGTTCGCTTCTGCGGCTCCGCGCTCGAAAGCGCCGATGAACCGGCGCACTTCAAATCGACGCACGTCCGCACTTCATCCACCTCCGTCCGCATCTCCGTCGCGCTCGGATATCGCCGCTCCGGCTCTGTCGCCATCGCCTTGAGCACGACGTGATCGAGCCTCACATCCACCTGAACCTTCTGCGATGGCGGTTGGAACGCGCCTTGCGGCAGGTCGCCGGTCAGCATTTCGTAAAACATCACCCCGAGGCTGTAGATGTCCGCGCGGCGGTCGACTACACGACCGTCCATCTGCTCGGGCGCGCTGTAAACCGGCGTGCCCATTGCCATGCCCGGCTGAGTCAGCAATGGCTCCAAAAGCGTGCCGGTCTCGGTCGTCGACGATTCGCCAACGATCTTGGCAAGGCCGAAGTCCCCGACCTTGAGCACGCCGCGCTGATTGATGAAAATGTTCGCCGGCTTGATGTCGCGATGCACGAATCCCTGATCGTGCGCGTATTCGAGCGCATCGCAGATCTGGCTGACGGCGTTGAGCGCGCCCTTGGCGTCGAGCTGGCCGCGATGAATCAGCTGATGCATGTCCATGCCATCGACGAATTCCATGATAAAATACGAATGCCCAGCCTCGGTCTCGCCGAAGTCGTAAACGTGGACAATGTTCGGGTGATCGAGCGCCGCCATCGACTCGGCTTCACGCTGGAAACGCTGGGCGAAGCTGGGGTCGATCTTCGCCATCTCCGGCGGGAGCAGTTTGATGGCGACGTTGCGCTTGAGCTTGGTCTGGAACGCTTTGTAAACCGCGCCCATTCCGCCGCGGCCCACCAGTTGCTTGATTTCGAAACCGGGGAAATGCGGGGCGACCGGCCACTTACTCCCGCTTGAGACGGACAAAGCCACTTACCTGTGCCGGAACGGAATCTACATCAAGGCCAGAGACAGGAAGCGGAACGGCTACAAGCCCTGCGCGAACTTCAGCCTGGAGCTGCTGGAGACCACGATTGATGATGAAGATCAACCAGTCTCTCATCGAATGCGGCTGAGGGTCGGGGGTGAAATCGCTGAATTCACAATCGGGCCGAATGAATTCGGGAACGGGCGAATTCTTCTTCAGGCCGCTACTGTGGCGGCGATCATGAACGGGGTTTCGACCCTGCCAGTGTGCCCGGAGCCGAGAGACGTCCGGATGCTTCCGGATCTGGTCAAGGCAACGTTAATCACGACCCGGACGATTCGATGCTCGACGAAGCTTGGATTCGACCGCGACGCCTTCCACGGGCCGGACTTCACGGTGACCCCTTCTGGAATTCGCCGCGTTCTGAACCAGACTCCCGGCGAAGCAGGTTGGATGTTGCCCGAAGGAACAGAATCCGTCGCTGGTTCGAACGACGACGACCTTCGGCGGAAGGCCAATCAGCTTGCTGCATGGATCGGCCAGTTGAACGAGCAGCAGCAGACGACCGTCGGAGTTGTCCTCAATGCCGCGATCCGGTGGCTTCATCGCGGCTTCCAAAATCTCAGCTCATCTCTTCTCCTGCCCTCGCGGCAGCATCTTGATTTGCTCGGTAAGTTGCTGGGCCTGGTCCCGATCGAGGTAGGAAGGACATCGAAGTTCCCGAAGGGGATTCCGAGGCTGATGGCGTTCCCTTACTCGCGGCCTGAGCAGTTCGAAAGGCAGG
>JBLHKS010000195.1:0-12947 GCA_047620505.1 Verrucomicrobiales bacterium | reverse complement strand
AGTTGCTGGTGGGACGGATCCGGTTCGAGTCGTCTTCATGGGGCGGCTTCATCCAAAAAAAGGCGTCCTGCCACTGGCACGGGCTTGGCTAGCTTCAGAGCTCGCCAATCTGGCTGGATTCGAGTTGGTGATCATCGGAAATGATGACGGTGAACTGGCTGATTTGAAACGAATTCTTCACAATCAGCCTATTAATATTCGGTACGTGGAGCCGGTTTACGGGCAAGATAAGTTCGATATTTTGAACACTTGCACCTACTTTGTGCTTCCGTCTGAAAGCGAGGGATTCCCAGTCGCGCTAATTGAGTCAATGGCAGTTGGTCTGATTCCAATGATAAGCAATGGATGCAATTTGCCGGAAGCATTCCAAGAGAATATCGCAATTAGGCTTAGCCCGATTGAGGGCGATATTCGGGAGGCCTTAAATCGAATTCTTGAGAAATCACCCGGTGAGCGAAAAGCCCTTCGCGAGCAGATTCGGCTATTCGTACAACGCCGGTTTTCTTTAGAGAAAAACGCGGACCAGCAGGCTCGTCTCTACCACTCATTGATCGATTGAAGCCTCAACCGCTTTGAGCAAACCCTTTCCAAAATGGTGTGGACCAAATTTGTCCGCGACGTGCCGTCTGCCTGCTAGCGCCATTGTGAATTGATCGTTTTTGGCGATCTTGATCAGTAACTCAGCGAGTTCAGAAACGCTCCCGGGATTGAAACCGTACCCAGTTTTCCCTTCGTCAATTAACTCTGGAAAACAGCCGCAAGTTCGAGACACAGCCACGGGCAAACCAGCTGCCATCGCCTCATTGACGACGAGTCCCCACTGCTCTGCCCGAGCCGGATGAACGAAACCGCCAGCTAAGCCATACCAGGCTGGCATTTCTTTGTAACTGATGAAACCTGGAAACGAGATTTTCCCCTCCAACTTGAGTTCTCGAGCTAGAACAAAGAGGCGAGGTTCAGTTTGACCGCTTCCGGCCAGAATCAACTCCCAGTAGTCGTCGCCAGCCTGATTGAGATACTCAGCGTAGGCGTACAACAGAGTTTCCAGGTTCTTCCTTTCAATGAATCGTGAGGCGCTGAGAAAGAATGGCCTTCCAGGGATCGCCGGGGTCCGAGCCCGAGCAGTTGCTGGGTTTTCGCGCGCTTCATCTGCCCCTTTCGCGAAGTAGTCGTTGTCCACAATGTCGTAACCCCGATGAATCGAGGATCGCTCCATGCCTAGCCTGACAAGGTAATCTTCATGGGCTTGCGCGCCGACAATTGCGCTCGAAAATTGGCGAACGAGACCGGATTTGAGCCACTCTTTCCACCATGATCGAGGCTCGTCGTTAAACTTGGATTCGCTCATCAGAACTGCCGGTTTCCGATTGCGTCGACACCACGCGAGAGCTTTGCGTGAGTAGGAAAAGCCCCAGCCCGGAATGGCGAGCGCGTCGAAATTCTGATCACTCAAAAACCGGCTTAGCTTGGCGTCTCCAGGCTCCACAGTGTGCTTTACCAACTCGTCGTCGGCGACGATCGCTCCCCAAGGATGCTCGGTTGTAGATTGCTCGATCTCGATCCCTTCGATGGTCCATCCGCGTTCCCTCGCGACCTGAGCCGCGCCGCGAAGGCGAGCGACGTGGTAGCCACCGAAGTTGTGAAAAATCAGACCGATTCGCACAGGCTCTCCTCCAACGTGGTCAATTCCCTGGTCAGCCGTTCGACGCCAAACTGACCCGCGGTTTGGCGCGCCGCTTCTGACATCCGAGCGAGCAGATCGCGATCACTCACCAGCTCGCCAATTCGATTTGCCAGGGTATCGGCATCGCGCGCTGGCGTGATAAAACCGTTTTCGCCTTCGACAACAACCTTCCCGCAGTTCGGCGTGGCGATCACCGGCAGGCCGTAAGCCATCGCCTCGAGTTGAGTGATCGCAAAACCGTCCGAGATCGTCGGCAGGACAAAAACGTCAGCTGAACGATATATTTCAGCGACCTCTGAACGCGGCTTAGCCCCAGTAAATCGCAGATTTGGCGGTGCGGACTTCAATCCATATTCTGAAATGCCAACCGGTCCGACCACCGTGATCCGAACGTTTTCGTCCAGCAGCTGCTGAGCTGCTTCGATCAAATATTGAATGCCTTTTCGAAGAATCACGAGCCCGAGCCAAAGAACTTCCAGCGGCTCGCTAGTAGGTTTGTCAGGACGTTGCCAGTTGCTCTCCGGAGGCTCGAAACAAAGCGGGATCACCGCGGTTTTCTCCGCTGGAACGCCTTGCTCAATCAGCGCTGTTCGCGTCCAATCCGAGTTGCAAATCACGCGGTCAGCTACGGCCCATTCCTCATCGCGTCGTCCGTGAAAAACTTCCGGTACGCTGAGCTGATCAGCCTCCCATCGCGGCCAGTGCTTCGCCTCTTCCTGGACCAGTTCGATCTCGAAACGCCCCGGATCCATCTGGCAAACGACTGATGGAATTCCGCGCTCTTTCGCCGCTCGGCCTGCTTCCAGAAACCCGGTATCGTAGCTGAAAAAAATTGTTTCCTCCGGCGAAGATTGGAGAATCCGAGCTGTCTTTTTACCGAACCAGGCACCTTGCTCGGTGAACAGGCGATAGAGATCTTCACCACGCTTTCGATGCGCCGCCGCCGCCCAACGTAAACCGCCAATCGGAAAAGCTGACACCTGCGCGTCCTGAATGCCGGAACGCCAACGGCCTGCGAGACGACGCCCGGCGGATCCCAACTTGCTGAGCATTCGCTGTTTGCCTAGACCGAACCAGAGATCAGTCACCAGCCGCTCCAAACGCGCTTCGCGATGCAAGGCTCGCGGAATCGCGTAGTGCTCGCGCGCACCGATTTGGCTGCAAATCCAACGTTTCATTCTGTAACGATCCAGCCGGTCCACATTCCCCGCGCTTCAGCGCCGAAAGTCGGATGCGGCCGAGGTTCAATCAGCGCAAACTCGCGCTCCGCTTGTTCGAACTTCGCGGAAACCGGTTCGATCAGCTCGCGTCCATGAACCTCGACGACCCAGTGAGTGTTCGTCCGCGCCAGCAGCTGCTGGGCTCCTTCCAGAACGTCGACCTCGGCGCCTTCGACATCGACTTTGACAATCGTCTCGATTTCATGCGCGTTGTCCCAGCGATCCAGCGTAACCATCTCGTCGTTGTCGGTGGCTCCTACTAACTTTGGCACAAACTCGAATTCAACTTCGCGATAGGCCCGCCAATTTGAGGCTTCCGTCAGGCCGACGGCGTCCATTCCCGGCTCGAAAGCGATGATTTTCGGCTGAACGCCGCGTTTGGCGAGTCGATGCGCCACGCCGTAGGTAAAATAGCCGTCGCCTGCGCCTACATCGAAAAGTACCTCCGCGGTCGTAAGAACCTTTCGCCACCACGGCGTCAATTCATGTTCGTACACGCCGAGGATTTTTCGTTTTGAACCTCGTAGCGCCAATCGCATTGGCGCGCCACGAAACGGTCCTCCCAGAATTCTAACCCGCATATCTGATCAAAAGTTGCGAAACCACAGAAAATCAGTTGGGGCCTCGCCGATCTTGCGTAACACCAACAGATTTGAGAAGCCATTTGGCCACCAATACGAATAAGGTTTGGCTTTGGCGAGCGCCGCCAGACGCCGCAATTTTACGCTTTTGGACGGCTGAGCAGCGGGCGTCAGGATCATTTCGTAAGAACCCAGCGTATTGATAAAACGCAGCAACTTTTATATCGATGGAAGCCAGAGATCGTGAAACGCGATGACGCCGCCAACTCGCAAAAGTTGATCTACGAGGAAGAAAGTAACGAATCGGTGCTGAAAATTGTGAACATCGTCGATAAACACAAAATCGACCGGCGATTCGCGCTCCAGTTTCGCGATACCGGTCTGTGCGGGCTCTCGCCGGAGTTCAAAGACGGAATCCAAAGAATATTCATTTAGAGTCTCCAAGGCCGAATCGCCGTGATTTGTTTGCTGGCACGGATCGAAACCGATCATCGAACCACCGGTCTCACTGAAGGCCTCGGCCAAGGCAAGCGTGCTGATTCCGTGTGCGATTCCAGTCTCGATTCCTCGTTGAAACCCATTTTCGACAATCAGTTCTCCTAGAACATGCGCTTCTTCGCGGCTGACTGATCCGATCACCGGTAATTGCTCCCCGGCCGCATTTCGGACCCAGCCCCGCTCAATAACTTCATCGACATGCCACTTCATAGCTTATAGGTCAGATCGAGGTCAGATCGCGATTTTGCCGCCCAACAATTCGGGCAGTCGAGCCAACGCCGATAGTGAATGGCTCCACATCTTTCGACGGAACGGTCCAATTGTGGAACCCGTCCCAAAACCGCCAGTCCTGCCGAAGTTTTCCAAGAATATCGCTAACCTCGATTGAGTTCATCAATCTCGGAAATCACCGCCTCTGCGTTTTTTGACCAAGAGGCGGATCTGGCATAGGCCTCCCACTTGGGCATCGGTGGATCTTCCAGCAGCTGCTGGATGCCCTCGGACAGTCGCTTGCTGGAACCGGGAGAGACGAAGACACCCAGATCGAAGTCGCGAACTGACTCCAGAAGCGGGCTCGGGCCGGATGAAGCGAGAATCGGCTTATGGCAGGCGGCAGCAAGATTAAGGACACCACTCTGAGAACGAAAGCTTTGATCATAAGCAAGCAGAACCGAATCAGCTGCGTTGAAGATCGAGCCAATTCGTTCGTCTGGCGTAAACTCATCCGAAGAATAGACTCGGTCCTCGACTCCCAGTTCCTTGGCGCGTTTGCGATAGAATTCATGATTACGCGCTCCATCCGTGGCAGTCTCGCCGATAATGGTGAGAAAAGTCGTTGAATGATCGACCATCGCCTCAAGCATTAAATCGATGCGTTTATTGTCGCGCACATAACCAAAAGCCAGAAACACATGGTGATCCGCAGTGGCACCCCAGGCGGCTCGAATTTCTTCGGGCGATTCGGATGCTTCGGCTATTTGGTAGACTCCATGCGGAGCGGAAACCACCCGCACGTTGTCCGGAATTGACAACTCTGTGACAGTTTCCTGATGAATGACCACGCTTCGTAGGGGAACGTACGCAAGTCCTACTGAGAGGCGATGCCACCACCCAGGGCCAACCTCATAGTCGCGAACCGGATCGTGTAGATTTGCAAGGATTGGGCATCGTCCTAACCAGCTTCCAAGCCATTGAACCCAGAACCAGAGAGGCGAGAGATATTCCGCGTATGCGGAGATGAGAATTGCCGTCGGCCTGATTTTTACAGCAATCGCCGCGAGAATAAAATGGTTAGCCAAGATTACCCAGGCAAATCGCAATCGCCGCCAAGTTGCCCATCGTCCGCGGGGTTCCCGAAGCAGCGAGCGCCGCTCCACTCCGTCAGGCAGCGATTTGCCGGCCAGAAAGTCAGGTGGCGCAAGCAAGGTTACAGACCAACCCTGTTCCGCAATCGCCTGACATTGCAAATAAGCATGCTCCGCGATGCCTCCCAGCGAGTTGGTCGAAAATACGAGCAGCTGGCGCTTCATTTGGAGTTTTCCGTTCCCCAAAGCGCCTCAAGGAAATTCTTCTTTGAAAAATGGGCGCGCGCCGCGGGAACACGTCCGCGTGCCGCCGATCGATATCCCTCCAGACCCGCGGCCGACTTTAATAAAGCGTCAGCGAGATCCTCCGCGTTTTCGCTTTCAAATCCAAGGCCCCCTCCAAATTGCTCAGTCATGTCCGAATTCCAAGTGTCCTCCGTGTAGATGACCGGGATCCCCATCAACATCGCCTCCACAGCCACGCCGGAGATTCGGGCGTAGTAGGCTTGTCGAAGATAAGGCAAAACGACGACTTCTGAATCAGCCAGCAGCTGCTGGTAGGCTTCGCTGGTCAACGACTTGTCGATGACGTCGATCTCGATCGGCGAATCGCGAAACTCCTCCGCGTCCAAACGTAGTTCCTCTCCATCGGGCGCGAGGACCGGATCCGGCCACTGAAGAACGATGCGCATCGGCGGTGTGTCGGACCTGTCCTTCAGAATTCGCAGCGCGTCCAAGAGCACCTGCACGCCCTTTTCCCAGCGCGCCGGACCGAGCAGGCTGAGTGTTAAGGCGCGGGCGGCAGTTGGTCGTTCGGGCAATTCGCGCGGAGTCAGAAGAAGGCATGGATGAGGTGCCACGGTCACTTCGACATCAGCCAGTTGGCGGTACTCCTCGGCCAAGCGATGGCTGTCTGAGGTCAACCGAACGCGGCCGCTGGCCAAGAGTTTCCGGTAGCGTCTCAGAACGAAGCGCAGGATTCGGGACGAGCGCGGGAAAACGGGAGCGCCATCTTCGGACTCGTAGCTGGCCGCGCTGTTGCGGATCAGGAGAACGATCCGCCGGGCCTTGCGGCCTCGGTCGAATGTTGCCAGAAACCACCACGCGATCAGATGAAAAATGACGACCGTCGGCACGAAGACAAGGTCGTAGGGCTCGGACTCGCGCAGGCGCCGCCGGATGGCCCGGAACACACGCCAGTTGTGGCGAAGTATTCCCAAATACCGCCGCCACGCCGAAGGGTGATAGTATATTTGATCCCAATTCGTCCACTCAAAATACGGCTCAGCTCCCAATGAATCTACAATTTCGGGAGCGACTTCACAGTGGGCGAGAAGATCAACTTTAACACCCTCGTCGCGATTCATCCTGACCACAGCCTTGTTGTATTCAAACCAATGTCCATTGTGATTTTTGAGCGCTTCCTCACAAATCAACATGCGGCGCGGCTGACTCATTTGGGGCGGCACAAAAGATGGTATTCCCGGTCGCCTTCCACCTTCTGCAATTGCGCAAATTGGTATCCCAAGTCACCGAGGAGTGACTCCACTTCGCTCGGTTGCGAATCCGCAGATGCCAATTGACGGGGGTGAACTTCGAGAAGCAAAATTGGGTGAGATCGGGAAAGCAGCCGCTCGCCTCCTCGCAACACATCAAGTTCCGCGCCTTCGACATCGATTTTGACCAAATCGGGCGACCGCTCAGCAAACGCTGCGTAGTCATCCAGCCGAAGATTTCTGACTTGAGTCGCAACCGTGCCTTGAACTTTCCAATGCAATGACGCGGTAACTGCCAGTGCATCCTGCGGAGCCATGATCTCGATCATTGATTCCACGGAATTGGAAACCGCAGCCTCCTCAATCACGAAGCAAGCCGCGAATCCGTTGAGGTCAGCGTGCCGCCGCAGCAGGTTGGCGTTTTTTGGCATCGGCTCGAAAGCGAAAACCCTTCCGCTCTCCCCAACTTGCTCAGCAGCAACCAGGGCGTGCATGCCAAAGTTGGCTCCGATATCCGCCACCCAGAAACCTTGCTGAATCAGCGAAACGAGCGTTTCTCGAACAATCGTCTCGCAATCTGAATCCCACCGCCGGAGCGATGCATCGAGCCGAAAGCAGAATTCACCAAACGAAACGGGATAACCACGAAATCCGTGAAGCGCCTCGAACAGCAAATTGCGTATTCCTTTGGTAATCATTTCTCCAGCAAAAAGTCGCCAATAGCCAAGCAGTCCAAGCCGCTGCCGTAGAGACAACGAATCGCATCCTCTGGCCGGGTGATCATCGGTTCGCCCATGATGTTAAGCGAAGTGTTCAGCAACAAATGCTCTCCGGTCCTCTGTCCAAACTCATCTATCAAACGCCAGTAGCGAGGATTGGCTGATTTTTTGACCGTTTGCGGACGGAGAGTATGATCGGCGTGTACCACAGCCGGAACTCTATCGCGCTTTGCCTTTGGGCAGGTGAACGACGTGATCATAAAATGTTCGTCGCGACTGTTTTCCAGATACTCATCCCTTTTTTCCCAGTGCAGCGAAGGACAAAACGGCCGAAATCCTTCTCGAAATTTTACACGAGCATTAATGATGTCCTTGTTTTCCGCCCGATTAGCGCTCATCAGAATGGAGCGATTCCCTAGCGCCCTGGGACCGCTCTCCATCCGACCTTGGAACCACCCGACGATTTGGTCATTGGCCAGGCGCTGAGCTACCTCTGTCTCGGTGTCCTCCATTCTGCGATAATTGAGATTCCGAGCTTTCAACACGTCCTCTATTTCTTCGTTGCTGAATTCCGGGCCGAAATAGAGTTGTTCTAATTTTAGATTAGGAGCATCTGGGCGTCGCTTGCGCCATGCGTGTAGTGCTGCACCGATCGCCAAACCGGAATCTCCCGCGTTAGGGAAAATGTGATGCTGATCCACCTTCCCACTTTCCCAAATGCGCTGATTCAACTTCACGTTTAGAAACAGGCCCCCTGCGCAGCTGAGGTTACGAGTCTTCTCTTTCTCCATCCATGGAAAAACCACGTTGAAAATCTGCTGTTCCAAAACACGCTGGGCTTCCGCGGCTAGATGCTCTCGCCCGTGCTTTTCAACAATTTTCCGGATTTCATCCGCAAACTCGTAGTGATGGTGAATCGCACCGCTTCGATCCCATTGGTATAGCTGGCCAAAATTACATGGCTCCACCAATTCACCGGCTTCGAATTTCGGATGGTAAGCCTCCAGGACATCTTTCACTTTCGATTCGTCCCCATACGGCGCTAAGCCCATGGTTTTTCCCTCCCCATCGCCATGCCACCAGCCCAACGCTTCGGTGACAATCCCATAGAAAATGCCAATGGAGGACTCTTCACCTAACTTGAGAAGAGGCTCAAGCGTTCCTGACTGCCCCCTCCAAATGCAGGTTGAAAATCCGTCGCCTTGACCATCAATCGTCGCCACCAACTGGTGAGCATCGCTTCCGCTCGTGAAGTAGGCTGAGGCTGCGTGTGCCAGGTGATGTTCCACATGATCCACTTCCAGGTCATCGCTTACGTCGTGCGATTCAAAGTAAAGTGGGGTACCACGCAATGGGTAGCCTTTCCAGCGCTTTACCGCATCTTGAACCCGAATCATCCAGTGCTTTTGTTGCACTCCGTTTTTCCAACGGAAAAGGTGATCCAAATCAGGGACCGGATTATTCGTGGCGATGGCCACCACATCGACATCGGTCATCTCAATCTCTCCAGCCTCCAGGCAATACCTGACCGACTGCCAAGGAACACCATGCTGATGCTTAACTCGCGAAAAGCGTTCCTCGGCCACGTCGGCGCGGATCTCCCCATTCACCAGCAGGGCGGCGCAGGCGTCGTGACCCAGATGAAGTCCCAGAATATTCATGTCAGCGATTTCTGACGCCAGGAACGCACGTCCCGATTGTCGACGAAGGCGAAGAGCGCGACCCACCGGATTTCTATCTCTGTCTGGCGTGGAATTTCCTCGATTTCTTTAAAAAGAAATATCGAAAATTTCTCGAGGCCGGTGGTCAGTTTATAGTGCCTCATCCAACCGTTCATCTCGTTGATGCCGAATGAAACGGGCGATCGTATTAGGTGGAACCGGTTTCATCGGTCGAGCGCTCGCCCGGCGACTCGGCGATTCGGCTCTTGCCGTTGGAAGCGCCGATTTTGATCTGACAAACCCAGCTCAAACATTTGATTGGTTCTCAGAACTCCCCACTGGCGAGATCAGCCACATTTTCCACCTCGCCGCCGTCTACAAAGCCGGCGGCTGGCCTGCGACGCACCCTGCCACTCAGTTTCACGCGAACATGGCGATCAACATAAACGCACTGGAAGCATGGAAGCGATTTGCGCCACAAGCCCGGTTCACGAGTGTCGTTTCCTACTGCATGTATCCGGATCACGACCGACCGCATCCGGAATCTGAGCTCTACGGAACCGAACCCGAGTTCCGCGCCTACCGCGAGCTCCTCGCTAGCGACATCGAGCGCGCGGGCGTCCGTGTCGAAACTCAGGAAAAGTGGGGAACGCTCGGCGGCACGACACTGAAGAAACTCGACAGCTTCCTCAAGGGCTGCGACGCCGTGATCCACCTCGTCGGCGATGCCGTCGGCCACATCCCGCCTGCGGCCGCGGTCGACGCGCTCCTCGATGAGCATCCTGACCTGCTCGAGATGCTCGCCAAGACAACTGGCGCGACCCGCGAAGGCCTCGCGAAATTCTCCTACACGCAGTGGGAGGCCTACCTCGCTGCCTTTCACAAGATCCGCCTCCACATCTACAAACCGCACAAAAAAGCTCCACGCGAGACCGATTTCAAGGCCGATCCCGACCAGCAGTTGCTGCAAACCGCCCACTACGACCGCATCCGCAAACTCGGGCGCGACCGCGATGTCTTTCTCAACGAGGAGCGCCTCAGCAGCTTCGTCCTCGCCGACCTGAACGACCTTCTCCCGCCCAAAGATTCCGATGCCGACGTCCATCCGAGTCGCTTGCCCTCCGACACCGCCAAACTCTTCGGCCGCGAAACCGAACTCGCCGCCCTCGACTCCGCCTGGGCTGATCCCGGGCAGCACATCGTCATCCTCCAGGCTTGGGGCGGCGCCGGAAAAACGGCTCTGACCACCACCTGGATGGGCGAGATGGCCGCGAAAGGCTGGCGCGGGGCCGAACGCGTCTTCGATTGGTCATTCTACAGCCAGGGCACCCGCGAAGAACGCAAAGGCGCCGCCACCTCCGAATTCTTCCTCGCCGCCGCGCTCGAATGGTTCGGCGATCCCGACCCGAACGCGGGCGACTCCCGAGCCCGCGGCGAACGCCTCGCCAAGCTCGTCGCCGAGAAAAAAACGCTCCTCCTCCTCGACGGCGTCGAGCCCCTGCAACATCCGCCGGGCCCCATCGCCGGGCAGTGGACGGAACCGGCGCTCGAAGCCTTGCTCCGCGGTCTGGCCGGGAAAAATCCGGGCCTCTGCATCGTCACCACCCGCGAGCCGGTCGTCGATCTCGAGGGACGCGCGACCTGCGTCGAAAAACCGCTCGAACAACTCAGCGACGAGGCCGGCGCCGCGCTCCTCCACGCCCGGGGCGTCCAGCGGGCGGGCGAAGCGGAGATCAAACCGGACGACTCCGAATTGCGTGAGGCCTCCGCCGAATTCGGCGGCCACGCCCTGACTCTTTCGTTGATGGGCCGGTATCTCGAACTCATCGCGGGCGGCGAAAACTGCGGCGACATCCGCCAGCGCGACACTTTTCAACTCGCCGAGGCCGATCCCGAGTGGATGCGGAGTTACGATCCCGATTCGCCCTACGGCCACGCCTTCAAAGTCATCCGGGCCTATCAACTCTGGTTCGAGGACGAGGACGCACCCCGCACGCCCGCCGAACGGCGCGAAGGCCGGATTCAGCTGGGAATTCTGCGTCTGCTCGGCCTTTTCGACCGCGCTGCGAGCGCCGGATGTCTCGCCGCGCTCCGCGCTGAGCCCGTCATCCCGGGCCTGACGGACGAACTCGTCGATCTGCCGGATCGAGCTTGGAAAATCGCCGTCACCCGTCTCGATCACGCCGGCCTCGTCCAACTCGATCACCAAGTCACCCCCTCACCAAGTCACCCTCGACGCGCACCCTCTTGTCCGAGAATACTTCTCCGCCCAGTTGCAGGAAACACACGAGGACGCCTTCCGCGAGGCGCACTCCCGTCTCTTCGATCATCTCCGAGAAACGACCGAGCCGCAACAGCCCTCCACGCTCGCCGTTCTCCAGCCGCTCTATCAGGCCGTAATCCACGGCTGTCTGGCCGGGCGGCAACAGGAGGCGTGCGTCCATGTTTATCGCGACCGCATCCTGCGCGGCACGGGCCACGGCGGATTCTACAGCACCAGGCAACTCGGGGCGATCGGGGCGGATCTCGGGGCGGTGGCGGCGTTTTTCGACGCGCCTTGGCGGAGGCTCTCGCGGAATCTGAGCGAATCGGACCAGGCTTGGCTGCTCAACGAGGCCGCCTTCCGTCTGCGCGCCCTCGGCCGCCTCACCGAAGCCCTTGAGCCGATGCGGGGCGCTTTGGAAATGGCGATTGCAGCAGAGAATTGGAAATCGGCAGCGGCTCGGGCCAGCAACCTGAGCGAGTTGGAGGCGACTCTGGGTCTGTTGGAAGAAGCGGTGAGCGACGGCCGGCGCTCGATCGAGTTCGCCGACCGCAGCGGAGATGCGTTTCAGCGAATGCTCAATCGCACGACGGCGGCCGACGCGCTGCATCTGACCGGGGAGCGATCCGAGGCCCGGGCGCTGTTGGAGCAGGCCGAGCGGATCCAGGCCGAGAGGCAGCCGGAGTTTCCGCTGCTCTACTCGTTGCAGGGCTTCCGGTATTGCGACCTGATCCTGGCCGAGGCCGAGCGCGCCGCCTGGCGATTCAAAACCGTAGAAAAGGGTCTCCGCACCCGCCGCGAAGCCAATTCGGAGAATCGCGGCTCGGAGCCGCGCCCGAGTGCGGAGACTCGGGACTACGCACTCGAAGCCTGCGCCGAAGCCATCCGCCGCGCTACTCAAACTCTCGAGTTGGGCCAGAAATACAATTTGCCCCTCCTCGACATCGCCCTCGATCACCTGACCCTCGCCCGGGCCCGGCTGTATCAATCCATCCTGCAAACCGAAACGGAACCCGAACTCGAAAGCAAAGCCGAGCCGAAACCCCGCGATCAGGATCCCGCGCCGAACCGTCACGCGAGCGACGACGATGCGTTCGAAGCCGCCCGAACCCAACTCGAACTCGCCCTCAGCGGCCTCCGCAAGGCCGGTCGCAGCGACTACCTCCCCAAAGCCCTGCTCACCGCCAGTCTTTTGAATGCGGAATTGGTAATGCGGAAAGATGCGGAAGAATGGGAAAAGCCGGAATCCGAATTCCGCGCTCAAACTTCCGCCTTCCTCGAAGAGGCCGAGCAGATCGCCCGCCGCGGCCCGATGCCGCTCTTCCTCGCCGACGTCCACCTCCACCGCGCCCGCATCTTCCGCGCCCGCATCTTCCGCGCCCGCATCTTCCGCGACCGCGCCGAACTGGACAAGGCCCGCGAGCTGATCGAAAAACACGGCTACGGACGACGCCGGGAGGAGCTTGAGGACGCGGAAGAGGCGCTTGGATCTTAGGACGCCGATCCGCCTGGTAGTGGTGG
>JBLHKS010000194.1:0-13077 GCA_047620505.1 Verrucomicrobiales bacterium | reverse complement strand
AGCCTCTGCCTTCCCTTATTCTTTTCGTCTTCCTCGCGTGCTCGTCCGCAATCGCACAGAAGAACTCGGCCTTTGCTAAAGTTGTTGAAGAGGACCCGACGCTCCCTCGTGTGCTCCTCGTTGGCGATTCGATCTCGATCGGCTACACCGTCGACGTTCAGCAGCTGCTGGCGGGAAAAGCCAACGTCCACCGCATCCCGACCAACGCCGGCCACACCGGAATGGGGGTCGCTAACATCGGAAAGTGGCTCGATCCAAAGAAGGGCCGCTGGGACGTGATCCACTTTAATTGGGGCCTCTGGGATCTCTGCTATCGCAATCCGGAATCGAAGAATCAGGGCAAGCGCGACAAGGAAAACGGAACCCTGACACACACGCCAGAGCAGTACGCCGAGAATCTTGAGAAGATCGTGGCTGAGCTGAAGAAAACAGGCGCGACGTTGATTTTCGGAACGACAACGCCGGTGCCGGAGGGCGAGTTTGGTAGGAAAGTCGGCGATGACGCGGTTTACAATAAAGCGGCCAGCGAGGTGATGGCGAAACACGAAATTGCGATCAACGATCTCCACGCGGTGTTGGCTGGAAAGATGGAAGAATTTGGAACTAAGCCGGGCGATGTTCATTTCAAGCCGGAGGGTTCGAAGCTCCTCGCCGAACAGGTCGTGAAGGCGGTCGAGCCGCATTTGGGAGCCTCGCAGACGCTGTTTGACGGTAGTGATTTTGAAGGCTGGGAACTCGACCAGGAAGGCGGCTGGGAAATCGATGACGAGGGCGCGATGATCTGCCGAATGGCCGAAGGCAAGGACAAGGCGGGCAAGCCGAAACCGAAGGCGTTGGGCAACATTTGGAGCGTCGGCGAATACGGAGATTTCGTCCTCAGCCTGTCCTACAAACTCAGCGAAGGCGCGAATAGCGGAGTCTTTTATCGATCGGACAAAGCCAATCCGGTCCAAGGCGGCTTCGAGGTTCAGCTGATGGACAACGCAGGCTTTCAGGCCTCCCACGGCCCGCGCGACGAGCTCAAACTCAACGCCTCGTTCTACGACGGCAAGGCTCCCTCGAAAGACAATTCGAATCCAGTTGGCGAATGGAACCAGCTGACGTTGACCTGCGATGGTTCGCGAATCATGATCGCGCTCAACGGTGAGATCGTGGTCGACGTGAACGTCGATGACTGGGCTGAGGTCGGGAAAAACCCTGACGGAACGACCAACAAGTTCAAAAACGCCTTCAAAGACTTTCCGCGATCTGGCAAGATTGGCTTTCAGAATCACGGCCAGGTCGTCTGGTTCAAAAACGTTCGAATTCGTGAGCTGTGAGGGTTTTCGCGATCCATCTGATTCTGCTCAGCGGAATTGCGGGAGCGGCGGAGATTCAGCCGTTTTTGGAAAAGCATTGTTTCGAGTGTCACGACGCCGAGACGGCGAAAGGCGATGTCTCCCTTGAGAACTGGGCCGCGCTAGAGGTCGAAACGCGAAACCTCGCGATGGACCAGATCGCGTTCGGCGAAATGCCGCCGAAGAAAAAGCCACAGCCGAATGGAGTCGAGCGTGAGCAGATCGTCGCGGTGATTGAGGCTGAGCTGATCGCGGCAGGGCACACGCCCGATTTACGCGAAAAACTGAAGACGCCAGAGTACGGAAATTACGTCGATCACGAAACGCTTTTCGATGGCTCGATCACCGCCGTTCCGTCAACTTCAGCGCGAATGTGGAAACGGAGTCCGCAGATTTTCGACTCGCTGATCGATCGCGGTGCCGGGTTCACGCGGCCCGGCCGTTACGGAGCTCGCGCAGCGGCGCTGACGAAGATTAAGCAGCCGTTCACGATCGAGGAACGCGCTGGAATCGTCGACTACGCGGCGATCACGATGGCGGACTCGGCGACGCTAGGAACGATGATGCGAAACGCGGATTCGATGGTAGGAAAAATGCTCGAAGGCGCGATTCAAGAGGTGCACGTCAGGGTTCACGGCGAGACGCCCGAAGATGAATTGCCGAAGGACAAAAACGGCAAACCGATCCGCCCGAAATTCCACCAAACGCCGGAAGAGTTCGGCGCGATCGTTCTGGCTGCGGAACCACCTGACGAAGCCACAATTGACACGGCGATCGCGAAAATGTTTGCGATGGTGATCGAGCGAGAGCCGTCGCCAGAGCAGACGGAAAAATATCGAACCCTCATTCAGAACTCGATCGCGGAAGCCGGCAACGCCGAGGGGCTACGACTGGGATTGCTAGCGATCGCGATCAGCCCGGCAGCGATTTATCGCAGCGAATTTGGGCAGGGCGAAGTTGATGAGCACGGCCGGCAGCTGCTGGGTTCTGCTGAACTTGTGTTCGCGATTTCCTACGCTCTAACCGATCAAAAACCAGACGAGCAGCTGCTGGTTGCCGCGAAGTCTGGAAACCTGGCGACCCGCGAAGACATCGAGCGCGAAGTCGCCCGAATCTGGGACGACGCGGAAACCGAAAAGCCGCGAGTCCTGCGGTTTTTCCACGAGTTTTTCGGTTATCACAAAGCGCCAACGGTCTTCAAGGACGACGCTCGATTCGAAGGCGATTACCGCAAGGTTCCGGAGATGCTCGTCGCAGATGCCGACGCGCTTGTGATGCACATCGTCGATGAAGATCGCGACGTTTTCGCGCAACTCCTGACGACAGGGGATTACTTCGTGGCGCATTCCGGCAACAACGAAGAGGAGCGAACGACTAACGAAGCGCTGCAGCAGTTTTACGAATACTACAAGGATCTAGATTGGAAAAAATTCCCCTACGCAGTCGACAAAGAGCACATGGCTCACGTCCGCTCGATCCACAAAATGTTCACCCACGCCAACGGAAACGTGACCAAGCGCTGGATGTCCTACCTCGCGATGTGCGACAAGAATGGGATCAACCATCTACCGATGGCGGATCGTCGAAATTACATCACGGCTTACAACCTGAAGGACACCAGTTTCGACTATCCCGTCGAGCAGCCGTTCGCGCTCGATCCGGAGAATCGGATTGGGATTCTGATGCATCCGGCCTGGCTTCTTGCGCAGTCGTTGAATCTGGATAACGACCCGGTTCGACGCGGAAAATGGGTTCGCGAACGCCTGCTCGCCGGATCGGCGCCCGAGTTGCCGATCACCGTCGACGCGTCGATTCCTGAAGCCCCGCATTCGTCGTTGCGCGAGCGCTTTGGCGTGATTCGCGAAGACAATTATTGCTGGCGCTGCCACGATCGGATGAACCCGTTGGGCATGCCGTTCGAGAGCTTCGATGACTTCGGCCGTCACCGCCGTGGCACTGAGCAGCTGCTGGCGAAAGGCAAGACCAAGCCGGTCAATTCGAGCGGCATGTTAGTCGGAACCGGCGACCCCGCGCTCGACGGTGAAGTCGAAGATCCGATCGACATGCTCAAGCGTATCGCGCGCTCTGATCGCGCTCGGCAGAGTTTCGTTCGGCACGCCTTCCGCTACTGGATGGGCCGAAACGAATCGCTGAGCGATTCGGCAACTCTGATTGCCGCTGACCAGGCTTACCTCGAAAACGAAGGCAGCTTCCGAGCTCTGGTGATTTCGTTGCTGACTTCGGATTCGTTTCTCTACCGGAAAACAATTCGTTAGTGGAATCGGATTTTCCTTCCCAGAAAGGGGAGACTCTGTTTTTCTGAAAAGGATCACCTTCAGAAAAGCCATGAATCAGCCATCTCAGGAAGACGAAACGAAGCCCGACGGTCGAGACCCGAATTGTGATCCTGCAAGGAAGTTGTGGGTCGAACTGGCGACCCGCATCACGACTCAGAAACTTCACTTTCGCTCAGGAAATGAAGAAACCGCCGCGACGAGCGTCTACTCGCTGTTCAAGGCCAGTCGGGAGTTGATCGCCGAGCATCCCGCAGCCGACGGGTTTGCAGAGTTGGCTGTCGAGATGCTGAACGAAACGATCCGGCCCTACACGGCGCGTTGGCACGGCTGGATGACCGAGGACCAAAAGCTCAGTGGAAGCGACAAACTCAGATTTCGGGATGAACACGTCCGGCGAACGTTTCGGGCCGAACTCAATGAGTTGAGCGGAAAGCTCCGAGGCTACACCGAGGCGTTTGGCCAAATGGCTGAGCCTGGCGCTGGCGATCCGGTTGAGGGTGATACGGACGACACCGGCGAGCAGCGGCGTGCGCTCCATTTGGGCCACGACTTTCCCATGACGATTCTCAGGGGAGTCAGAACGACAGGGGCTCAGTGGGGGGCGATCGAAGTGGCGGAGCGACAGTCGATTCAAGATCGGCGCGAGAGTTTCTGGCCCCGTGAGGCTTCGTTGGATGAAGCTGACTATCCTAAGCCTCCGGAGAAAGCGATCGTGGGCCTGGCTTTCTCGGGCGGCGGGATTCGGGCGGCGACCTACGCACTGGGCGTCACAACCGGACTCGCCAAAAAGGGGCTGCTTCCGCAGATTGATTACCTGTCGACTGTGTCCGGCGGCGGTTACCTTGGAGCGTTTCTTAGCTCGGCGTTTGAGGAGGAGAAAACAGAAGGCCAAACGGAACCAGAAAAAGCCGAAGCGAGACATCGCGCTATCGACGACCTCTTCAAAAGCGAGGGCACGGATCGACCTGAGTCTCCTGAAATCCGCCATCTGCGCAACAACAGCAAGTACCTCTTGAATGAAGGCGTCCCCCGGATGGCGGTGATTCTAATTTCCAAGATTCTCGCCAATCTGCCGATCGTTTTTTCCCTGGTTCTGTTGCTCGTGGGGCTAACCAAAATTCTTCAAGTCGCGAAAATCTGGGACGGGACGGTGGACTGCTCAGGCTGGTTGGCGCCGGGCAACAACTGGGCTCAGGATATCGCGATCTGGCTGTCTGTCTTGACTGGCGGCGCGTGGCTGACGCAGCTTGGGTTTGAGAGGACAAAACCCGATTCGCAACGGGCTGCCAAGGCCGCCACCGTGACGTTCGTCATTCTTCTCTGCGCGCTTCTGGGCTGGATTGCGAGCGCAATCCCGGGGGCGGTTGTTGTTTTCTCCTCAATTGTTCAGTGCGCGAAAGAGGCCGGCTCTTGGCTGGATCCTGAAAAGATTCAAGCGATTTACGCAGCCCTGGTGGTCATTCTTCCGGTGCTCTCTGGAGCCGTGACCGTCCTTACCCAGGGGCGGCGTTGGCTGGGGCGACTGGCGCAATTCGTGTTTTTTCTCAGCGGTCCGTTGTTTCTCCTGTGCGCCTATTTGTTTCTCACCCACCACTTCGTCGGGCTTGGCTTCAATCCTAACCCGTGGCCTTGGGCTTATCTCCTGATGGCAACTGCGGGCGTTCTTTTCTGGGCTCTCGTCGTCATCAACGCGAATTCGAATTCGCTCCACCCGTTTTATCGGGACCGCCTCTGCGAGTGCTATCTTCCTCCCTTCGAATCTCAGAAAAACGCCGCTGCGGACCAGCGAAAATCGTTTTCCCTTCAGAAACTCAAGTCCAGCGGAGGCGCGCCCTATCACTTGCTCAACTGCGCGGTCAATCTGCCAAGTAGTAAGGACGAAAATCTTCGTGGGCGGAATGCCGATTTCTTCTTCTTCAGCCGCCATTTCTGCGGAAGCCCACTGACGGGCTACGCGAAAACGGATGCCATGGAAGCGAGCGATCCACACATCGATCTCGGCACGGCAATGGCGGTTTCCGGGGCGGCGGCCAATTCGTTGATGGGCACGATCACGCCGAAGTCTTTTCAATTCATCATCACTTCTCTGAACATCCGGCTCGGCTACTGGGCTCCCAATCCAGCGAAGTCCGAAAAGGGACTGCCTTCCGCCTGGCTGCCGCCCAGCGGTCTGCATTTGCTCCGCGAGCTTTTCAGCAAAGGCGTGGATGAAAACCAACGCCACGTCCTGCTCTCCGATGGAGGCCACATCGAAAACCTCGGGGTCTACGAACTTCTGCGGCGGCGCTGCAAATTCATCATTTCGGTAGTCGGCGCCAGTGATCCGAATCTGGATTTTCGCGCCCTGCGGCTCGTGCAGCGCTACGCGAAAATCGACCTCGGAGTCGATATCGAAATCGACACCAGCGATTTGGAGTTCAACGAGCGCGGGGTGAGTTCGTTCCCTGCAGCGCTGGGCAAAATCCACTACGGCGTGGACGAAAACGGTGAGCAGCTGCTGGGTTGGCTGTTGGTCATCCAGATGACCGTCACTGGCCTCGAACCGGATTACGTTCTCGATTACAAGGAGCAGAGCCCGACGTTTCCGCACGAAACGATCGCGGATCAATTCTTCGGCGAGGCGCAGTTCGAGGCGTATCGCGCGCTTGGTTTGCACGCGGCCGAAACCCTCTTTTCGGATCCGATTTTCCAAGGCGGATGCGAAGGCAAAGTTTTGATCAAGGATTGGTTCGAGGGACTGGCCGCCAATCTGCTTCCGGATAACGACAAGGTCTTTGATTGATGACGGATGGTTCCGGGTTGTAAATTCGGCCCGTGAAATTCAGCCCAGCTCTCTTCCTCCTCGCGTTCGCCGCCTCAGCAGCTGCTGAGCCTCCGGAATTCAAATGGAAGGAGGTGGAGATCGACCAGATCGAGATCGGCTACGGCCTGCAACTCGAAGATGTCGATGGCGATGGCAAGCGGGACATCATCCTCTGCGATAAGTCGACGATTCAGTGGTACCAGAATCCGAGTTGGGAGAAGCATATCATCGCGCGCGATCTGACGGAGCGGGATAACGTCTGCGTGGCTGCTCGCGATGTCGATGGCGACGGGAAGTGCGAGATCGCGGTCGGTGGGCAGTGGAATTTTATGGAGACGGTCAAGGACGGCGCGGTGCACCTCCTCGTCGCGCCTGACGATCGCACAAAAATGTGGACGCCAGTGAAGCTGCCGCATGAGCCGAGCACGCATCGAATGCACTGGGTTCAAGGGCCGGAGAGCGTGAATTTGGTGGTGAAGCCGCTGCGTGGACGCGGGACGATCGACAGCGTGGGGCGGGGGATCAAGATTCTGGAATACTTCATGCCGAAGCCCGGGACGAACGATTGGAAGACGAAGGAGGTCGGTAGTTTTCTGCACCAATCGCATAACTTTCATCCGGTGAATTGGGATGACGATCCGGAAGAGGAGTTGATCGTAGCTGCGAAGGAAGGCGTCTGGCTGTTTGACCGGATCGACGGCGGCGAGTGGGCACCGAGACAATTGACGAAAGATTTTGCGGGAGAGATTCGCGATGGGCGGTTGCCGGGGGGCAGGCGATTCATCGTGACGATCGAGCCGATGCACGGGACGAAGTCTGCGGTTTACGTTGAGCCTGAGAATCCGGGCGAGCTCTGGAGTCAGGCGGCGGTTCTGGACGACGCGCTGAAGGACGGGCACGCGCTCGCGGTCGCGGATTTCCTCGGTGTTGGCTCGGACCAGATCGTCGTCGGCTGGCGCGCGATGCATCCGAAAGACACGCCAGGCGGGCCCGGGATCAAATTTTTCACGCCGCTGGATGAGGCGGGCGAGAATTGGCGCGAGACGAAAGTTTCCAACGATGAAGTCGCTGTGGAAGACATCAAAGCGGCCGATTTGAATGGCGACGGTCGGCCGGACATCGTCGCAGCTGCTCGCCAGACGAAAAACCTCAGAATTTTCTTCGCACAATGAAATCCACGACGCTGTTGTTTTTGATTCTCCTCACCGCGGCGGCCGCGGAGAGCGACGGGTTAGCTCCAGAGATCACGGATCTCAATGCCAAGGACGTTTCCTATCAGGCTGAGCAGGCGATACCGGATCTTGAAGAGCCTTACATCACCAGAAAGCCGCAGGATCTCGAAGACGGGATTCGGGTTGGATCGCTGGGCGACAACACGGAGATTCCGGCGTTTGTCGAAGAAATTGCGGCTGGCAAGCATGGTCAAATCGACAGCCTCTTGATTTCCCACCGCGGAAAACTGGTTTTCGAATCGTACTTCCGTCGCGGCCGGATCAATTATCCGCACTACCAGATGTCGATCACGAAATCGTACACGGCGATGGCGATTGGCCGAGCGATTCAGCTGGGACATTTGACGATGGCGGATCTCGAGAAACCAGTTGTCGAGTTTCTCAAGGAACTCGATCGAGCTAAGCTCGTTCAAGGCGCTGAGACGATCACGCTGACCGAGGCGATGAACATGCGCTCTGGAATTCGGCTCGACGCCAAAAAAGTAATCGAAGTTCGCAGGAAGGCCGAGAGCTTGAAGGGCCAGGGGCAAATCCGAGCCTATCTTGAGAACAGCGCGCCGATTTCCGACGAAACTCAGACCTTCAAATACCAGGGATCCGATCCCTCAATTGCGATGCAGGTCCTCGAAACCGCCGTCCCGGGCACAGCGCGCGAGTTCATCGAAACCGAGGTGCTCGGCAAGCTCGGCATCACGAGTTTCGGCTGGCAGAACGACCTCAGCGGCCTACCCAAATCGGCGGCAGGGAGCAGCCTGCGCTCTCGCGATATGCTCAAATGGGGGCTGCTGGTCCTGAACGACGGCAAGTGGGCTGACCAGCAGCTGCTGCCTGTGGAATTCGTGGAAATGGCGACTGGAAAGTTGCACACGAATGCTCAGCAAACGTCGTATGGATTTTTCTGGTGGCGGCACGATGCGCAGGTCGAGGGTCGCAAAATTGACTGCAAATCTGGCCGTGGTGCGGGCGGCCAATTCATTTTGATGTTTCCAGAATTCGACCTCATCGTGGTCGTCACCGCGCACCAGAAAGGGATGGGCAAAATGCTCTCGACTGTTCCGGAACGCGTCCTACCCGCTTTCATCGACTGACTCGTTTACCTTTATTATGACCGACAATCGCCGCACGTTTCTCAAAGGCCTGACTCTCGGTTCGGGCTCCACGTTGCTGACGCCGATGCTCAGTCAAATGGCGGCGGAGACTCCGAGCGGGTTTCCGCAGCGTTTCGTTTTCGTGGTCAAATCCAGCGGGATCATCGCCGATCGGATCGAGCCTGAGTTCGTTCGTTCGAAGGTCGGAGACAAAACGAAGCTCATCGACGAGCCGCTTGCCGGTCAGCAGCTGCCGGACACGCTCGAGCCGCTTGAACCGTTCAAAGATCAGACGGCGATCGTTCAAGGTCTATCCGGAAAGATGTGCAAAGGCGGGCATTCGAGCTGGTTTGGCGCGATGGGCGTCTACAAAACCGGCGGCGAACACAGCTCGGGCTCGATTCTGCGCGCGACGGCGGATTCGGAACTGGCGAAACTGTTTCCGTCGCCGTTCAACCACGTCGGGCTCGCGTTGCGCGGAAAGGTGATGGGCAAGGAGACCGAAGGCACGCTTTACCCTGGAATCACGGCGCTTGGGCCGGGGCGCGAACTTCCTTTTCAGGCAAGTCCAGACATCGCGCATGACCAGCTGTTTGGAAGCGCGATGGCTAACAGTGATCTTGCGCAGAAGCGGCAGGGACTTCAGGGCAAGCTCCTGGATTTCATGGTCGACGATATTAAAAAGCTCGAGCGGACGCTGCCAGGGACGGAGCGCGAGAAAATGGATCACTACTTGAATGCGTTCGAGGAACTCCAGATTCGGCGCGAGAAGCTGGCGACGATGGGGGATCAAATTCGCGCTGCCGCGCCAGAACTGGATGACCGATTTACCTCAGATTCGCCGGAATCGCGTCAGGAAGCGCATTTCGATTTGTCGGCGGCTGCGCTGATTTCGGGGATCACAAACGTGGTCACTTTGCGGGTAGACAACATTAGCGTTAATTACCCGAAGCTCGGCCTGACTGAGAAAAATGTTCACGGAATCGGCCACAAAGAAGTCTGCAACGGCAAGACACCGGAAGAGGCCCGCGACTTGATTCGGCGGCATCATTTGGAGCTCGTTGCCGGACTCGCGGCGAAGCTCAAAGCCGTGCCCGAAGGCGACGGAACGATGCTGGACAACACCACGATTCTTTACTTCAGCGACGCTGGAAACGAGCACCACGGGAACCTCGCCGAGTGGCCTTACATCGTTGTCGGCGGAAGCGGCGGCAGACTGAAAATCGCCGGTCGTTACGTGCGGTTTCCCGAGTACGGCGCGGATGGTCACCGTACGATTGGCAACTGGTGGACGACTTGGCTGAACGCGTTCGGCAACCCAGTCGAGCATTACGGGAATCTCGATCTTGCGCTGAAGAAAAACGGCGTGCCGCAGACCGGGGCGATCACGGAGATCCTGACGTAGCTCGCCTACTCGCCAATCGTCTTCAGCGCCTTGATATAATTTTCCCAGTCGTAGGGCAGGACGTTGTGCTTTCCGGTCCTGACATGATACCGAATTTCCTCGCCAACCGGCGTATCGATCTCCGGCTGAGTATCGACGCCAACGCCTTTCTTGCCCAGCAGTTGCCAGACCGGGGCCGCGTGAAATCCCGCTAGAAATTCGCCCTTCGGATCTGCCCAGCGGTCCTCGACAGCGCTCGCGATGTAGACTCGGCGCGGCGCGATCAGCGCGATGAGCTGATGCTGATCGACCGGCAACGCGGCTTCGTTGTCGTTGTACTTTTGGAAGTTGTCGTTGAACCAGTGCGGGAACGAAGTGTTGATCCGCTTGACCTTTTCACCGATCCGCCGACGGCTCAACGCAGCGCCGCCGCACCCTGAATTGTTCGAAATCACGAGCGCAAACCGCTCATCCGTCGCGCCAGCCCAGAGCGAAGTTTTGCCGAGTCGCGAGTGGCCCATCACGGCGACACGACGCTGATCAACTTCTCTCAACGTGCCGAGATAATCCCGAGCCACACTCAGGCCATAAGCCCAAGTCGCGATCGAACCCCACTCGTCTTTCTTCGGCTTTCCGTAAGCCGCGTGGATCCCGTTTTCGAATCCATCATCCGTGTCGGGATCGATTTCGCCGTAGTAAATCGTCGCCAGTCCACAGCCCGAATCGATGATTTTTTCGATCGCCCAGCGGCTGGCTTTGAGGCCGCGGTCAGCCTCGGTCGCCTTGTGATCGCCTTCGCGCGTCCAGGCTTCGGTGATCGTGATTTCTTTCGACGCGTGAACCGAGTGGTTGCCGGCGAAGTTCAGCGTTAGAAACGTCGGCACCGGCTTCTCAGTTGCTGAGTTTGGCAAAATCAGGAGCACGTCCATGAAAGGCGTTTTCGCGGCCGTGAAGAAAATCCGGACTTCGCGCAGCTCGGCCTTTCCATCGAGAAATCCGGGAACCGATTTGCGAACCTCGTGCCGAACCGTGTCCCGGCTTACATTCAAGGGAAGCCGTCCATAAACATGTTCTTCGAACAATGCTAGAATCTCGGCTCGGCGCTTCGGCCACTGCCCGGCGTTTTCGACCTTGGAGCCGTCTTCGAACTTCAACGGATCTGGCAACGTGAAATCCGGGATTTTGGATTCGTCGTAGTTCGCTTCATCCTGAGCTTGTAGGATTGGCGAAGAAGCTGCGGAGAGCGCTATTAAAACAGAGAGGAGTTTTTTCACATCCCGGCTCTACGGCAGATCGTCGGATTCGTCCAGCCAGCAGCTGCTGGTTGCCTCCGCGCTGGAATCGATTAAGAAATCGCATCGCTCAACAACAAGCCATCGGCATTCTCGATTCTGGTCTCGGCGGACTTTCGGTCCTGCGCGAAATCCACGCGCTCCTGCCCGCCGAGGACCTCCTCTACATCGCGGACTCGGCCTGGTGCCCGTACGGGCGGCGTAGTTTCGAGGAAATCCGCGCGCGAACCGCGGAGCTGACCGACTTCCTGATCGATCACGGCGCGAAGGCGATCGTCATCGCTTGCAACTCGGCCACAATCGCGGCGATCGAATCACTGCGGGCGAGTTACCCGCTTCCGTTCGTCGGAATGGAGCCGGCCGTGAAGCCCGCGGCACAGCTCAGTCGGAAAGGCGCGATCGGCGTGCTCGCGACCGAGGCTTCGCTGGCGGGCGAGCGATTTCACCGGCTCGTCAACGACCACAGCCGCGGAATCCGGGTGATCACGCGGCCCTGTCCGGAATTCGTCGATCTGGTCGAAGCCGGCGTCCTCGACGGGCCGGAAGCCGAGGGCGTCGTGCGGGAAGTTCTCGTCCCGCTCCTCGCGGAAGGCGTCGATGTGCTCGTGTTAGGGTGCAGCCACTATCCGTTTCTGCGGTCGTTGATCGAGCAGACGGCAGGGCCCGATGTCCGTGTGATCGACACCGGAGCCCCGGTCGCGAATCGTCTGAAAAGCCTCCTTTCGACCGATGGGATGCTTCGCGTGAACCCAGGACAGACGGGCGAAATCCAGATTCGGACGACGGGAGATTTTGAGCTGCTCCAGCGGTTGTTTCCGAAGCTGTGCCCGGGAATCGAGGCCACGTATTCGACGCTTTATTGAAAGGAGCACGGACGTCCACGTCCGTAAGGCGAAGAAGGACGGATGTGGACATCCGTGCTCCGTTTCGGAGCGACTTTGCCAACACCTCGAATGTCAGCCGGGCGACATTCTCGAATTTCGAGCCGATCAATCTCGCGCTCCAGCGAGGGGCCGTTGATCCTCGCTGCGAATTCATTTTGGCTCAGCCTGTTCACTGTCGGATTCGGAAGGCAAAAATTGAGCAGGGATCGTCGAGTCCAATTTCGCTCGCCGCTGGTCGATTCGGCTGATTAAATCAAAGGATGGGCAACCCCGAACCGGATCTCAATCAGCTTTCCTCCGAAGTCGCCTCGCTGCGTCGAGCGCTGAAAGTCATCAGCGCTCTGATGTGGCTGGCACCGCTCAAATTGCTCTGGTTTCTCGCCTTTCGGGTGCCGAAGTTCGAACAAATTTTCAACGACATGCTTGTAGGCCAGGCCTTGCCCACTTCGACTCAAATCGTGATCAACGCCGGCAGTTTCATTGGAGGCAACGCCCATTGGCTTCTTCTGCTCTTCGTCGCCGCATTTACGACATTTCTGGTCTTCACTATCAAGACGAGGCGGTCCCTCTGGTACTTTTACGTTGGGCTCGCGTTTCTCTTCAGCTCTTGGGCGTTTTTGGTCTTCTCCAAGTATGGCCTCTGGTTTGCACTCAGCAAACTCGTAACCGGAATGCAGGACCAATTCTGGGCTCTTCAGGGATTTTCGTGGCAACTATCTAACGGAAAGAGATCTAACTTTGCGCAGAAAAACATGATTCG
>JBLHKS010000193.1:0-13254 GCA_047620505.1 Verrucomicrobiales bacterium | reverse complement strand
GGGCTGACCTTCTTTATTTTTCGGGCTGAGCACCTCGACTACCGTGATCAGTTTCCCATCATGATCGAGAATCTCGATCCAGCGATGCGGAGGTTCCTCACTGAACACGATTTTCGGTTCGGCTACCGCGAGGTCGCTGTCCTGAATCGCGAAATTCGTTCTGAGCGGCGATTGCCCGGTTTTCCAGGCATCAGCCGGGTCGGCATCCAGCTTTACCGCGACATCGGCGCGATAGTTTTTCCCTTTTCCTTCGCGACCCGACACGGCGACGTGCTCTTCCGTTCGAGCGATCAATGCTTCGGGAAGCGCGCCCCCGAATTCTTGCCAGATAAAATGGATCAAAGCGTTGTGGACTCCAGACCACTTGCGCTCAAGCCAGGGATTCATTCCTGGAAATGGATTTTTTCGTGAAGCCGCCATGCTTGATATTAATCTGGATTCGCCGGGATCGAAGAGAAAATACTCAGCCGAGTAACTCCGCGGCCAGCAGCTGCTCGCGGGCCCACTCGGCGTCGGAATCGCTCAATCTCGGGCTGAGCTTCCTCGAGTAGTCGAGTGTCCAGTACCGGCCGGTTTCGTAAGTGCGGTCGACCAGACTCTGGATGTCGAGCGGCAGGTCCGGATCGTCGAGCCGCAAAGGAATGCTAATGATCGGCAGCCGTTTCCGCACCGCGCATTCGTAGAGCTCCTGACGCCACGGCATCGAACCGCGAGTGACGCAAATGAGGTAGGGAGTCGTGCCAGGATCATCGACCTCGCCGCTCAAGACGTTGACCGTGTGCTGCCCGCCACGCAGAAGATCGATTTCAACGACCGAAACACCGCCAGCCAAATAATCCGCACGTTTTCCACAATACTTCACAGCTTCCTTACCCTCCTTGTTTGCCGGGCTGAGGATCTCGATTACCGTAACGAGTCTGCCATCATGGGCGCTGATTTCGATCCACCGATGAGGCGGTTCGTCTTCGCTCATCACCAGTTTCGGAACAGCCACCCGCAGATCGCCTTCGGCACTTTCGGTCTCCGACCAAAGCGGCGAGTGACCGGATTTCCACGACTCCGCCGAATCTTGATGCGTCCGGATGGACAAGTCGGATCGGTAGTTTTTCGCGGCACCTTCGTTGTCAGTTACGACGATGTGGTCTTCGGCGCGGGCCACCAAGCCGTCGGGTAATTCGGCACCGAAATCCTGCCGGATAAAGCTGATCAAAGACAAATGCACGTCGGACCATTTTTGCTCAAGCCACGGGTTCATTCCCGGGAAAGGATTTTTTCGCGACGTCGCCATGCTCGATCTTAGACCGAAATTCTCGATTTCGTAGAGGAATCCGCGAAGAATCAGGTAGCGCGTTCGCGCGACCCATTCTCGGTGGACAGGTTCAAACCTCCAATCTAGTATCGGCGCGCTATGTCCGCGAGTCTCTCACCTCTCCTCCGCGATCCCAGAATTTCTGAAGGCAAACTGATGGCCGTTAACCGCGGCGAGATTGCCATTCGGATCTTCCGCGCTGCTAACGAACTTGGAATGAAAACGGTGGCGATTTTCGCCGAAGAAGACCGCTTTTCGCGCCATCGATTTAAGGCCGACGAGGCCTACCAGCTACGCAAAGAAAAGGGACCTGTCGGTGCCTATCTCGATATCGAAGGAATCGTTTCGATCGCCAAAGACAAGGGCGTAACTCACATTCATCCGGGCTACGGCTTCCTGTCCGAGAATCCGGATTTCGCGCGAGCCTGCGCCGAGGCTGGGATCGTTTTCATCGGACCCAACCCGGAGTTGCTCGAAAAAATGGGCGACAAACTGGCGGCTCGTGCGGTCGCGAAAGCGGCGAACGTGCCGACTCTGCCAGGAACGGACGATCCGATCGAGGATCCTGACGTAGCGCTCAAAGTCGCGAGGGAAATCGGATTTCCATTGATCATCAAAGCAGCTTTCGGCGGCGGCGGGCGCGGAATGCGGGTGGTCGAACGCGAAGAGGATCTCCAGCAGCTGCTAGCGGATGCGCAGGCGGAAGCGGCCAGCGCGTTCGGCAATTCGGCGGTGTTTCTCGAACGTTTCATCACGCGCGCCAAGCACATCGAAGTGCAAATTCTCGGCGATCAGCACGGAAACGTCGTCCACATGCATGAGCGCGATTGCTCGGTTCAGCGCCGCTACCAGAAAATCATCGAGATCGCCCCGAGCGTGGACCTCGATCAAGGCCTGATCGACGAGCTGTGCGCCTCGGCGGTCTCGATCGCAAGCGGGATCGGCTACAACAATGCGGGCACCGTCGAATTCCTCTACGACATGGACAAACACGACTGGTTCTTCATCGAGATGAACCCGCGAATCCAAGTTGAGCACACGGTAACCGAGCAGATAACCGGAATTGACCTGGTTCGCTCGCAGATTCTGGTTTCCAAGGGTTTTGAGCTGTTTGGCGAAGAGTGCAATATTCCGCCGCAGGACGAAATCCCACGCAACGGCTTCGCGATCCAGTGCCGAGTGACGACCGAGGATCCTGAGAAGAATTTCGCGCCGGATTACGGCAGGATCGCCAATTATCGATCGGCAGCCGGATTTGGGATTCGGCTAGACGCCGGCTCAGGTGATGCGGGTAGCGTGATCACACCGTTTTACGACTCTATGCTCGTCAAAGTCACGGCTTGGGCGCGGACGTTTCGCGGAGCGAATCAACGGATGTACCGGGCGCTGCGCGAATTTCGGATCCGCGGCGTGAAGACGAATATCCCGTTCCTCGAGAACGTGATTCAGGATCCCACGTTCCTCAGCGGGCAGGCCCACACAAAGCTGATCGACGACACGCCGAAACTCCTCGAATACAAGCCTCGCCGCGACCGGGCGACAAAGCTGCTCGCCTACCTCAGCGAAATCACCGTCAACGGAAACGAACACGTCAAAGGCTGGCGTCCCGCCAAAGTTCTCGAGCCTGCGCGCCTGCCACATTTTGAGCCGCGCCGCGATCCGGAGCCGGGCAGCCGTCAGATTCTTCAGGAACTCGGCCCCGCGAAATTCGCCGAGTGGATCTCGAACGAAAAACGACTCCTGATCACCGACACGACTCTTCGCGACGCCCACCAATCGCTCATCGCGACGCGGATGCGGACCGAGGACATGCTCAAAATCGCCGACGTGATCGCGCAGCGAACTCCGGAGCTTTTCAGCCTCGAAATGTGGGGCGGCGCGACGTTCGACACGGCAATGCGATTTCTCCGCGAGGATCCCTGGGAACGCCTGCGGAAACTGCGCGAGAAGATTCCTAACATCTGTTTTCAGATGCTTTTCCGCGGCTCCAACGCGGTTGGCTACTCAAACTACCCGGATAACGTCGTTGCTGGCTTCATTAAGCACTCAGCAGCTGCTGGGATGGATATTTTCCGGATTTTCGACAGTTTGAACTATTTGCCGAATCTCGAAGTCGCGATGAAATCCGTCGTCGAAGAGACTGACGCCGTCTGCGAAGCCGCCCTCTGTTACGCCGGCAACATCGACGATCCCAAGCGCGATAAATATTCGCTCAAGTACTACGTCGACATGGCGAAAAAGCTTGAGAAAATGGGCGCACACATTCTTGCGATTAAGGATATGGCAGGACTCTGCCGCCCCTTCGCAGCCAAGCGCCTCGTCGAAACGCTGAAGGGCGAAATCGGCATTCCGATCCACTTCCACACGCACGATTCCTCAGGAATTAACGCAGCTTCTGTCCTTCAAGCGGCTGAGGCTGGAGTGGACATCGTGGACCTCGCGATTTCGAGCATGTCAGGATCGACGAGCCAACCGAATTTAAACTCGGTCGTCGCTGCGTTGGAAGGCCATCCGCGCGACACCGGACTCAATTTAAGCGCGCTGAACGAGTCCAGCGATTACTGGGAAGACGTCCTCGAATTCTACCAGCCTTTCCTAAGCGCACCGCGGGCCGGAAGCGCCGAAGTTTATCTCCACGAAATGCCTGGCGGTCAGTTCACGAATTTGAAGGAGCAGTCCGCTTCGCTCGGCCTCGGACGCCGCTGGCCGGAAGTCGCGCGCTGCTACGCTGAGGTGAATCAGCTCTTTGGTGATATCGTCAAGGTCACGCCGAGCTCGAAAGTCGTCGGCGACATGGCGATTTTTCTGGTTACTCGAGGAATTAAGCCAGCCGACGTCCCTAACCTTGTGCCGGGTGCTCTCGACTTCCCGGAAAGCGTGATCGACATGTTGTCCGGAGGCCTCGGTCAACCTCCAGGCGGTTGGCCGCCTGCCGTCCAAAACGTTGTGCTCGGCCCGAATCGGACCGCGACCACGGAACGCCCCGGAGATCTCGCAGCGCCGGTCGATCTCGATGCGCTCCGCAAGATTCATCGGTCTGAAGACGCGCTCTACAGCCATTTGATGTATCCCAAGGTCTTCTCGGATTATCTGAAATCGCAGACTGAATTCGACGACCTCAGCACCCTTCCGACTCCCGCGTTTTTCTATGGAATGCAGGTCGGCGAGGAGATTTCCGTCGAGATCGATCCCGGCAAGGTTCTCTACATCAAACTCCTTTCGATCAGCGAGCCCAGCGACGACGGCGTTCGCACTTTGTTCTACGAATTGAACGGCACCCCGCGCGAGGCGACGATTTTCGATCGCTCTCTCAAAATCGAAGCCAAGACGAGCGTCAAGGGCGATTCAGACGACCCGACTCACGCCGTCGCGCCAATGCCGGGAATGGTAACCGGAATCGGTACGAGCGTTGGGGCGAAAGTTTCTGAGGGCGATAAATTGGTGACTCTCGAAGCGATGAAAATGCTCACGAGCGTCTGCGCGAGTCAGGACGGCGTCGTGAAGGAAGTGCTCGTCGCTGAAGGCGAGTCTGTCGATGCGGATGACCTGCTGGTGAGGCTAGAGTGACGGGCGTAAATGAAAGTGATAGTCAGCCGTGGAACGGATTTGTAATCCGTCGGCATCGGCCCGGCGAAATCGGGCAGGTCGACCGCCGACGGATTGCAAATCCGTTCCACGTTTTGCGTCGATGCCCATCACTTTCATTCACACCCCGGCTTGATCTGCGGCTTGATCATCGAAATCCACCGCGCTAAACTTTGGAGATGACCGTTGAAGAGATCAAAGGTGAAATCGAACAACTACCTGAGGCGGAGCGATTTAAATTAATCGAATCTCTAACTCCGAAACGAGCTGTGCTGACTCCGGAATGGCGAGAGCGAATCCGAACCGAATCCGAGCAGGCGTTGGCCGAAGACAAGTGGGTCAATTAGAATGACATAAAGGGCGAGTCGGTCGATGCGAACGACCCGCTCGTTAGGCTGGAGTGACTTTTCAGCCGTCACTTGCAAGTTTCTCAATTCCTTCGACGTTGAAAAATGAGTCTCGAAGAGATCAAATCCGCCATTGCCGAACTACCTGAGGAAAAGCGCCGCAATCTCGTAGATTCGATTGTTCCTCGGTTTGTTGAACTCTCTGCGGATGACGAAACCCGAATCCAAGCGGAATTTGATGCGGTGCCGGAAGACGGTTGGATTGATTGGGAAGATCTGAAAGCCCAAACCGCCTGAGGTCGATGGAAATCTACCGCCTTGGAATCTCGGCCGATGCAGCCGAGACCTACAGGAAAATGGATCTCTTCGAACGCCAATTCGTCTACGATTTGTTCGAGAATTTCAAGATTGGCCGAGCACTTGAGGGAGACTACGCGGACGAACCCGAGCAGGATAGTCCTCGAAGAGGCGTGATCGTCTCCAATTGGGCGATCAGTTTCGTCGTCGACCGAGAATTGAAAACGGTTTGGGTGACTTCAATCTATCCCGCCGATCGCTGAGATCCGGTCGTTTTCAGGCCAGCAGCTGCTGGACGACGTTGCCGTGAACGTCCGTCAGCCGATAGTGACGGCCTTGAAATTTAAAGGTCAACCGCTCGTGATTGACTCCTGACAAGTGCAGAATCGTGGCGTGCAAATCGTGCACGCTAACCGGGTTTTCCACGATGTTGTAGCCGTAGTCGTCCGTCGCACCGTAGGTGATTCCGGGTTTGATCCCGCCGCCAGCCATGAAAACGGTGAAGCACCTCGGATGATGATCGCGGCCGTAGTTCTTTGGGCTGAGATCGCCCTGACAGTAGACCGTCCGGCCAAATTCGCCGCTCCAGATCACAAGCGTGTCGTCGAGCAGTCCGCGCAGCTTCAGGTCTTTGATCAGCGCGGTCGTCGCCTGATCAGTTTCGCCACAGCGTTTGCGAAGCGAGCTCGGGAGGCTGCCGTGCGTGTCCCAACCGCGATGAAAAAGCTGAACGAATTTTACGCCGCGCTCGGTCATCCGCCGAGCCAACAACGCGTTGTGAGCGTAGGTTCCGGGTTTCCGAGCATCTTCGCCATAAAGCTCGAAGGTGCTCTCGGGTTCGTCTGAAATCTCAGTCAATTCCGGCACCGAGGACTGCATTCGAAACGCCATTTCGTACTGCGCGATCCGCGTTGCGATCTCCGGATCGCCAGCGACTTCCAGATGCATCCGGTTGAGCGCGCCAATGTGATCGAGAGTCTTGCGACGAAGCTCGGAACTGACGCCAGGCGGGTTGTTCAAATACAAAACTGGATCGCGGCCCGATCGAAATCGCACGCCTTGATGCTGTGACGGCAGAAATCCAGCGCCCCAAAGCCGATCGTAAAGCGGCTGGCCTCCCCCACCCGAAAGCATCGCGACGAACGCCGGCAGGTTTTCGTTTTCGCTCCCCAGCCCGTAGCTCAGCCAGGCACCGATGCTCGGGCGGCCAGCGATCTGGAAACCGGTCTGCAAAAACGTGATCGCAGGATCATGATTAATCGCCTCGCTGTGGAGCGACTTCACGAAGCACAACTCGTCGGCAACCGTCGCGAGATGCGGCATCGCGTCGCTGATCCAGGCTCCGCTTTCGCCGTGCTGCTTGAAATCAAAAGTCGAGCGCGCCACCGGGAACGAAGCCTGACCAGACGTCATTCCGGTGAGTCGCTGACCGTTAAAAACCGACTCCGGCGTCTCCTCTCCGTGAACTTTATCGAGATGCGGTTTGTAATCGAAAAGGTCGTGATGCGGCGGCCCACCCGATTGAAAAAGGTAGATCACGCGCTTCGCCGACGCCGGAAAATTCGGAAAATCGCCAGCAGCTGCTGGGTTCATCAGCGATCCCAGCGCAGCCGCGCCAAGTCCGCCTGCGCTGGTTTGGAGAAAGCGACGGCGGGCGGCTCCAGCGAGAAATTCGGGTTCGCGAGGGTTCACAGAATTGAAGCTGCACCGAATCCAGCACGGCGCAACGATGTCATTCTCCAGGATGACCGAGCTTCAAGCGGTAAGCCGCAGCGCGAGTCAACACGATCAACCCATCCGGAGTCGCGATCGGCGTTGCGTGCTCGGAAAACGACTCCTGGAACTCCCAGTATCGAAGCCGCTCACCGGTCTCAGCGTTCAGCTCACTGATTTCGCCACCGACGCTGGCTACGTAAAGTCGATCGCCCAGAATCAACGGCGCCGTGTAAAGGCTGATGTCGTCGTCATAAAAACCGACGGTCGTTTCCCATTTTAAAGTCCCGCCATCGACATCGAGCGCGACGAGGTGATTCCGTCGAAAATTGACGAAGACCGTTCCGTCCGAAACCGCTGGCGTGCCCCAGATTCTGCCGAGTTCATTCCGGTAAATCCAGCGCACCGAGTTCTGCTCTCCATTCGTTAGTCGATCGATGTCGATCGCGACCAGAGGCTGACGAAGTTTGCTGCCCCTCATAATTTCCATGCCTTCACCGATTCCCGTGAACAGCGTCCCATCGTCGACAACGAATTGATTCGTAAAGAATTGGCGCTCGGTCCCGATCACCTCATTCAAATCCAGTTTCCCAGTCAGCTCGCCGTTTTCGACACGAAGCGCGTAGACAAATCCGTCACCGCCCGGCCACAGCAGCTGCTGATCACCAACGGCAGCTGGCGTGCCGCCTTGCATCCAGTGAATCCCCTTCCCCGGAAGCGAACTCCCCCAAATAACGGCCCCGCTGTGCCGGTCAACCGCCAGAAATGAAGGAGCGTCGGGCGCCGCAACTGCCTTTCGCCAATTGTCGGAGCCGTTCCCGGTCACGACGAAAACGCGATCGCCTACCACGATCGGCGAGGGCTGAAGGTAGCCGACATCGCCAGCCATTCGCGGTTCGATGCCGAGATCTTCGACCAAATCGATCTTCCAGATGAAATCCGCGGCTGACTCGGAAACATCGGCTTCCGTCTGGAATGGGCCGTCGTTTTTGCCGTCGCGAAATCCCTCCACATCGACGCAAACAAACTCCCAATTCGCTGAAATGTAGTAGGCGAGTTTTCCCGCGATTGCCGGAGTCGATGTGATCGGGTAGTAAGAAAAGCCGCGTGGCCGAAACGTTGGCTCGTGTTTGCTCCGCCACAACTCGGTGCCGGATTTGAGATCCAGACAAATCAGCGAACTCCCCGCGGTCTCGTCAACAACTGCTCCGATGAAAACCCGCCCATCCGCCACGGCGATCGAGCCTGCGTAGTCGACGTCGAACTTCCAAACGATTTCAGGTTCGCTAGGTTCAATCCGTCCCAGGACCGTGCCCACCAAGATCAACCAACAGAAGAAGAGCGCTTTCATCAAAGACTTTCTCCTCACGGTTCCTACTTTGGACAGAACTCGGCTGCTGGTCCAGGTTCCGGCCATGATCCGCCTCACGATTCTGATTTTTCTAGCTCCAGCAGCTGCCTGGTCGCAAAACCTGGCCGACCCGGCGATTCATCCCTACGCTGATCCGGCGAACGGTCGCGAGCCTTATCGGTTAGCCGACGAAACGGTGAACGAAGCTCGGCTTTACGACTTTTATCAACGTCAGGCCGATTACTACATGGCTCAGCCGGAGGCGCCCGCGATTCTCCCGGCTTATCCAGGTTTGGACGCGAACCTGCATGGCCATTGGGGTAAGCACAATCAGAACAACCACACCGACGGGCGCTGGAACGACATGGATTTCGGCCGAGTGCTCGGCTGCACGTTCGTCCATGAGCAAATGCGGCTAACGAAAGCCGTCGTGATTTCGTTAGGAGAAAATCAGCAACTCTCGACGGTCTTCGATCCGCTGACTTTGACCTACCGCGCTGTCTGGGAAGACGGTTTCGTGAGCTTCCCGCCGTTTCGATGGGCGCTCGCACGCGGGACGGAACCGGTCGGCAACATCTGGTTCAAAACCGACGACCCGGTGGCCGAAGATTCAAAGTACCTCGGCTACAGCCGACATGGCGACCGTGTCGTTTTTCGATACGTGTCAGGGAAAACCGAAGTGCTCGATTCGGCCTCGGCGACGGGCGCGGTTTTTGAGCGGCGGCTCGAATTTCCGCGCGGCGGAACGGACATCCGGATCCCGCTTCCGGCTCAGCTGCCTCCGTTGACCCAGCGCGCAATTCGCGGAACCGGCATCGAAGGGCTGAGCATGGACGGCAACACCGTGACGATCGCGAAGGCCGCACGCGGGGCGAGCTTTGAAGTTTTCCTCTCCGTAGGCGAATCGACGGCCGATCACAAGACGACTCCGCTTCAGCAGCTGCTGGACGGCGGTTCGCCGAGTTGGCCAGACAAAATTACGCTCAAGGGCAAGGTCACGAAAGGCTACGAGACGTTCCTCGTCGATGAAATCCCGATCCCCTTCGAAAACCCTCACAAGGCCACAATGCACCTCAGCGGAATCGCGTTTCTGCCGAACGGCGACGCGCTCGTTTGCTCGCTCCACGGCGATGTCTGGAAAGTGTCCGGCTTGAATCTGGGTTTGGAAGTCGTCAGCTGGAAACGGTTCGCGACCGGCCTTCATCAGCCGTTTGGAATCCACATCGACGACGACGGAATTTTCGTGCTCGGCCGGGATCAGCTAACGCGTCTGCACGACTTGAATGATGACGATGAGGCGGATTTTTACGAAAACATCGCGAATGACTTCGGTGGTTATGGCAAGAGCCACACGCATGTCTTCGGCCTCGAGCGGACAGCGGACGGCGTCTTCCATTTTGTGGCTCGCGACGGGATTTTTCAGGCCAAAATCGGGGAGCCGACTCAGCCCGTGGCCAGCGGCGTTCGGAACTGCATGGGAACCGGCTCGAGTCCAGACGGGATCGTCCTCGTCGCTCCGCAGGAAGGCACCTGGACACCGGCTTCGGCGATCATCGAAGTCAGGCAGGGTGAGTTTTATGGTTTGGCCCGAAACAAGGGAGCCGCGCCGCCCGCGATCGCTCCGCCGCTCTGTTTCGTCCCTCGTGGGATCGACAATTCGACCGGCGGGATGGTTCACATCGACAGCCGACTTTGGGGGCCGATGCAGGGGAGTTTCGTCGGACTTTCCTACGGCTACGGGAGCCAGTATTTGATCTTGCGCGATGATTCCGGAAAGCGTCCGCAAGGCGCGATCGTCCCGCTCGAAGGCGAATTCAAATCCGGTGTCGTTCGTGGAAAATTTCACCCGAGCGACGGCCATCTCTACGTCGTTGGAACCGATGGTTGGGGAAATTACGCGGTGGACGACGGCTGTTTTCAGCGCGTCCGCTACACCGGCAAACCGCTGCATCGGCCGATCGGATTCAAGGTCAGCACCAACGGCATTCGGCTGGATTTCGCCGAAAAACTGGCACCAGAAAACGCGACCGATCCCGCCAACTACTTCATTCAGCAGTGGAATTATGAATACGCAGATCGCTACGGATCGCCGGAGTTCAGCGTGAACGATCCAGAAACACTTGGCCATGACCGGCTTCAAATCCGGACCGCTCTGCCGCTCGACGATGGCCGCTCGGTGTTTCTGGAAATCCCAGATTTGAAGCCGGCGATGCAGCTCCACATCCGAATGCATCTCGCCGATCTGGATCAAACTGAGTTCAAAGCGGACATCTTCCCTACCCTGCTTGATCTGAACGAACCGTTCTACCACGACGATCTTCCCGTCCCGGATCCTGACAAACCCACTACGTTGACCCTGCGAGTTCGCGCTCCAGGCAACCTGGCAGCTGCTGGCGACTCGACGTCTGGAAAACCGCTCGAAGGAGCCCGCAAAATCGAGATCAAAGTGAACGCCGGTCTTCAGTTTGAAACCAAACTTCTAACCGCAAAAGCAGGCGAATCGCTTGCCCTGACTTTGCTCAACGAAGACGTCATGCCTCACAACCTCGTCATCGTTTCGCCAGGTGCCGCGCGCAAAGTCGGCGAACTTTCTTTCGCTATGCTGAACGACCCGAAGGCAGGCGAAAAGCACTACGTTCCGGCCTCGGCTGAAGTCCTTGCGTTCACCCACGTGATCAACCCCGGACAACGCCACACGACCAATTTTCGTGCGCCGGAAACACCGGGGGACTACCCGTTCGTCTGCACCTTTCCTGGCCACTGGCAGGTGATGCAGGGCGTTTTTCGCGTTGAGCCGTAAAACAATCGTTTTTGGTTCGGGTTTTCGTGCAAAATTAACCCGGAAGTGCTAAAGTGGTTGGCTCGTGACTCGCCCATGATTCAGTCGGCCCGTTTTTTACTTCAACTCCTCGCCCTGTCGGCGCTGGCTGCCGGAGTTTCGTCGTATGCGGACGACACGCCGGTCGCGACCTCTGCTGAACAACTTGGGGAGCCGGTTGAACCTTCGGAAACGCTAACGTTGAACCACGTCAAGGTTGGCGAGGAATGTCGGGATCATCTTGAGGTTGGCGAGGTCGCGCTCAGTCGGCCAAACGGAAAACTCACGGTTCGCGTTCGGATTCAGAACGTCTGCGATCGTTCCATTGATTTTGAAATCCGCTCGGCGTTCTTTCGATCCGACGGAAGCATCGTTCCGACGCCCTATCCGCATACGCCGGACCCGATTGAAGGAATGGCGCGCGGATTTGTCGGTCTGATTTCGCTCGGAGCATCCGAGGTAACGATTGAGCTCGAAACATCCGAGCCAACCATCGAAACCCGCCACTCGCTCGAGCCTGGGAAGGCTCTGATCGTCGAACACCAGCTCCCATACGTTGATGAAAACGTCGTTGGTGCCCGGGCTTTCCTCGTTGCTGGATCGAATCTGGATCTCGAGCACGAGTCAGAAGTTAAGCGAACGCTGGAGGAGCAATATTGGAAGGCTCGGGATAACTATTTCGCTCAGCGTAAAGCCGAGAATCTGCGTTGGGATCGACAGCGCAAAAAGCTGGAAGCGAATAGGGAAGACCTGCCGGCGGTCAGTTCTGAATACAAGCAGGTCATGAACCGGTATTGGGACGAGCATCGTGATCACCTCGCGCGGATCCAGAAGATCGAGGCTGGATTCGATCGCTTTCGCGAAGATCAGAAGCGGCTCATGACGGACGAATTGAAGCCGGTCGAGCCGTAGGGCAGGGATTTCCTGCGCCGAAGCCCGAAGAACTCGACGCCCTGCTTCCCGCGTTCAAGATCGAAAATCTCCTCGGTCGTGGCGGGATGGGCGCAGTCTACAAGGGCACGCAGCTCAGCCTCAATCGCAAAGTCGCCATCAAAGTCCTGCCGCCCGAGTTCGGCCGCGACCCGGCGTTCGCCGAACGCTTCAAGCGCGAAGCCCACGCTTTAGCCGAACTGAAGCATCCCAATATTGTCGACATCTACGACTTCGGTCAGACTGGCAGCGAGGACGACGCCGGGCACTACTACTTTGTGATGGAGTTCGTCGACGGGATGGATTTCCACCAGCTGATCCAGGCGAAGAAGCTCGACATCCCCGGCGCGCTCAACGCCGTCAGCCAGATCTGCGACGCCCTCGCCTACGCGCATGGCAAAGGCTACATCCATCGCGACATCAAGCCGGCCAACATCTTCCTTAACTACGAAGGGCAGGTTAAAGTCGGCGACTTCGGGCTCGCCAAACTGATCGACCCGCCTGCGACCGATCCCGACGCCTCAGCAGCTGCTGACGTCAGTCCCGGCCTGACGATCACCGGCACGGCCATGGGCACGCCGTTTTACAGCGCTCCGGAACAACTCCGCGGCATGGGCGAGGTCGATCAACGCTCCGACATCTACAACCTTGGGGTGATGTTTTACGAGATGCTGACCGGCTCGATCCCGCAGGGCGCCTTCGAGCCGCCATCGAAGAAGGTTGAGATTGATGTCAGGGTCGATGAGGTCGTCCTCCGAGCCATGGCGGAGGAGCCCGATCCGCGCTATCCGACCGCAGCGGAATTGCGGACCGATGTCGATGCGATCCGGACGGGCGAGGTCGACGTAGCGGTGGCTTCCAGCCGCCGAGCCAGAGAACTTTTAAATTGACGGCGGCTGGAAGC
>JBLHKS010000192.1:0-13360 GCA_047620505.1 Verrucomicrobiales bacterium | reverse complement strand
TTTTTACGGTGGCCTGTTTTACACGGCTCGCGCGCCGATGGTCGCGATGGACGGCAAGGTCTGGGCGGTCAACAAGGATCAGCAGCTGCTGGAGATGGACGGCGAGACTGGCGAGGTCCTGAGGACGATGAAAACGAAGCACATGACGGCGCATCTCATGGCGGTTGACGGCGTGATGGTCGCCGCGACGTGGAAAGGCGGCGATGACGTCGGCGCAAAAAAGGGGATCGATCGACGTCCGCTTGATATCGAGATTACCGAAGGGACGATCGAAGGGTTCAGCCTCGACAGCGGCGAGAAACTTTGGGAAACGGCGCACATGGCGACCTCGATCCGAAGCGCGGACGGCCGGGTTTACCTGGTTCATCGGACGGGCTCGGACAACTTTGAGATCGCGAAGGCGCTAAAGGCGAAGCGCCGTGGTGAGGATGTTGAGAAGGAGGCGGATGCGAATCGCGGCGAGCAGACGGTCGTGGCGCTCGACATGAAAACAGGCGAGTTGATCTGGGAAGTCAAAGCCGAAGATCTTGGCGCGAAATCCGTCGATCACATCGCCGTCAGTCTGGCCGGAATGGGCGGGGTCACCGTGAGCAAAAACACTTACGCGATCACGCAGAGCACGGACAGCAGCGGCAAGGAAGCGATTTGGCTCAATGGCGAAACCGGCGAAGCGATCGTGAAAAGGGCGAATGCGGGTTTTCCGGTGATTTACGAAGGAGCTGTGCATCTCGGCGGAGTTGCCTTCGATCCCGCGTCCGGCGAAATTGCCGAGGGCGTCAAAGGCGTGAGCATCGGCGCGACGGTCTGCACTCCGCAGGTTTACGTGAACGGAATCAAGACGAACAACCGCAGCCTGCGTTACGACGACAACGGCGAAGCGAAGACTTTCGGCGCGGCGCGCGGCAGCTGCATGTTTGCGGGGATTCCGGCGAACGGCGCGTTTTACACGGCTCAAACTTACTGCGCCTGCGCGCCCGGAACAGCGCCTGGTTTCATCGCTTTCGGTCCGATAGGAACGGAGCCGACCCGCGAGGAAGTGATCGCCGGTTCGAAGCTCGTCAAAGGTCCAAGCTACGGCAAGCAGAGCGGCGATGGCGTCGACGGCTGGTTCACATTCATGGGCAACGCAGAACGCGGAAGCTCGAATCCGAACGCGGAAATCCCGAGCGGTGAGCTGAGCATCGCTTGGCAAACTAAAATCGCTGCGCCGATGACCGACAGCAACGTCGAAGGCAGCTGGAAGGACTCGCTCGCGGGCCTGACGACGGCGCCAGTCGTCAGCGGCGGCCACGTTTTCACGGCTGACCTGCATCGCCGAAAGGTGATCATGTCAGGAGCTTCTGATGGCGAGGTTGTCTGGGAAACGCACGTCGGCGGCCGGGTCTCGACGCCGCCCACGGTCTTTGGCGATCTTTGCCTGATCGGCGCGGCCGACGGCTACGTCTACGCGCTCGACAAAACGGACGGCTCTCTCGCTTGGAAGCTGCGGATGGCTCCGGCCGAACGCCGCATGGTTTCCTACGCTCAAGTCGAGTCGCCCTGGAAGGTGTTTTCCAGCGTGCTCGTCGACGAAAACGGAGTCGCTTACGCTTCGGCTGGCCGGAGCACGGGCGCGGAAAGTGGGATCGTTGTCAGGGCCTTCCAGCCGAAAACCGGCGAGGTGATCTGGTCAGAGACGATCGCCTATCCGGAGGGCAGTCGGGCCGATCACATCAACGACGTGATGTATCTCAAGGGCGACGAGCTCTATCTCATGAAGAGCGTTTTCGATCGCAAAACCGGCGAGCAGCTGCCGAACCGGTCAGTGGCTTACGACCTAGCGCTGCGCGACTGGGGGCGGGCCCGAAACGAGGCGATCAAGGCTGAGCAACCCGAGCCCGCGAAACCTGAGCCGCCGGTTGAATTGGCGATGCACAATCACGGGATCGAAGGCCTCGCGAATCCGAACTGGACCAAGCTCGGCAATCGTCGGCGGCGCGACACTTCGCTCGATGGCGTCCGCGGCACAGTTCTCGCGTTTGACGAGGCGACTATCGTGAATTCCAGCCAGGGATTTGATCGTAAAGATGGCAAAGCACTTTGGCATTCTCCCGGCCAGAACGAGCAGGTCACCGCAATCGCGCTTGGCAAAAACGCCGTGGTTTACGGAGGCGGATTTTTCCCGGAAGACGGCAGCGAACAGGGCTTTGTCCGGATTGTGAATCGGGAAACCGGCGAAGTAACCGGAATTCATCGCTTTCCCGCGCCACTGAGCTTTCAGAGCCTCGCGATCGAAGGCGGCAAGATTTTCGCGACGTTCGAAGACGGCCAGCTTGTTTGCTTGGGCGAGTAGCCCGCCGATTCGTTCTTCATTAAACGCAAAAGAGCGGACCAGCAGCTGCTGGCCCGCTCTCCTTCAAGTGTGCGCGTAAACTTTCAGGTCGTGGAAATCAATACCGGTAGTGCGCCGGCTTGTAAGGGCCCTCGACTTTGACGCCGATGTAGTCGGCCTGTTCCTGCGTGAGCTTGGTCAGCTTGGCGCCGACCTTTTCGAGGTGAAGGCGAGCAACTTCCTCGTCGAGCTCTTTCGAAAGAACGGTGACGCCAGGCTTGTTGGTTTCGCGATTCTTCCACAAGTCGATCTGCGCCAACGTTTGGTTCGTGAAGCTGTTGCTCATGACAAAACTCGGGTGGCCAGTGGCGCAACCGAGGTTCACCAGACGACCTTCGGCCAGCATGTAGAGTTGGCGCCCATCTTCGAACGTGTACTGATCGACCTGAGGCTTAACTTCGACCTTCTTAACACCCTCCATTTGGTTGAGCGGCTCGACTTGGATCTCGTTGTCGAAGTGTCCGATGTTGCAGACAATCGCTTGGTCCTTCATCTTCGTCAGGTGCTCGAGACGAATGATATTGTAGTTGCCAGTGGTGGTGACGTAAATGTCTCCCCAGCCAAGAGTGTCCTCGACGGTGAGAACCCGGAAGCCCTCCATCGCCGCCTGCAGGGCGCAGATCGGATCAACTTCGGTAACGACGACCTGAGCGCCTTGAGCACGCAGAGCTTGGGCGCAACCTTTGCCCACATCACCGTATCCACAAACCACGCCAACTTTGCCGGAAATCATCACGTCGGTAGCGCGCTTGATGCCATCCACAAGGGACTCGCGGCAGCCGTAGAGGTTGTCGAACTTCGACTTGGTAACCGAGTCGTTCACGTTGATCGCGGGCACGCGGAGCTTGCCCTTCTCGTGCATTTCATAGAGGCGATGCACACCGGTCGTGGTCTCTTCGGAAACACCCTGCCAGTCTTTCAGGCAGTTGGTCCACTTGGCCGGACTCTCACTATGAATCTTCTTGAGCAAGTTCTTGATGACTTCCTCTTCGTGAGAACCGCTCGGGCTGTCGACCCAGGAACTGTCTCCCTCTTCAAGATCGCCGCCCTTGTGGATCAAGAGAGTCGCGTCGCCACCGTCGTCGACGATCAGCTGCGGACCTGAACCATCCGGCCAAGTCAGCGCTTTCTCCGTGCAGTCCCAGTATTCTTCAAGCGTCTCGCCTTTCCAAGCGAAGACAGGAACGCCAGCGGCGGCGATCGCGGCAGCGGCGTGGTCCTGAGTGGAGAAAATGTTGCAGGAACACCAACGAACGTCGGCACCAAGCGCGACCAAAGTCTCAATGAGAACAGCGGTCTGAATCGTCATATGGAGGGATCCCATGATCCTCACACCGGCAAGCGGCTTCTCTCCGGCATACTTTTCTCGGGTCGCCACCAGACCGGGCATCTCATGCTCGGCAATGGAGATTTCCTTCCTGCCGAATTCGGCAAGGCTCATGTCGGCGACTTTAAAGTCTGTAAATGTTGTGCTCATAGTCTCAAGTTTTCAGTTTTCAGTTTTAAGTTTTAAGTGGGTTATGTGGATTCTTTCTGCGCTTAGAGCGACCGGACGAGGCCTTGAAGCATGGAAGAGATTTCTTTATTTTCTTGAACCATTTCGGTTACTCCTTCAGCAAGGATTCCGAGTTTCTTAGCAATATAGATTTGCGTTCTAAGTTCACCGTTCGAGCCCTTGGCGATGCGCAGGAACCGGATAAAATCGCCGAATGAATCCCGTTCATGCCCTTCAGCAATGTTTGACGGGACCGAGATCGAACAACGCCCCATTTGATCTCGAAGTGAGAAGTTGCGGCACTCCGCCAGCTTATGAATGACGTCTACCGCTTGCTGGCAGCCACGCTTCCAGACCTCAAGATCCTCGAACGATTGATAAGCCATCGCGAAGTTTTAAGATTCAAGTTTTAAGCAGTTTGAAGTCTCGTGACTTAAAACTTAAGGCTTAAAACTTTGGACTAATTACGCTCCAGCGGCGCTCTTCAATTCGCTAACGCGATTCTTCTCTTCCCATGGCAATCCTGCGTCTTCACGGCCAAAGTGACCGTAGTTCGTGGACTTGCCGAAGATCGGGCGGAGAAGATCAAGCTGCGAAACGATATCGGCCGGCTTAAAGCTGAAGACTTCCTTCACCGCAGCTTCGATTTTCGCTTCGTCGACCGTGTTGGTGCCGAAGGTTTCGACCGCGAGCGAGACGGGCTCCGGGAAACCGATCGCGTAAGCCGTCTGGAGTTCGCAGCGATCAGCAAGGCCAGCCGCGACGATGTTTTTCGCAACCCAACGGCAGTAGTAAGCAGCCGAGCGATCGACTTTCGATGGATCCTTGCCGGAGAACGCGCCGCCACCGTGACGTCCCATGCCGCCGTAGGTGTCGACAATGATTTTGCGCCCGGTGAGTCCGCAGTCGCCTTCCGGACCGCCAATGATGAAAAGGCCAGTCGGGTTGATGTGATAAGCGGTGTCTTCCGTGAGGAGCTCAGCTGGAATCACTTTCTCGACGAGGTCCTTCTTGAGGATCTCGCGAATCTCCGGAGTGGTGATCTCAGCAGCGTGCATCGTCGAGATCACGACCGCCGTGACGCGGGTCGGCTTGTTGTCGACGTACTCGATCGAAACCTGCGTTTTCGAATCCGGACGCAGCCAGGTGTGGGTGCGGTCCTTGCGGAGATTCGTCATCGCCTCGCCTAACTGATGCGAGTAGAGAACCGGTGCCGGCATCAGCTCAGGCGTCTCGTTGCAGGCGTAGCCAAACATAATGCCCTGGTCGCCAGCGCCCTGTTCAGCCGTCTCTTTGTCGTCAGCAGCTGCTGCGTCGACGCCCTGCGCAATGTCCGGGCTCTGCTGGCCCAACAGGTTCATGAAGAAGAAGTTCTGCGCGTCGAATTTGCAGGTGTAGCTGTAATCCGTGCCGTTCGCATACTCGCTGTCGTAGTTCATGTCCGACAGCGTCTTCTTCGCGAGCTTTTCGTAATCGAAGTCCGCGCTGGTGGTGATTTCGCCGCCAAAAATGACCGCGTTGTCCTTCACCATCGTTTCGCAAGCCACTCGGGACTTTGGATCCTGCGCAAGACAGGCGTCGAGAACGGCGTCGCTGAGGGTGTCACAAACTTTGTCCGGGTGCCCTTCGGTCACCGATTCAGAGGAGAAAATGTAGTTTTTGGCCATGTGTCTGATTTTACGTATCTACAAATCGTGATATCTTGATATATTCTTTCAAGCAACGTCTGAGTCAATCGATTTTCTCCCCGGCACCGGATTGAGCTTCCAGAAAATGATTGCACTGCACGCAGCCGCGCGCCCCGAGTAATCTCAAGCGACAAGCCTGCTTCCGGCAATTGTCGGGATCTCGAAAATCTGATTTTCGGCTAGTTTTCCTGGCGATTCTTCTCTCGCTGATAAGCCCGAGTCGATTCCAGCAGCTGCTCCATGTCCTGCTTCACGACACTTTCCTTCGTCGCAGCCTCTTCATCGAATTTCTCTCTCGCCGCTTTGATCGCCCGCTCGAGTTGCTCGATTCGCGCGCGCTCGTAAATCACCCATTGATCGAAGGACCGCTCGATCATCCCAGTCAGCTCAGCTTTCAATTCGGCCTGCTCTTTTTCGTCTTTCGAGAGCACGAGTTCGTCGGCGACTCCAATCGCGAAGTAGTCGATTTCGAACATCTTGAGATAGGCGGCTGCGCCCTTCTTGCTGTGCTGCCGGACGTTTTCGTAGCTCGCCATCGCTTCAGCAGCTTCAATGAGCGCTTCTTGATAATCGGCCGGATCGGTTTCTCTCAGCATCACAACAGAGTCGTAAACTTCCTTCGTGTTCGTTCTCAGAAAACTCAGAAGCTCGCTCTCGTCGGCTTCCTGGGCGCTGGCGAGGACGGCGAAGAGAAGAAAGAATATCGGGATCAACAGTTTCATGGATAGGACTAGGTTCGGCGGCGGCTGAAGCCGGCGGTTTGCTGAAAATCGGCGAGGGAGGCTTCGAGATCGCTGATTTCCAGATCGAGAGCTTCGCGACGGCCCGGGTCCGTGGCCAGACCGGGGTCGCCAGCCGGTTCCGGCTGATTCAGGAAGAACAGGGCGATGGCGAGCACTGCGACGGCAGCCGCGATCGTGACGATGATTTGGAACCTCGGAAACTGGATCACCTTTCGATCGGGCTTCTCGTTCGCGACGACTTCGGCAGCTGCTGAGGCGAATGAACGAGGGACAGCATTTTCGGCAGTCTCGCTGCGCGCCAATTCGGCCTGACGCTTGAGATCAGCCAGAAGGCGAGCCGCGTCATCGTTGTTCGCGATCAGAGTTTCGGCCTGGCGGGATTCAGCGGGTTCGAGTTCGCCGCTCCAGAAGAGCAGGACCAGGTTTTCTTCGGCGGCAGTCATCTTAATTCATGCGTATGCGCTCGTAAATCCGTGAGTCTCCATGCAGCCGCGAAGGCGTCGAGTCGCGTTGCGCATCCGGCCTAACACTGTGTTAAGCGGCGCGTCGGTGATGTCGGCGATTTCGCGAAAGGTGATGTCTTGATCGAGCCGCAATTGAACGACTTCGCGTTCGGAATCCGGTAGGTCGCCAACGCAATCGCGCATTTGAACGCGCTCCTCAGCGACCAGCAGCTGCTCGTCCGCGCCCGGCCCGGGATCGGGTTCCTGAGCGATTCGATCCGCTTCGTCGTCGTCGACCGTTGCCGTGCTGAAACGGTTCCGGCGCTTCATGAAATTGATCGATTCGTTTCGCGCGATTTGATAAAGCCAGGCGCGAAACAGACCGCGATCCTCGTACTTTGTCAGGCTCCTCAGCACCTTGATGAACGTGTCCTGGTTCACGTCAGCGGCGTCGTGCGGATTGCCAAGCCGCTGCGTCAGAAAACGAAAAACCGGTTGTTCGTAAGGCAGAAGAAGGGACTGCATCGCATTCTGATCGCCAGCCTGGGCCTTGGCAATAAGTTGGGATTCGATCTCGTTGGAAATTGTCATTCTCGGGTTGTGACTGGCGTTGAAACCGCAAAGCGAATCGAATTATTGTCATGGACTGCCATTTTTTTTCTGACCTTCAATCAGAGATCAACGCCGAGTGACCTCCTAACTTGACAACAATTCCAGGTCATGGACACTCCAAATTCTCCAACAATCGGAATTTCATGAACAAAAACCAATGATCTGGCGGATCTGTATTCCTGCCGTAGCGGCGATTGTTCTGATCATTTGGTTCGCGACGGATCGCGAAGCTGAGACTTCTGAAAAGGCACAATCTGCAAAGAAGCCTGATCCGAATTCTGGAGATTTGAAGTCGAAACCGGCGAAACCGGACCGATCCAGCGCGCGATCGAATCATATTATTGGCGAGGTAACAATCGTCAGCCGGATCCCGGAAGCCGCCAGCAGCGATTACCCGGATTGCGCGGCTCGGATTGTTGTGAAAACAGCCGAAGGCGATCGTCTTTGCACGGGCGTTGCGTTTCGAGATCGCAAACCGACCAGTTTTGGTCGTGTCGCCGTGGGTGCGCGTGTTCGACTTCAGGTACGGCCAACCGATCAGGTTCCCCGTTCCGAGATCGCTCGTTACCGGCTTGCTGACAACACAGAACGATATGATCTAGATCCTTGGTGGGTCGATCGCATCGAGGTGATCGGGTCCAAGCAGCTTCAAGTTCCTGAAAACCCTAAAATCAATATCGCGGATCAGGCGGCGGGCGAAAGCGCTTACATTCGGTATGCGCTCCACACAAATCCAGCGCCGATGATTGGCGGGGTCAGCAACGAATTTTTCTTTTACGGCGACCGACGTTTCTACCGTGACGATTTCTGGAAGAACAAGCCCGAGGATTCAAATTCTATAGGTATACGCGATTGTCTTCTCCAGTTTCACGAATTTCTCGCGGAGCGGGATATCGAGCTCTACATCGCGATGATTCCGGTCGCGAGTTCGATCTACCCGGACTACGCGGTGAATCAGTATTTCGACCCCGAAATTCACGAACCACCAAACGAACCGGTGCTCGCGATGTTTCGCGACCTGGCAGAAAGCGGAGTTCGTTCTGTCGACCTCACCTCAGCCTTCCTGCGTCAGCGCTGGACCCAATTCGAAGGGGAGCGCTTCCCGATCTATCGGCCGAACGACACGCATTGGGCACCGGTCGGAGCCAGGATTGCCGCAGCGGAGATTGCCAAAGATGTTCGCGAGAAATCTTCCCATCCGGCGCTCTTTGATCTCGTCCCTCCGGAAACGTTCGGGGAATCGAGCCAATTGATGGAGTTTGAAGCTGATATTGTTGAGATTCTTGGAGCGAAGTACCCTCACTGGGCTGTGGAAATCAAACCTCACCTGACTCCGTCTCACGAGATTTCCGCAACTGGCGATGCCAAACGTTGGCTGACGGCGCACGAGCATCCCGAATCACCAATCCATTTGATCGGCGATTCCTTCGTCCACAAACTCTATTCAACTAACTCTGGTGTGCACGCTCACTTGACGCGTGAACTCGCGGCTCCAGTTAATCTGTTCTATCGCTATAGCTCTGGTGGCCAGGTGATCCAGGAATGGGTTGATTCAACCGATCTAAGCAAGGTGAAGATTGTTATCCTGGCTACTGCTGAAAAATACTCATGCGTCGATCATTTCTGGAAACCTTTACGAACGGATAATTCGGCGCGCTGAAATCCGTCGAAGAAAGAACGGCGTCGGCGGTTCGCCGAACTCACTCGCCGCTGCGGGGATTTCCGCGAGCCACCGGCTTGATCGTGAGCTTCACAGCCTTCTCTCCGCGCTGCACCTCCAACGGATATTCAACGCCGGCTTTCAATTCGCCTAACACCCGAAACAACGCATCGCGATTCGCCGCCGGCTTGCCGTCCAACTGCTCTATCACATCGCCAACCTCAACGCCGGCTTGCTCCGCTGGAGAACCCTCCACCACTTTAGCGATCTTCAAAACTTCTGCTTCGTCTGCCTTTGGATCAAAGGAAATGCCTAACGACACTTTGGGGCGCATGTCAGGACGAACAAACTCGGTGTAAACCAGTGACTCCGGACGTTTAGCGACCGATTCAATCAAGTCCGCCAGGTAGTCCGCAATCTTCTGAATCCCTTCGAAGTCAACCTTGTCGACCGTGTCCGTTGGCGTGTGATAATCCGGATGCAACCCGGTGAACGCAGCCAGAATCGGCACACCTGCGGAGTAAATCGGCGTCGCATCCGTAGGTAGAAACGGACTCGGCGACCGCTTGATTTCCAAATCGTGCTCACCCGCCAATTCATCCAGAATCGCGTCCCACTCGCTGCTTGAACCCGTCCCCTGAAGCAACAGCGGTCGGTCCTGCAAACGCCCTACCATGTCCAGATTCACGTAAGCAGAAATCGCCGGGTAAATCGTTTCGGCTCCGGACTCTTCCATGGCCTCCTTGATGAAATATTTCGATCCTACCAACCCCATCTCTTCACCTGACCAACCCACAAAAATCAGATCGCGCTCAAGTTCAAGATTCCCCGCCTGCTTCAACGCCGCGAAGTGCTGGGCCAACTCCATGATCGCCGCCACGCCCGAAGCATTGTCATCTGCGCCGAAATGAATCTGCTTCGCGTCCTCGCCCTGGGCCAGCGACCCACCACGATTGCCGTACCCGAGATGGTCGACATGCCCGCCGATCATAACCGCCTCCGCGCTCGGCTCAGCGCCCACCACGAGCCGACCGATCACGTTGCGGCCGGATGCCTTCTTCGGCTCCAGAGAAACCTTCGCGGAAATCCGGCTTCCTAACGGATAACCCACAACTCGCTCACCGCTGTGGTAAGCCTCGAACAGTTCGAGGAGTTTGTCCTCATCCAGCAGCTGCTGAGCCACCGCATCACTCAAATTCATCGCCGGAACCAGCCGCTCCTTCGCACCAACATTCACCGAAGGCGGAATCAGCACGGCGCTCACCTCGGGATTTTCCGCCTTGATAAACATGATGCCGGCCGCGCCTCTTTCCTTCGCCACCTTCGCCTTCGCCACGAGCGTCCCCAGCTGGCGCAATTGCTTAGTCAACTGCTTGGGCACGCCTCGCAAAACCACCATCCACTTCCCATCAACGTCCAAACCTTCGAAGCTGTTGTAGCCCTCGGTCTCAATCCCAAACCCGACAAACACCGCCTCTGCCGCGTCGATCTCTGCGTTGGCTGCGATCGAAAGCGGGAGAAAGCCCTCACCGATCTTTTCCTCATGCAGCTCGCCTGAATCGGGATCGCCCTGCGTCCAATGCAGTTGGTTTTCGCCGACAAGTTCCAAGCCGACATCAATCGGGAACGGCTGGAAAAACGAGTCGTCGGCCCCCTCCGGCTTCAGGCCCAGGCCGTCAAAAAAAGCAGCCAGAAACGCCGTAGCCTTCACCTCGCCCGGATCGCCCGTGCCGCGACCTTCGAAATCCTCGGAAGCCAGCTGGATCGCGTATTGCCGAAGGTCGCCGCTCGTGATCTCCGGCTCTGTAGACTCGGTCGCATTCAGACCAAGCTCGGCAGCGGCGGCAACACCAGGCTCTACAACCTCCGCTCGGACGAACGCTGCGCATGGGGCGAGAAATAGGGTAAGCAGGAAGAGGTGACGCATGATGGGAAACTGTGACGAACTGAGAGGACGGGCAAGGACTTCCGGCAGGATCATGAATCGCTTGGAATTCTCATGACAGGCGTAGCGAGATTTATGAGAATTTTGTAGCTGAAGTGTTGCTCGGCCGCCGACTCAACCCTTGGCATGGGAACATTGGGAAACGGCTCGTGCGCGCCCCGAAAATTTATGTGCGAGACAGCGGGTTGCTCCACCAGCTGCTGGGCATCGGAGACCGCGAAACGCTGCTCGGCCATCCCATCGTCGGAGCCAGTTGGGAAGGCTTCATGATTGAGAATATCTTGAACTCCATCCCGCCGGAAATCGAAGCTCACTTTTATCGCACATCCGCCGGCGCGGAAATTGATCTGCTCTTGGCTCCGCCGGGCCAAAAAACCATTGCCATCGAAATCAAGCGAAGCCTTTCGCCGTCCGTGTCGAAGGAATTTTACATCGCCGCCGAAGATGTGGGGGCGGGCCAACGGTTCCTCCTTTATCCGAGGGACGAGGGCGAGCCGCCTGGGATCCAAATCGGCAGCTCGCGCGTGGTTGCGCGACATCACGCCCAATCCTACTGATCTTCAGTGGCCAGATATTTTTCAAGAAACTGGTATGCCTTCTCGCGCACCTCCGGTGGAAACGCATGGCCGCAGTCAGGATGTTCGGATTGCAAGGCGTCTAAGGCACCTAATAGCTTGTAGACAGGCCTGGCGGCAATGAGTGTCTCGCGCACGCCATCAACGGCACAAATATTGTCATGCAGCGGCGCATTGACGAAAAACGGGCGCGGGGCCAAGGCGGCGACAAACTCGTGAAGATCAAAAGGCATCAGATCCGGGTCGTTATGGAATTTGCTGCTGATCAGCGGCATATACACCTTGGGATTTGCCCAGGCTTTTAGATCCCCGGCCAAATCTGCGTATCCTCGCCAGCTGACATAGCCACCACTGGAAACGATCACTTTGATGCGAGGATCGAACATGGAAACGAACATCGCATTGAACCCGCCCAGAGAATGGCCAATACAGCCGATACGCTCCGGGTCCGCACCGGGCAATCCGCTTAGTATATCCATGGCCCGCATATGATCGACGACGCCTTTCATGGTGACGCTGGCATACTTGTTTGAAAACGTCGTAACAGCGGAGTACTCACCGAAACCGACATAGTCGGGTGCCAGCGTGACAAAACCGCGTCGCGCCAATTCGAGGGCGTAAAACATTTCCTCGTTACCCTCCAGTCCAGCGGGCTCATCCTTGCCGTAGCGAGTTGTTTGATGAAGGCACAGAATCGCCGCCCGCTTGTAAGCAGATCCATTTCCAGGTTCCAGACTAGACTTGGCGGTCGGACTGAAAAGCCAGGCTCTAATCCTCGGATTATCTTTGGAATCAGAAAAATACTCGATTTTCTGACGCCTGATCGTTCCTTCGATCACGTCGTCCTGCAGCACCTTGATCTCCGGAGAAGGAAAGAGCGATCTGTCTGGCAAAGCCCCTGCCACCGCCTCGATTCGTTGCACAATATCGCTGCGCCGGCTCTTCCAATCATCGACTGTCCTCACCGGCTGAATCCCCCCATCCTTGTCAGTGAAAACCAGCGGATCCCTCCTTGATCCTCTCCAGCTATTATCAACAAGCATGAAGTCACCTTGTTTCGCCCGTTTTACAGATCGAATCCCACCGTCAAGCGTGCAATCAACAATGCTGGTAGTCGCGGCGCTTTTCCCCCACCCCAGATAGATCTGCTGTTTGCCCAGGTTGTTCGCGGTCCGGCACTTTCGGAGCATTAATTTGCCATTCGGCTGCATCACGACAGCTCCCCAACGGGCTTCATTGTCTTCAAAGGTGCATTCTTCCACGATCAAATTCATGTCCTCACCCGAGACATGAAGAGCACCGCCCCCACCAGATCCATTTGTCGACAGAGCAAAGTTGCCATGAAATTGCGTGCGACTAACGACAGACTCATTCGCAAGATGGGTCACATCGATGCCGCCTCCAAAACCGGGATGGTTATTCTCGTTGTCGCCTGCCGCCCGGTTGTTTTTGATCCGGCAGTTCTTCATGGTCAGCCGGGTATTCAGAAATGCGGCACCACCTCCTGTTGATTTTTTACCGGTGACAACGTTCCCGGAAATCAGGCAATTCTCGATGATGGTGTGGAAAGCCGAACCTGTTCGTCCGCGCGAAGAAAGGCCGCCTCCTTGATTGTACGAGTAAGGAGAAGCATTTGAATTGCCGCTGATCAGGCAATCTAGAATCTTGACCTCACCGGCGTTTATTTTTGTATGATCCAGATAAATGCCAGCGCCGTATCCGTTCGTTGCCTCAGTGAAACCATTCTTGATCGTAATTCCTTTGATTACAACCTTGGCATCCTCATCCTCCAAAGTCACCAGAATGCAGCGCCGTTCGCCTGCGCCGT
>JBLHKS010000191.1:0-13491 GCA_047620505.1 Verrucomicrobiales bacterium | reverse complement strand
CTGATTCGCGGTCGAGTCGGGCATCGGCTCGACCGCGCCAGAACAGACGCCGCCCCAAATTTGTGGGCAGGCAAGGACCGCAGCAGCTGCTGGTGATTCCGGCTGTCGCGGTTTCTCTTTTTAACGTTCGCGATCTTCCTCTTCTGGCTCTTCCGCGGACCCCTGACTCAACTCGATCACTTGAACCAAATTCTCGTTCGAGCTAACCATTTCGATATCGCTTTTGATCTTTTCACGCTCGGCCACGACGGCCCGATAGAGCGTCTGGTGAAACGCTCCCGAAAAATGGCTTAGCTGGAACGCCGAAACATCGCGCTGGCTTGCGGTCGTCGCCTGACGCAAAAACGACTCCCTCGCTTTGGTCCTGTCGGCATCGGCGATCCCTGTTTTACCCAAAGTCCTGTTCAATTCAGCCAAGGGATCTCGTAACGGATTGCCAGTCGTTTGATAATCACCAAGGTAAATCACCCGGTCCGTTGTCAGTTGCTCGACCAACAAAAGAAAACTCGTCGTCGCAGCCTGCAGCCCTTCCAGCGCCTCGCGCTCTTTGACCCAGCGCGCCCAATTGACTTCCTGAAGGCTTAGGTTCGGCGCAATTCGGACGATCGTCTCGCCTTCGGCATCTTCACTGTTCGGCTGCCCGGCAACATCGACGCCAGCGGTCGCGATTCCGATCAGCTTTCCGCTTTTTGGATCGATCGCCGCTGCGACTCCGCCAGAATTCATCTGAGCATCGGTCGTCAACCAGAGCTCGTCGACTGAATCGACCGCGGCAGTCACATCCGCCATTCCGTCGTGAATCAGGATCGGCGAATCGATCGCGATTTCACCGTCTTCCGTCGACTGGATCTCAAAACCGAGGTCAGCAGCAGTTGCTGGTTTCTCCAAAACGATTGCAGCCAGATTTCCGGATTTCGAAACTGCGAAACCGACGGATTTCAGCGATCCATCCTCGGTTCTAACGCGGAAATCGGCGACGCCTGAAAGTTTTTCCGCGCTGACGAGCGCGACGAGCTTGTCCTCCAGCTTTGCGAGCAGCCCGATGGTTGAATTTTCCCCAGCGACGATTTCGACGAAATTTCCGGTGTAATCCGGCCCCTTCACTTCTGGAATCGACGGACGCGGTCTTGAATTTGGCCTCGATTTCGTCATGTCAGGCCGCGGAGAGCTCGAGCCGCTACCCTCGATCGGGACTCCGAAAAATGTGACCGTTCCGGTGGTGTCGGCCTCTGGTTCGGCCTGGCGCATCGCGATTTCGGTCGGAGCGCGCGCGGCTGCCCACTCGCAGAGGAATCCCTCGACCGGGTTCGCCGGCTCCGGTCGCGCGGAGGCCCACTTGTTTGATTTGGCTTCGATCACCAGGAAATTGAGCCTTTGGGCCCCATCGAAATCTGTGAATTCCCAGTCGGTTTCGTCGACCCAAGTCCATCCGCGATTTTTCCGGGTGCCTCCTAACCAGACTCGTTTGCCAGCGACGAGCGACTTCACGAACTCGTTTTCTTGCGCGTTTGAAATCGTCGCCAGGTGACCGCCCATCCCTTCGCATTGCGATTTGGCCTCAGCCCATGCGATCTGGCCGGAAGGAATGAAGGCGTAAGCGCTTTCTCCAAAAGTATGCGATTTGACCGAGTCCTGCCCAGAGGTGGAGCTGGCGATGAAACCAACGGCAAGTGTGGAAACGAGAGTCCCCAGTTTCGTTTTCATGGCTGGAGCTTCGCAAACGAATCGGCAGTTCGCAACGTGGCGATTTCCGATTTCAATTCCCAGCAGCTGCTGAGTTTCGCAGTTCGTCCAGCGCTTGCTGTGCGTCTTCGATCACGCGTTGAACTTCGGGATCCGGATCGCGCTCCAACGAATTCAAAAGCTCACGATTTCTCGGTGTCGGGTGCGCTGCCGCGATCATCGGAACGATCGCGCGGACCCGACCCTCGGCGTGCTTGGCAAACTCGGCGACTAACGAATGGTCCGGGGCTTCCGACAGCAGCCAGTTCGAAAATTTCTTCAGCCGTTTGGCATCCAGAATCAATTTGTCGATCGCCTCCGAATCTCCGAGCCGGCAGAGTTCAGTCTCGATCCTGTTGGGGATCGCGATTGGAAAGTAGCTTCGATAGTTATATTTTTCGTCCAGTTCTTCGGCCACCCGAAGGCTTTCAGCCTGCATTGCTCGAAGCACGCCGATGCGCGTTTTCTCCGGAAGAAATTCCAGCTCGCTAAGCCCGTTGTCGATCCACGGCGCGTTCTTTTCGGGATCCCTGGCAAGCTCGGAAAACGTCTGAGTAAACCGTTCGACCGCCTCCTCTTGATCGAGTTGCATTCGGGCGAGGTAGCGGAACCAGATTCGAGGTAGATCGGAGCTGTTTCCGTTAGAAGTTTGCCGCTTGAAACGCGGCCAGTACCTCTCGATCAGCAGGCAATCGCCCGCCTTGCAATCTTCGACGAGCAAGCTGAGAAGAGGCTCGCTCTCGCCTTGGGTTTCGATGTCTCTGTCCATGATTGCGAACAGTTGTTGCTCGTGGCGCTTGCGAAATCTCCGTCCTTCGTCGCCAGGCTGAATCAGCCGTTCCCACAGCCAGCGATTGACGGAATAGCCGTTTCCATACCGATGCATATTTTCAAAGAATCCGTTTTCGCCAAATTCCCACTCGCGCCGCAGATCCTGCCGACCGGCGAATCGATCGTAAGCCTCGCCCCCGATCGCGTGAGCGGCCTTGAGCGCGGTTTGATCCCTCCAACGCCAACGAAGAAGCTCTGGAGTTAACCGCTCTTCAAATACGTTTGGAGATTCGAGATTTGGCTCAATTATCTGGATCGCGTGGGCGATCGGGAGGGCTCTTGGCGGCAAATATTGCGGAGAAAACCAGTTAGGAACGCCGAGCGGCATGCTTGCTTCAAGGTGAAAGTCGTCTCCTCCGGAAATCATGCTGAAATTCCAAAAAGCGGGACGCCGAGCCAGCTTAACTGCGCGGTCAGCCAATTTCTCAGGATCGAGGTGCGGTGCCAGACGGGCGACTCTCAAGCCGAGAGCAGAATTCGTCGCGTACTCGCCAGCTTCATCGGTTTTCGCGAGAATCGACTCGAAATCAGCCCAGGCATCATCAGCAGTTTCGAATTTCGGAGCCGTTGGCAGCAACCGTTCGGCGATCGCTTCAAATCCCGGTTCCTTTTCAAGCTTGGAACGAATCGCGTTCGATCCAGTCGTGCCGAGCGCCCGCAACGAAGCCAAAAGGGCTTCGCTGATTTCGTAGTCGTTCAGGCGAGCCAAATCCAGCAGCTGCTCGATTTTTGCGTCTCGTTTCGGGAAATAAACGCTCGCCGTTGTTGAAAAGCCATCATCACCGCCGCTGCCTCCGCTCGATCCACCTGCAAAACCTGCTTCCCCATTGAGCTCGACCTGAGCGTAGGCCGTGACCGATTTGTAGGTCCTGACGCCTTCGTTTCCATTGTCATCAGCCAGATGAACGCCATGAAATCTAACCCAGGGATTCATTCGACTCTCAATCATACTCTCGGTCATGACCTCGGCGTGCCTTCCGTAATCAGTTTTTGCCGGCTCGGGCATCTCGGCGGGAACGATCTTCATAAAATCGGCAACGGAAATCTTGATTGAAGTCTTACCGAGGTGCTGGCCGCCAATCCAGACGTCGACTCCATCGATCTCCGCCCACTCATGGCTGGAGTCCGTTAACGAAATGGTGTAAACCGCGTTTTTTGCTGACGCCCAGCCACGATTCGTGTCTTGAAAATAGGCAACTGCCGAATCGAAAAACGCACCGCTCACGCAGAGAACCAGCGCCAGGCTGCCGACAGCGATTCTCGCTTTCCCGTGCCAGGCGAGAAAAATTCCGCCGCTGATCAGTAAAAGCGTCAGGCCAAGCGCGATCCAATAAATTCCGGCCCTACCCGGTGCCAAGTCGTGCAAGTGCGAAAGAAAACCGCCCACATTGTCGGTTACCTGAGTGAGCAAGACGATGCTTGCTGAGAGGATCGCAAGGATGATCGCGTCTGTCTTGCGAGCGGCGGCTGGAGCGCGCCGCGAATTCGTTGACGCAAAATTCTCTCTGCGTTTTCTGAGAAAAAACAGATAAAGGAGCGGCAGTCCAAAGAGAAGAATCGGGGCCAGAAATCCCCAAAAATCGAAAGTTTTCATGGTTCAAGTCAGGAGTTAAGCTCGAGAGTGCGGTGAAGTTGGCGGCTAGCTCGGAGGGCAAGGAAGGCAATGACCAGCGTGCCGACAACGATGAAGAATTGCAGGGCAGGGGCCGGCTCCACGGCGAGCGAAGGCGTTTGGGCGAGAGATATCGCAACAACCACGGTTCCAGCTCCGAGTACGTAGCCGGGGCCGCGATCCTGGCTTGGTTGAAGGCCGCGAGCCCAAATGTAGTGAGCCACGGGCGTGAAGCAGAGGTAAGCGAGTAGCCAGCGAAGCGGAATCGTGACCTCTCGCGAATACATCAGCGGGTAAAACGGACTTTGAAATGCGTTATGCAAGTTAGATCTCAAATGCGTGAGCACGATTAGCGTTGTTGGAATCCAGACGATCGCAATCGAGACTGCGTTAACGATGAGAATGTGATTCCAGATCACGTCGCGATCAAAGCCCCTGGAGTAGAGAAATCCGGCGACGCGTGGTCGCGCCGGGCTGAGAAACATCACTAAAAAGGAGACATGCGCGGCTGCGAATAGGATCGGGACGACACGATATTCGAAAAGCGGGCGGGGGGCGAAAAATGTGAAGGCGGCTGCGATGAACGCAGCGAGAACGCTGAGCCGCCAGAGCGGTCTCATTAGCCAAAAGAAGAGAGTTCGGTTCATTGGAATTCAGTTTTTGCTGGTTACCGCGATGTAAAGATCGCTGAGGCTGACGGCTCGATTCACAACGGATTGAGGTAGGCTGGAGCTGGTTGCGTCCCAGTCGTTTGGGCAGCGAATCGTGAGGAATCCGTCTGACCGATGAAGAACGTCGACTTCGGCAGGCGGTTTGAAATCCGACGGGACCTCAAGCTCTCTAACTTGCTCCCGAAGATCCTCTAACGGCGCGAAAAGGCGGAGCTTCCCGGCTTGGATAATCGCGATGTCATCGGCGACTCGCTCAACATCTTCAAGGATGTGCGTGGCCACGAGAATTGCAGCGCCGGTGTCGTTCGCGATCGATCTGATCTGGCCAAATAATTCGCGACGACCGGCTGGGTCGACACCGTCGGCAGGCTCGTCGAGCAGAATCAATTTTGCGCGACTCGCGAGGTTCGTTGCGGACAGAACGAGCCGTTTCTGGCCTTTGCTGAGACTGCCGAATTCGATATTGAGCGGCGCGCGATCTTCCAGCAGCTGCTGGGCAAATTTGCGGTCGAAACTCGGAGTTGCGGCTGCCTGAAGACTGAAAATCTGCTCTGCGGTCGCGACACCCGGCGGTTCGTGACCATCGATCGATGAAACGACGGTTGGCGAGTTCACTCGACAGGTTCCGGCCCCGGGCTCCAGAACTCCGGCGATCAATTTGAGCAAGGTGGTTTTTCCTGCGCCGTTTGGCCCTAACAGGGCGACAACTCGGCCGCTTTCGATTTTCAGATTGATCTGATCGACGCCGGTTCGCCCGCCGTAATCTCGGCTCAAGCCAATCGTTTCAATCACAGGAGTTTCGTCAGATTTCATGAGTCGGGTTGTGAAATTTTCGTTGCCGCTTTGCGGACGATTTCGACAATTTCGTCGGGCGTCGAGCCCATTCGCGTGCCTTCGGAAAGCAGCCGTTGGCTCATCTCGGTTAACGCCTTTTGCCGCGCTTGTTTCGGGACCGAATCCCGCCTCGTCCCGTCCATCACGAAGACCCCCTGTCCCTGCCGCATCACGACCAGCTGCTGGTGCTGGAGCTCTTCGTAAGCCTTGACCACGGTTCGCGGATTGATTTCCAGCTCGCCCGCCAGAACCCGGATGCTCGGCAATTTCGCGCCCGGCTCAATCTGGCCCGCGGCAACGCGATATTTCACCTGCTCGACGATCTGTCTCCAGATCGGCTCTCCGCTGTGATGGTCGAGTCTAAGTTTCATGCGGTGTAGCGCGTGTTGTAAGTGTATTACTTGGTGTGATACAGTTGCGCAACACTTTTTTCGATCGTGAAAAGATTGCGGCGTTTTTTAAGCGCCGATGATCGGAGGAAACGCCGAGCCAGGAGCGAGCGTGTTCGCCAAAGCGGTCAGAACCGCAGGCTGCCGAGATTTGCCGAGCAAGATTTGATCGGAGTTTCGCATCGCTGCGCCGGACAAATCAAATTTGGTCAGGATCGAGTCGATCGCAGACGCGTTTTCGTGAGAAACCCAGCCAAGATTACCGCCGACGCTGTAAACTCGGCGCGCACCCGCTTCAGCCAAGGCAGCATCGAACTTCGAAATTCGCGAGGGCGTTAAAGGGACTTTAACGAGCGCATGATCGGGATTTGCCCACTCAAAATTGGCGCGACTTTTCCAGAACGGAGCGCCTTCAACCCGAGCGCCGCCGGGATGCGCTTCGAGCAATCTGGCGATTCGCGTTTCAGCAGCTGCTGGCTGGCCGCGAAGCCGCACGACGACTGCGAGCGGGTCAGAGTCGAGTTCGAGCGCGTCGATTTCCCAAGGGCCGCGCGAGAGCGATCGAGTCAACTCGATGCCTGCGTCGATCGTTTCGATCGGCCACGAAATTGTGGCTGAGGCAGGTGGGCAGGGGAAGACCTTGAAGGTGAGTTCGGTGAGAATTCCGAATCGTCCGTAGCTGCCGGCGAAGAATTTGGGTAGGTCCCAGCCGGCCGCATTTTTGACGACTTTGCCGCCTGCTCTGAGCAAGTCTTTTGCGGCACCGTCGACGAATTCGATGCCGAGAACGAAATCGCGGACCGAGCCGAACCGGTAGGCCCCGGGCCCGCTCAAACCGGCGGCTAGCGTCCCTCCTAACGTGGCTCCTGCGTCGATGAGCGGCGGGTCGAACGTCAGGTACTGGCCGTTCTTTTCGAGTTCGGTGTTGATCTCGGCGAGCGGCGTTCCAGCGAGCGCTGTGAAGGTGAATTCGGAGGGCTGGTATTCGAGAATTCCGCTTAGGCGGCTCATCGAAATCTGCTCGCCGCTTTGGCTAAGCGCGGGCTTGGTCCGTCCGCCAACCGGGGTAACTGGGCCTTTGGATTCGCGAACGATTTCCAGCAGCTGCTGGGGAGTTTCAGGTTTGGCGGGCATGGCTGCAGACTTGATGATCGGAGATTTGAGAGGTCTGGTGTAGCCGGATCGGCGCGCCGCGTCAAATCCGCAACCGAAGTCCATAGCTGAATCCGAAACTTTCAACTTGGTTGCGGAATCCTGATTCAACGATACCATTCAAGCCATGGAATTGGCGGCGCCACTAATTGGGCAGGAAATGAGCCTGCAGGACTTTCGCGACTGGGATCAGGGCGATCTCGGTGGTGCGAAGTATGAATGGCGGGACGGTGAACTCGAAGAAAAACCAGGGGGCTGGATGAAACCGGAAGAATTGAGAATTGTGTTGAATCTTGAAGATTGGTTTCACCAAACCGAGGCGTTCAAACAAGGGCATCGATTGATTTCTGAGACCAGTTTCCATCTTGAAGCCATCAAAGCGACGCGCATCCCGGATATGGCTTACCTAACTCTCCAGCAGCTCTGTCAAGCTGAAGAAGGTTTGGGAAAAGCGCTGGTTCCCCTCTGGGTCATCGAAATCATCTCCCCCTCCGACCGCGTTTTCGACATCGAAGACAAGACCCAGGAGTATTTCGATTCCGGCGTGCAGCTGGTCTGGCAGATCTTCCCTCGCCACAAACGCGTTGGCGTGCTGAGGTCATCGATTCAGGACGTTTCCTTGCTGACCGTGGACGCGATTTGCTCGGCCGCGCCGGTGTTGCCGGAGTTTGAGATTCGCGTTTGTGACGTGTTCAAGAGCCGCAAGGGTTGAGGCGCCGCTCCAGCGAAATCGACTCTATTCGCGGCTGATCACGCCCGCCTTTTCCAGTGGGTGCAGGCCGTATAGGCTAAGCGATGGAGCCTCGGCGTCGGGAAACATTTTGCCGGGGTTTCCGATTTCATCCGGATCAAACGCGCGCCTGACGTTTTTCATCATCTCGATGTCTGCGTCGCTGAACATGTTTCCGAGGAACGCCTTTTTTTCCATTCCAACGCCGTGTTCACCCGTGATCGAGCCGCCCATGTCGGTGCACATTTTGAGAATCTGAGACGCGCATTCTTCAGCGCGTTCGAGCGCGCCATCGATGCTTCCATCGAAAAGGATGAGCGGATGCAGATTGCCGTCGCCAGCATGAAAAACGTTCGCAACTGGGACTCCAGTTTCTTCGCTGATTCGGCCAATCGTGCGGAGCGCTTCGCCTAACCGACTTCGCGGAACGACGCCGTCCTGCACGATGAAATCCGGGCTGATTCGACCAACTGCGGAGAACGCAGATTTTCGGCCTTTCCAGATTCGCATCCGCTGGGCGGTGTCCGCCGCGACTTGGATCGGATCGGCTCCGCTGTCACGCAGGATTTGATCGAGCTGCTGCTTTTCATGCTCGACTTCTTCGGCCGTTCCTTCGAGTTCGACGATGAGCACGGCTGCGGAAGACGGGTAGCCTGCGTGAACCGCGGCCTCAGCGGCGTCAATCGCGAGTCGATCCATGATTTCAAGCGCGCCAGGCAGCAGCCCGGACGCGATCACCGCGGAAACCGCATCGCCTGCGGATTCGACGTTCGAGTAGCCGGCGAGGACGGTGTGGTAGGTCTCGACCTTCGGCAAAAGCCGCAAAGTGATCTCCAGCGCGATGCCGAACATCCCTTCGCAACCGACGAACAATCCGGGCAGGTCAGGCCCGACGCTTTCGCGACTTTCGCCGCCAAATTCGACGACTTCGCCCGTCGCCAGAACCACCTTCAGTCCGATGACGTGATTGGACGTCATTCCGTATTTCAAGCAGTGAGCGCCGCCCGAATTGAAGGCCACGTTGCCGCCGATTGTGCAGATTTGCTGACTCGATGGGTCAGGCGCGAAGTAGAGACCGTGCGGAGCAGCTGCTACGCTGACATCGAGGTTGTAGACGCCGGGTTCGACGACCGCGATGCGTTCGTCAGGGTCCAGCTTAATAATCTTGTTAAGGCGGTTGAGGCCGATCACGATTCCGTCTTCAACCGGTAGACAGCCGCCGCTCAAGCTCGTCCCGCTGCCACGCGGGACGAACGGGATTTTGTGTTCGGCGCAGAATTGAACGGTCGCGATGATCTCGTCCGCGGTCTCCGGAATCACGATGGCTCTCGGTCGAGCTTTGAAGGCAGTCAGGCCGTCGGATTCGTAGGCGGCGAGGTGCGCCTCCGAGCAGAGAAAGCGGTCTGCCGGAAATCGGCGACTGAGAGTCGAGAGGGCGCTGGTTAAGTCGGCGGTTGGCATGGTTTGCTCGGCGAGACAGTTGATGTCCATCAGGAGCCGCGCAATCTACTTTTCATGGTCAAGACATCGGGGCAGTTGGCTTTCTAATTTCCCAGGGAGAAGAAAGAACGCATGCGGCTGGCCAGTTTACTTGCGAATCCTTGCGTCTCATCCTGATCTCCATTTCCTGCCTGAGCTCGACTGATCAGCGCTCTTCGTTCTGCCATGAGCCGTGAAATCGGCTCAAGGAGTTCAGGCCGCTTCTCGAGTAAATTTGTCATGGCGGGCTTAGTGATTTCGTAAGCAACGCCTGTGGTTGCCGCGCGAACCGTCCCAGCTCGAGGGTCTCCTGTCAGCAACGACATTTCTCCAACGAACTGTCCAGGGCCGAGATTCGTCACTAATTTCTCTGTTCCGTCTTCGCCTCTGACAAAGGCGTCGAGCAAGCCTTCGAGGATCACGAACATCGAGTCTCCTTCCTTGCCTTGTTCGATCAGCGTGTGCCCGGTAATATATTCTAACCTTTTAGAATTTTGGATCAGGTCGCGGACTTCTTCATGGGTAAGGAGATCAAAGAGCGCCATGCCGAAGACGATTCCAGCGACGTCGTCTTCGTCTCGCGTGGAGAGTTGACGCTTCTTCTGATGAGCATGGAAAATGTCCTGTTTTTCGAGAGCGGGTGTGATTCCTGCATTGCGCAAGTGAGTCAGAGCCGCCGCCATGAGCGCGCTTTCGCCCATGAAAATGGTCCCACCTTCAGCCCAAGGCGTGTATCGGGTCATAGCGGTATAAGTTACGCCGCGGGGCACAACTTTACCGAGTAGAACATAGGGTTTTACATCGGGAACAAAGCCGGGTTTGTTGCGGACGGAAATGACTGCATTCGTGAGGATTCGTTCGACCCGTTCGACTGGAATTTCAAAGTCCAGAACGATGTCGACCCAGACCCAGATCGGCTTTTCGGGGCGCCAATGGTTTTTGACTGCCACATCGCCAAATTTGTGATTGGGAATCACCCATTCGGTTTCAAACGGTGTCCGAATCGTCGTGGTTCGCCATCCGATTTCGATCACTTCGCCATCCACAGACCCAGCACCGGGCACATCGACAGCGATCCAGTCGCCTAGTCGAAATGGCCGGTCGACGTTGACGGCGAGCCCGATGAGGACGTCAGCAATCAGCTTCTGTGCGGCAAGTCCAATGACCACACCTCCCGCACCGATCGCCGCGAGATAGGCCATTACGTTCTGGTTGTAGACGAAATGGATAACGAGCAAGATCAGTATGCTATAAACAGCGAATCGGCTGATAACTCGGATGATGGAAGGGACCTGGGTGCCGATCGCCGCCGCCATCAGGAAATCAAACGCGATCAGCTCGAAAACCAAGTTTATGAGACGGCCGGCGCATAGCCAAATCAGCGTTACCAGCACCAGCTTGATAATCTCCTGTCCATCGGAGTCGACTTCGAAAGGCAGCCATCGCAGGATCAGCTCCATGAAGTTGAGAAGAAGAATGACACCGACAAGGGCAATCAGGCGGAAGATCAATTTTGGGATGAATTTTCTCATGCTTTGAAGCTGGAAACGGAATTCTTATTGGCGCTCTTGTCGGAGTCCTTTCAAAAGGCTCAGACACATGAAGAGCAGGACGATCGCAAAAGGTAGGCCGGTCGCGATAGACGCTGTCTGCAAGGCAGTCAGTCCGCCAAGTACGAGGAGAGTAGCGGCGATGGCACCTTCGAGGACCGCCCAGAAGATTCGTTGCCACTTGGGAGGATCGGGATTGCCGCCCGAAGCGATCGTGTCGATCACGAGCGACGCCGAATCTGAGGAGGTGACGAAAAACACCAGAATGACCAAAGTTGCGAGCCCACAGGCGATCTCGCCAGCTGGCAGCTGCTGGAGCATCACGAAAAGAGAAGTCGGGACATCTGACGCAACCGCCTTTGCGACCGAGTCGTCTCCAGACAGGGCACCGTGGAGCGCCGTTCCTCCAAAAACGCTTAGCCAAACAAAGGTGGCCACCGCAGGTGCCAGCAGGACGCCGCCGATGAATTGTCGCACCGTCCTTCCTTTTGAAATTCGGGCGATGAAGATGCCGACAAAGGGCGACCAGGAGATCCACCATCCCCAATAGAAAACGGTCCACGAATTCTGCCATTTTTCCCCATCCGGGTTAGCGGCAGATGAAAAAGATTCAGTCCAGGTGGCAATTTGGGGCAGCACCGATAGGTATTCGCCAATGTTCTGAATGAGCGAACTCAGTAGGAAAACGGTTGGTCCTGTGACGAGGACGAAGAGAAGCAGCAGGCCTGCGGCTCCGATATTGAGCTTGCTGAGACGAAGGATGCCCGCGCGCAGGCCGAGGACTACGGAAATGGTCGCAACCGCCGTGATCGATCCAATCAGAAGAATCTGAATTCCCTGATTTTGGGAGAGGCCGATTGCGAACGGCTCATTACTGTTGGTCAGTCCAAACAGAAAAGTCAGTCCAGAGTGGATTTGTTGAGCCCCAAGCCCGAGTGAGGTCGCGACACCGCAGAGCGTCGCGCCGATTGCAATAAAGTCGATCAGGTGGCCACAGATCCCGTGGACCCGTTCTCCCAGAAGCGGGTAGAAAGTGGATCGAATTGAGAGGGGAAGGTTGTGCCGAAAAGCAAAATACGCGACCGCTAAGCCGACGACGGCGTAGATTGCCCAAGCGTGAAACCCCCAGTGAAGAAAAGTGGTCGACATGCTCTGCCGGGCCGCCTCAACCGTCTCGCCTTCTCCAATTGGTGGCGCTAAATAGTGATAAATCGGCTCTGCAACGCCGAAGAAAACGAGCCCGATTCCCATGCCGGCGCTGAAGAGCATGGCAAACCAGCTCAACGTGGAAAATTCAGGCTTGGAGTCGTCCGTTCCGAGTCGGATGTTCCCGAAACGGCTGAACGCGAGATAGATTGCGAAGGCGAGGAACGAATTGACCGCAAGGACGTAAAACCAACCCGCGGAAGTGGAGATCGAGGATTGGACATCCGAGGCAATATTCTCGAATGAGTCGCCCGCGACCATCGCCGCGATCAAAAGAATCAAAACGATCGCCAATGCGCCCCAAAAAACTTGAGGTTGAAGGCCGCGAGCCTGACCGCCATCTGGCTCCTTGATGCTCACGGTTTTTCAAAAACAAATATGCCCCACTTCAGATCTCCAGCCTTGCCGTGGCGGACCCAGTGCTCCAATCCGATTTTCATTTTCTCAAAATAAGTGGCATCGCAAGCCTGGCCGAGCTCAGTCTGCCGTCGCGTCATTTCTACAAGAACACGACTGTAGTGATTGGTAAGTTGGTGCGAGCGATCGTCCCATTCCAACTCCGTCCATCCCAGTTTGCCTGCAGCGTCGCGGTAGAGGCCTGGACATCCGAGGCAGGTGAGGTGGAGGCGGTCGAGAACGGGTTGAAGATTCTCATCGGGGCACTCATCGCTTCTCATGAGGTCGGTGAAGATAAATTTCCCGCCGGATTTCAAAGTTCGGTTGACCTCAGCAAGTACTTTCAGTCGCTCGTCAGTGTGGAGAAGGGCATCCTGACTCCAGATCACGTCGAAGCTCTCAGCCTCGAATGGCAATTGTAGAAAGTCGCCCTCGACCACATCGATCGATCCCTCTTGCCCGCTTTCCCGATTCAATTCGCGAGCTCTGCGATTCTGCACTTCGCTGATGTTCAAGCCCGTTGCCGTACAGCCGAATCTCTTGTTGAGATAGCGAGCTGCGCCTCCGTATCCGGAACCGATATCCAAGACCTTCGCCTCCGAAGACAGGGGATCGAGCTTGTCCGCAATCGAAGAAACGGTTCGCCGGCTGGCTACGGCGATGTCTTCTGAATCGCTTTGATAACACCCGACATGGATATCTTCTCCTCCCCAGATTTTGGAGTAAAAAGAATCAGCTTCCTGGCTGTCATAATAATCTCTAGCGGTGACGACGGCTTCAGATGGGGATTGGCTCTCGGTAGGCATTGAGGTGGCTGGTCCAAACGGAGCCAGAGGTTAAGGTGGGCGAAGGGTGTAGATCTCTGGAAGGTTGAAAATCGAACCTAACCGAACCAGAATATGCCGAAACAAAAAAGACG
>JBLHKS010000190.1:0-13492 GCA_047620505.1 Verrucomicrobiales bacterium | reverse complement strand
GATTCCGTCTTCTCAGCGTTGGGCTGCCGACCTCCTAGACCCCACTCGGCATCAAAAAATCCAGAAAGTTTTCCACACCGTTGGGTTTTTTGGCAGACTCAATCATGTGTAGCAGACTGCGAAAAATGAAGGGTGCCTGTCAAGCCTCAGCCGCGATCTAACTGATCTCAACCCATCCCAGAACGTCGGATTTTGTTGTTGTGAATCTAGTAATTACTGTTTTTATAACAGAGACGGACTCAGAACCCCGTCTCTCTTAGCCATGAAAACACCAACGAACGTCCCTCTCGCATTATCTCGATCTTTTCCGACTTTGAATAAATGCCGGGAAACTCCCTTGCTGGCGCGAATTGAACGCCTTCTCGCCTGCTTTTGCGTCGTCGCCGAAGGGCGCTCAGCCGGCACCTTGCTCGAAATGACCCGTCAAGTTGCGGATGAACTGCGAACTCTGTCTTCAGAAACCGAAGCCGACCAGCTTCTCAAAGGCGTCGCCGAATCCGCCCACCGGCTCAATTCGCTTCCGGAACTCGACGAACACCCTTGCGATGTCGCTACTCAAATCGGCGGAGTACACGCGGCCCTCCGCGCCCGCTTGGATGAAATTCGGCTTTCCGATCGCAAGGCCGGATTGCCGAACTAAACGGTCAGAATCTCGCGTTTTCGAGATCGAGACGCGAACACCGCTTGCCTCAGCTTCAGACCGGATTCAGGTTCGCGGCGATGCGTTTTCGCCCATTCGTTCACTTCGCAATCGCGCTCGGGTTCTCGTGCCTCCAGCAGCTGCTGGCTCAGGCACCCGCCCCCGCGCCTCAAGATGATCGATGGGCGATCCGCTTCTACAAAGACGAGCCCTACCTCACTCTGGAAACAATCCAGCGAAAATACGGCTTCGCATCGGTCGCCACGCAAGGAAACGGCTTTGAACTCCGCAGCCCGACCGCCGTGATCGAAGGAGCCGCCGGAAACGGAACCGTGCTCGTAAATCGGCTTCGCTATCAGCTTCACCTCGAGCCGAAACGCGATGGCGAACGCTGTTTGATCAGCGCCTACGACCTGACGAATCTGCTCGACCTTCTGCTCCGCCCCGGCAACCACATGCAGCCGACGCCGATCAAAACGGTCTACATTCAGCCGGTTGACGGCGACATTCTTCCGGAAGGCCGCCAGATTGCGTTCGCGCTTCAGGACGTGCTGCGCGGATTCGGTTTTAACGTTCGTTTTCTCGATCCGGAAGCCGAAGGAATCGTCGGTGAAGCCCTCGAAGTTGAAGAAGAAGGCGGCGTCATCTGGCTGAGGTTGCATGGGAATATCGGGCTCCTCGCTCGCAACGCGCGCTGCACGGTTCTGGCCCCACCAGGTGCGCCTTCTCGGGCGGTCAGGCAAGGCGCGACGGAGGCTGACGTCGGCGCTGTCTACCTCGGCAATCTCTACGATTCGGAGAGCCTCGCACTCGCGACGCTGATCCAAACGGGCCTCAATTTCGGGCCAGGCGCGCGCAACGGCGGGACTGTTGACGCGGGAGTCCGGCAGTGGCCGATCGATCCGTTTCAGCGCGGGAGCGGAGCCGCAGTTCAGATCGAATGGGGTGAAGATCTCGATCCCGAACACATCCTGAAATCGATCACGGCTGCCGTTCTGCGTTACGCCGGATTCGTCGAAGGCGCGGCGGAGCGAGTCCAGGAATTCACCAAAGCCCGCGAGCCCGCGATTCGAGTCAGCGATGTCAGCCTGAAACTTCGTGACGAAGACGAAATGTTAGTCGTCAACGTGGGTCTCGCGCGCGCGACAGAGCTTTTAGAGAGGCCCGATCCAGCGAAAGTGGACGTTCAGGTATTTCTATTCAGCCAGGAGCAAGGAAGCGCAGTTGACTTGATCTCAGCGCCGCCGCCGAAGATCGAATGGGTGTCGCTGCTGGCCGACTGGACCGAGGAAGACCCGGAACGGCTGCAGCTGCTCTATCACATCGGAAAAGATGAAGCGGGCGAGTTTCAAAAGAAGACTTTTGGGCACATCGTCAGGATTTCTTACGATGGAAAATTCCAGGAAGCGGTCGCCGAACCTCAGGGGCTTTTGAACCAGCTTTGGCGGTTTTCGGCGGTGTTTCCAAAATAGAATTCCGCGAGGTTTTCGAAATCCATTTGGATTCGGCGCTTGCGTGTTCACTCCGGCGTTGAAATCCTGAGCGCATCATGAGTCGAATTCTCGCCATCGCTCTCGCCCTCTTCTTTTGCCAGCAGCTGCTCGCTCAGGATTCCTCTAAAGAACGTCCGCCAAACGTCGTTTTTATCCTAACCGATAACCACGGGGCCTGGACGCTCGGCTGCTACGGCAATCCGGACATCAAAACACCTAACATTGATCGAATGGCCGACGAAGGCGTTCGCTTTTCTCGAGCATTTTGCAACAACCCGGTCTGTTCACCGACCCGAGCGACCTACCTGACTGGGATGATGCCAAGCCAACATGGCGTCCACAATTTTCTCCACGGCGGCCGACTGCAAACCGGCCCGGAAGCGCGAAACACGCTCGATGAATTGCGTTCGTTGCCCGAGATTCTTAACGACGAGGGCTACGCATGCGGCTTAGTCGGAAAATGGCATCTCGGCGGAAATCTCCGGCCGCAGGAAGATCTCGACGACTATTGGATCACGATGCCTCACGGCGGAACGGCGACATTTTTCGGCGCGCAGATCATCGAAAACGGCGAAATCCGCAAAGAGGAAGAACACCTCACGACCTTCTGGACGAAGCACGCGCTGAAATTCATCGAGCAGGAAAAAGAGAACCCGTTCTTCCTTTTTCTCTCCTACAACGGCCCCTACGGGCTCTCCCGTTGGCAGCTCGAGCCACTTCGGGGTCCGCGCGCAGCCGACTACGCGGAGGCCGAGATGAAGAGCTTTCCTGGCGGCTTGATTCATCCCTGGGAGTACAACAATAAGGAGTATTTTGGCGAAATTACCGCGAAACGCCGCTACGCAGCGGAACTCGCCGCTGTCGATGATGGCGTTGGCGATGTTCTCGGTAAACTCAAGGAATTGGGCTTGGATGACAACACGCTGGTCGTCTTCGCTGCTGATCAGGGATGGGCAGGCGGGCAGCACGGATTCTGGGGAATGGGCGACCACAGCCGGCCGCTGAATGCGTTCGAGCACTCGATGCAGATTCCGCTGATTTACCGGCATCCAAGCGGGATCAAAGGCGGGCAGACGAGCGATTTGATGACGAGCAACTACGATTTTCTGCCTTCGGTGCTCGGATATCTCGGGCTTGAGGAGAAGATGCCGGGAATCCCTGTTTCACCCGGGCGCGACTACTCGCCAGTCCTGCGCGGCGAAGAAATCGATTGGGAAAACGAAGTCTTTTACGAGTATGAAAATCTGCGCAGCGTCCGAACGGAACGATGGAAATTGGTCGAGCGATTCGAGGACGGCTACGACGAACTCTACGATCTCGAAGCCGACCCTGACGAAACCAAAAATCTCTACGCTGATGAATCTTCCGCCGAAGTCCGTCAGCAGCTGCTGGTGCGGCTTGAAGAATTCTTCGGCAAGTTCACAGTTTCGAAGTACGACCTCTGGACGGGCGGCGGATCGCAGCCAAAAACGATTCTCTGGGGTGACGAGGCGAAGGAACGGCAGGCTGCGCGAAAATATCAGCCAAGTCCGTTTTCGCCTGGAATTCGCGCGCCGAAAATCACGCTACCTGACGGTCTCGTCGCTGAAATTGTCGCCGCGCCGCCGCTGATCGATCATCCGATGATGGCCACGGTCGATGATCGCGGTCGACTCTTCGTGGCTGAGGCGTCTGGGGTAAACATGAACAAGGCCGATCTGGAAAAAGACCTACCCAACCGGATTCGTCTTCTCGAAGACACGAACAACGATGGGATCTACGACAAGAGCACGGTTTTTGCCGATCAGATGACTTTCCCGCAAGGCGCGCTCTGGCTCAACGACGCGCTCTACGTCGCCTCACCGCCTGGGATCTGGAGATTAATCGATTCGGATGAAGACGGCGTCGCGGACATCCGGACGCTGCTGATCGACGGGTTCGAATTCACCGGAAACGCGGCTGACGTTCACGGACCTTTCCTGCATCCGAACGGCCGACTTTACTGGTGCCACGGCCGCAAGGGCCACACCGTTTACCAGCGAGATGGGAAGACTTTGGTATCAGAAGGCAAGGGCGCGAGGATCTGGTCGATGCTGCCTGACGGGAATGATATCCAGTTTCACGCGGGTGGCGGGATGGACAATCCGGTTGAGATCGATTTCACGCCTGAGGGCGAAATTATCGGCTCGGTGAATCTGTTTTACGGCCGGCCACGCGGCGACGTCCTCGTTCACTGGCTTCGTGGAGGCCGCTACCCACGTCATGACCAACAAACTGTGCTCGACGAGTTTATCGCGACCGGCGAGCCGCTTACGGAGATGCACAATTTCGGTCACGTCGCGGTTTCCGGCATGACGCTGATCGATCAGGCGGCGCTGGGCGAAAAGTACCGCGGTGACGTTTTCACGGCGCTTTTCAACACGCAAAAAGTCGCGCGGACGCGCCTTCGCCAAACTGGCGGAACCTGGGAGCATCTCCAGAGCGAGGATTTTCTCGAGATCCACGATCCTGACGTTCACATCACTGATGTCCTCGAAGACGCCGACGGCACGCTGCTCGTGATCGACACCGGCGGCTGGTTCCGAATCGGCTGCCCGACGTCTCAGGTCGCTAAGCCAGAAATCCCGGGAGCGATTTACCGAATCCGCAAATCTGGAATTTACGATCGAAGCGGCGACCCAACCGGTTCACAGATTGATTGGGAAACCGCCGACCTCGTGAGTTTGCTCGGCGACGACCGCCCGATGGTCCAGGAACGCGCGATCACAGCATTCTGGAATCTCGGCGAAGATGGGATGAGTCAGCTCGCCGCCGCGTTGAATCACGACGATGAAACTGTCCGCCGAAACGCCGTCTGGGCCCTAACTAGAATCGGCACGCTGGACGCCAGAACGCTGGTCCGCGAGGCGCTCTTCGACGACAGCGCGAGCGTCGTCCACGCGGCCTGCAACAGCATCATGGCGACTGGCGACAAGGGAGCAGCTGAATCACTTCTCACTGCAAATCTCGGCGAAGATCCGATGCGTTACCGGGCGGCGGCGACGGCGCTCGGAGCCACGCAAAATCCGAGTGCCGTCCCGATTCTACTCGGGTTGCTCGCTGAAGATCTGGACCGCGAAACCGAACACGCCGTGATTTACGCGTTGATCGAAATTGGCGACTACGAAGCGACCGAGGAAGCGCTCCAGGCCGAGCAACCTCAGCTGCGTCGACGCGCGCTTTGGGTGTTAGACCAGATGAAGGATTCGCAACTCGAACCTGACGACATTCTACACCTTTTAACCGAGCCGGCTACCGCTGAAACTGCGATTCAAGTCGTTTCTCGCCATCCCGATTGGGCTGAGCACATCACCGAATTCGGCGAGCAGGTCGCGCCAAATCCGGAATCCTGGCATGATGTCGTTCGGCGGCTTGGAGGCGTGTTCATTTCGAATGAGAAATTCCAGGCGCACCTGAAAACTTTGATGGATCGCGACTCAGCAGCTGCTGGCGCGGCGTTTGAGGCGATCGCGAGCGCGTCCGGAAAATTCGCGCCGCACGAGTCGTGGAAAGAGCCGATCAACAAGGCCCTTCGGACGGCGCTCGACGAAGATCTCGACCGCGTGCTTCTCGCGATTTCGCGATTGGAGACCGAGGATTTCCACGAAACCGTTCGCGCACTCGCTGATGATCCAGCGTTAGCTCCGAGAACCCGATTTCTTGCACTTCGCGCTGTTGCCAAAGACGCGAAACTTTCCGAGTCCGGCTTCGAACTTTTAACCAAGCTGATCAGTTCGAACGCCGCCCCAGCGGATCGCGCTCAAGCCGTTGCGCTGCTTTCTCAAGTGCGGCTTAGCAACGAACAATTGGTCGAACTCGCGGGCGCGTTGCCGAAAGCGAGCCCAGTCGATTTACCCGGATTGCTCGCCGCTTTCAGCAGCTCGAGAGATCTCGAAGTCGGTAAAGCGTTGGCCAATGCGCTCGTTAGCGCGCCTGGAACCAACAGCGTCCCCGCGATGGAGCTTACGCGGGCTTTGAGCCGATTTCCGCCCGAGGTTGTCGCGATTGCTGAGCCGCGTCTGGCTGAGTTGCTCGCCGTTGAACGCGGCCGGATTGAAAAGCTGGAAGCGCTCACGCCTCGCGTTTTGAGCGAGGGAGATTTCGAACGCGGACGCGAGGTTTTCACCCAAGGACTCGGCGCGTGCAACGCCTGTCATCTCGTCGGCGACGTTGGCCGCGATGTCGGGCCGAATCTGAGCACCATCGGTAGAATTCGGACGCCGCGCGACCTTCTTGAATCCATTCTTTTTCCAGGCGGAAGCCTCGCGAGAGATTTCGAAGCCTACTCGTTCGAGATGCACGACGGGCAGCTTCATTTCGGGATTATTCGGAGCGAATCATCGCAGTCGATTAAGATCGTCGCGGCGGGCGGAGTCGAAATTGAGCTAAGCCGTTCCGAAGTTAAATCGATGACGGCCGCGCCCACATCGTTGATGCCGCTTGGCCTCGATCAAGCGCTGACCGAACAGCAGCTGCTGGATTTGGTCGCGTATCTGGATGGGCTCGAGTAGGACTCTTTTATCCTCCTGCAAAGACGGGTTTGAAGCCCGCTTCGGTGAGAATTCGTTTCACATCATCTCGTTTGTCCCCCTGGATTTCGATGCATCCGTTTTTGACCGTCCCGCCGACCCCGCAGGCTTTCTGCATCAACTTCGCGAGTTCCTTGATCTCCGGCTGCCCGATTCCTTTGAAGCCTTTCACGACCGTGACCGCCTTCCCTCCCCGATGCGCAGTTTGACGAAGGATATCAATCCGGCCACGATTCGTATTTTTCTGCCCTCGACGAGATGTTCTGGTCGGCGCTGAGTCGTCAGGTTTAATCGGAGGACCTTCTGCGAGGTCTTCGAGTTGCGACAGCTCTGCGAAAGGATTCTGGGGAGGAACTTCATCTTCGTTCGTGGATTTTTTTCCTCGATCTCGACTCATCCGTCCATTCAACCACGGTCGCCGCAAAGTTCAACGGGTCACTGACGGGCTTGCTTCGACTCCGTGAGGTGCCTAAACTTTGTCATGCCAAAGCGAACGATTCTCAAAGCCGTCAAGTTCACGATGATTCGTGCCGGGGACACGACGCTCGATAAATTCAAGATCGCCAAAGACGCCGGTTTCGACGGAATGTCGTTAGTCGGGCCGGACCAGCAGCTGCTGAAGGAATCGATCACAGCAAGCCAGAAAACCGATCTTCCGATCCACAACGTCAACTCGGCCGATCACTGGAATACGCGGCTTTCGGATCCTGACAAATTGGTGCGCCGCAAAGCACTCGACTACACGAAGCAGGCGATTCGGTTCGCGCATGAAGCGGGCGGATCGTCGATTCTCCAAGTGATCGGCAAGGTGACCGATCCGGCGAAAGAGAACGAAGACCACGTTCGCGAACGGACGCAGGAAATGCTAAGTGAAGCGATTCCGCTGGCGGCAGAGCTGGGGATCCGCATTTGTTGTGAAAATGTCAAAAACGGCTTCGCGTCGGACGCCGTCGAGTGGGCGGCTTATCTCGACTGGTTCAAAAGCCCCTGGGTCGCGGCATTTTTCGACATCGGAAATCATCAGCGATTCGGCGGCGCGCCGCACTGGATTCGGACATTGGGTTCGGAGCGAATCGTAAAGCTGGACGTGAAAGATCACGACGAAACAGCGGAGAAAAACTGCAATTTGTTCGACGGCGATGTCGATTGGCCGGAGGTCCGCAAAGCGCTGGACGAAACCGGTTACTCGGGCTGGGCGACCGCAGAAGTTCAGGGTGGCGATCTCAAACGGCTGACTGAAGTCGTCGAGCGGATGAAGCGCGCGATCGGCTAGAATCTAGACTGGATTTGCGGCGATCTCACGGCACTGTGGCACCGTGCAAGACGCAGAGACGACCCCAGAGAGTGAGGTGCCCCTAACCGAGGCGGAAATCGCCGTGCCGGAGGTTCAGGGTGGCGACTTTCCAGAATTCGGAGCGTCCGAAATTCTCTCGCTCGACATTTTTAATCATCCAGTCGAGCCATTTCTTGCGATCCTCGCCGTTGTCGGCGCATTCATTTTTGTGATCGGCCTCATGATGAATATTTCGACCGAGTTGACCGAGGAAGGGCCTTGGTTTTTCCTCGCGATCGGCGTGACGGTCCCGCTGATAACCTACGGTCTCGCTGGCTGGCCGATGTTGGCGGTCTGGATGTTTCTCACGTCGTTGGTTTTCATTTTCATCAAGGCTCGAACGCTTTACTGGCTAACCTTGTTTCCTGCGCTGATATTCATTCCGATCGTCTGCCTGGTGATCCGGCATTTCATTCAGCCGTTCCTCGGCCAGTCTGGGCTTGCGCACGAGATCGCCGGTTGGGCTCTCGAAATTCTACCGGGAATCCTCGTTCCCGCCTGCGTTCTTTTGATTCTCAAAGTCGACCTGAAAAAACACTGGCCCTGGTTCGTCACAATCATCGCGCCTGCTCTTGTCGATTTCGTCATTCAAGCGGCCGCAGGATCTGGAATATTCGTTCGGTTTGTCATCGCCCTGACATTCATTTCAATTGCGTTGATCATCGCGATCACGACTCCCATCGTCCTGGGAGTCAAGCGGCGCGGCGAATGCGGGAGGCCGATTTTGATCGGCTCATCGCTGCTTGGGGCCGGGGCCGCGATCATCGCGCTCACATTCTTCGTTCACGCCGGATATTTCGCCAATTGAATGCAGCTGCCGCGATCTGATCGGGGCTGCCCGACGTAATGCCAGGAATGACCGACTTCCGACACAGCGCCCTTCTGATCATCGGCCACGGCTCGACTGAAAACCCGGATTCGAGCGCGCCGACCCTTCAGCATGCGGATGAAATCCGGCGACGCGGGATTTTCCGCGAAGTTGTCTGTGCGTTCTGGAAAGAGGAGCCAAGCTTGCGCCAGGTCGATTACATGATCGACAGCCGCCAGGTTTTCGTGGTTCCCAACTTCATCAGCGAAGGCTATTTCACGCGCGAAGTCCTGCCTCGAGAGCTCGGATTGACCGGCCCGACGACAGAAATCAACGGCAAGCGTTTTCACTACTGCGATCCCGTCGGAATTCACTCCAGCATGACCAAACTGCTCGCCGAACGTGTTCACGAAGTCGCTCCGGGCGTCGATCGGGATTCGACTGCGCTGATCATCGTTGGGCACGGGACGGCGCTGAATAAAAAATCGACGGAGGCGATCAAGGCTCAAGTTGAGCTTCTCAAAACCCAGCAGCTGCCGGTTCGCGAAGTGATCGACGCTTACATGGAAGAGCAGCCGTTCATCGCGAAATGGGACGAGCTGACCGACGCGGAAAACGTGATCGTCGTTCCGTTTTTCATCGCCGACGGCTTGCACAGCTTTCAGGACATTCCGGTCTTGCTCGGGATCGAAAACGAACTGCCTGCCGCCGCGAGCCAGTCGACGGTTTTTCGCGAGAGCCCGATCCGATTGCGTGGGCGGAATCTCTTTTTCAGCCGAGCGATCGGAACCGATGCGTCGATCGCGGACGTGATTCTCGATCAGGTGCGAGATTTCCCAGAGCAAATTCACGGACTTCAGAGTTCAGCGATTCCAACTCCAGTTTTCGAGACCCCAATCCAGATCGGTGAGGTTGCGATCAGCGGTTCTCTGGGAAAATTTGAGCTTCGCCACGTCGCGGACTCCGAAATTCCGGCCGAGCTGCTGCTGGCGGCTGAAGACCCGTTCGCCGCGCGCGAGTTCTCAAAGTACGCGGACAGCGGCGAGTTTCGTCCGCTGAAAGCCGCACCGAATCTGAAGCGCGGCTGGCGACTCCAGCTACGATCCGCTGCCGAAGTCGCCCAGGCGATTGACGAATTTTACCCAGCGGCGCTCGGCATGAATCGGGATCGCGAGTCGCTCCGAATCATCAACTTCCGCGACACGCTCGATCGCCAGACCGGGATGTACCGCTACGCCCGCTCGCTTTCGGATGAAGGCGCATTGAAATTGATCAACGAGCGGTGCGGCGATGGGTGTCTTCGAAAGGTGCTCTGGAAACTGAGCTCGGATATTGAAACTGGGCTACCCGCCGAATCCGAATCGGCGGGAGTACTCCCGATCCTGTGCCCGGAAGCCTGCAACTTGCTCGTAGCCGAAGCCCGGAAGGTCTCGAAAGCCGAATTTGAGGCGGCCGAAGTTCAATCGTAGATAAGGGTCTCCGCACCCGCCACGAAGCCATTGGAAAAAATCGCGGCTGTGGCCGCGCCCGAGTGCGGAGACTCGGGACTACGAGCTTCGATCAAGGCTTGTGATACGTGTGGCAGTCGCGGCAGTTGACCGCGCGCTTGAGCTTGCTGGTGTCTCCACCGACAGCGGATTTAGCTGCGTCGATCATCGCGGTGGTCCGCTCCGCCCACTCGCGCGAATCGCCCATCGGCGGCTTTATTTCAGCGAGAGCTTCGTAGAAATCCAGCAGCTGCTGCTTGTCTTCGTCCGTTGCTGAACCTCCGGTCACTCGCTTCAATAAACCGCCCTTGTGGGCGCTCTTCATGATCGAAGAAATTGTCAGGTCATCGGTTTCGGACTCCTCCTCAGCCCAGGCGAAGTAGAAAGGAACGAGGACGAGGATTAGAGCGGAAAAAACAAGGGTCAGGCGTTTCATGGAAATTCAGGGGTATCGAAATTGGACGAAGTCGATGCGAACAGCTTCAACTCGCTTGGTCCTTAAACGCAATTTGAAGCCAACTCAAGAACTACACCGACCGACCAAAAAGTGCCGGTTGCTGGCCGTTCTTCGACGCAGGCTCTTCGGCAGGCGCTTCGTCCTTCGAATCGTTTTCGAGATCCGATGGAAATCCGCCGTTGCCGTTGCCGTTTCCATTCACGTCGCTGTGAACGTCTCCATTCCCATTGCTATGGCCGTTCCCATTTCCATTCCCGTTGCCGCTCGGATGCGCATCCCAATCGCTGGCTCCGTTGCCATTGCCATTTCCGTTTCCATGCTCGAAAGGGTCACTCGAAAACCGCAGATCCGCACCCCGGCTCATGTCGATCACTTCGTCTGATCCGGGCCGGACAAGGTCGATCAGCTGACGCAGCCGAAGCCGGAAAAGATAAATGTAATTCACAAAACACTCGATCAAATCGAGCGTCGCGTTGGCGATATCCTGATTGCTGCAACGCTCAAAATTGAAATGCTCGGCCAAGCCGCCACCGTCCTTCAACGCGCTCGAAAGCTCGAGAAACGGACGGTCGGTGTTGATCTGATGAACGAGACGCTCCATCAGCTGGGAGAGACTCCCTGACTGCTCGGTGAAGCTCAATTCCGAACGCGCGATGTTTTCCAGCGCCTTGCCGCAAAGCGAAACCGCCGCATCCCAATTTCCTGCGTTGAACGCCGCGAGGGAGGCCTCGTAAGCCCGCATCACCTTGTCGTTCTTGCTCAAAACCTGTTGGTCATCCGGGAATGCGTTTTCACGAGTCGAAGGACGAGCCGCCGCAGCGGGGTTCGCACTTGACGAATCTGCGTCAACGTTTGCACCGTTTTCTGACGCTTCGAAAGCGCCGTTACCGGTTTGCGGTTGTTGGATGTCCATTGCCTGATTTGGGATAGCCGGTTTTGAGCGCCTTTGGGTGGGAGGAGGGCGATCAGAACCAAGTTGGTTTTGATTTTGCCGTTAGATTTGGATCACAAACGCGAACAGCGCGGCACTTATAGACATTGCGTCGTGGAAATGAAAACTTTTTTTCCTGATAATCCAACTGCTACAAATTCCGGCATCTTTGCCTGAAATCCTAGAAAATATCTAAAAAATATACTGCTCAGTCTCGGCCCAAACGCCAAATTTACATAAAATTCGGATAGACCTTTTTTAAGTCGACTTTGTCGTCCAAATCCTCCTGAAGCTCCAGCAGCTGCTGGAAAAGCTTTTTCATCAACGGGAGATTCTCTGGATTTTTCGCCAGATCCTTCGTTTCAAACGGGTCGGCTGCCACATCGTAAAGCACGGCGACTTTGGCCTTCGGATAGAGAATCAGCTTATCCTTTCCGACCGTCACCATCCGCTGGGCATCGAGATACGCACCGTAAATCGCGCTGCGAACCACCGGATCACCGCCGTCAACCAAATAGGGCTTAAGAGACTGAAATTCAACGTGATCCGGCTTCTCGGCGTCGGCCAGATCGATTGTCGTCGCCATGATATCCTGAAGATAAACCGGGGAATCCATCTTCGCGCCCTTCGGCACCCCCGGGCCACTCACCATGAGCGGAACCCGCACGCTGTGCTCGAACATATTCTGTTTTCCCATCAACCCGTGCTCGCCAACGGCCAAACCGTGGTCCGCGCTGTAAAAAATCCACGTGTTGTCCGCTTTGCCGCTCGCCTCAAGCGCATCGAGCATCCGGCCGACCTGAACGTCGAGATGCGTGATGATCGCGTAGTATTCCTGGCGGTTGACCTTGACCGAATTCTCGGTGCGCGGGAACGGAGCCAGCTTTTCGTCTCGCAGGCCTTTCCCCGACTTCATCTCCTCTTTCCACTGGTATTCCGGGACGAAATTCGGCGGCATCGAGATGTTTTCGAGCGGATATTTCGCGACGAACTCCGCTGGCGATTGGCGCGGGTCGTGCGGCGCGTTGAAAGCCAGATACATGAAAAACGGAGCCTCATTTTTCGCCGCCGTCCCGAGATACTCGACCGCGTCATCACCAAGAACCTCGCTCCAGTGTTTTCCGCCCTTCCAAAAGCCTTCGAACTTCGGATCACTCGGGTCCCAGGGATCCGGCCGACCATCGATCGGCCGATTGTAGCCAGTCGGCGTCTGATTCGGCATTCCCGGACGGACATTTCGAGCAGTTTTGAAAATCTTACTCGTATCCGCCTTCACATGCCATTTCCCGCTGAAATACGTGTCGTAACCGGCCGCGCCGATGAGCTGACTCCAGAGCTGCCCCTTTTCTTGAAGGTCTTTGAGGTTCGAAGCATTCGCCCGCCAGATGTACTTGCCGGTATTCAGCATCGTCCGACTCGCAACGCAGACCGCGCCTGACCAGCTCCCCATATTATAAGCCCGAGTGAAAGTTGTGCTCCTGGCGGCGAGCCGATCGAGATTCGGCGTCTCGACTTCATCGTTGTTCAACGAGTTGATCGTCCGAAAGCACTGATCATCGGCGAAAATGAAGAGTAGATTCGGCTTTTCCTGCGCCTGCGAGGTGGAAACGGCCAAAAAACAGAAAAGAAGCGCCAGCAGCTGCTGGATTCGTCGAGAGACTTTCAAATGCATGGCCGAACCTGGCCAGGAATCGCGAAGCTGGAAGCAGAAATCACGAGAAAATCGGTGGATCGCCCCCGAATTGTCATCGCGAGCCTGCCGAGGGACCTCACGAGCGGAGCTTGGTGAAACGCAG
>JBLHKS010000189.1:0-13496 GCA_047620505.1 Verrucomicrobiales bacterium | reverse complement strand
AAACGGACGGAAGTCTGGAACAAGCCGCGCGAGCAGCTGCTGTCTCCGGCGTGCGAATTCACGCGTTGCCGGTGACCGGCGAACAGCGGCCGGATGTCCGCGTGACGAGCCTCGTCAGCTCGCAATCGAGGATCAACGAAGGCGCGACGGTCGATCTGACGGCGACGATTGAGGCGTCGATCGCGGGTGATGGCCGAGTTCGGTTGTTTGAGAACGGTCTCGAAGTCGAGTCGAAGGAAATTACCTTGGAAGTTGGTCAGGCTCAGCAGTTTTCGTTTCGGCGATCGCCGGAGAAGCGGAATATTTATAACTATCGCGTTGTGATCGAAGGCTTTGAGGGCCGCGATGCGATTCCGGACAACAACGAGGCGCTGTCGATCGTCGACGTTCGCGGCAAGCCGCTGATTCTTTACGTCGAAGGCGAAGAAGGCGAGTCGAAGTATCTCGTTAACGCGATGGTTCGCGAAGGAATCCGGCTCGACGTTCGCGATCCGAACGGAATTCCCAACAGCCTGCGCGAACTCGCTGGCTACGACGCGATCATTTTTTCCGACATCGCAGCTCATGACATTGGGGAGGCTCGAATGACGGCGATTCGCGATTACGTCGACAAACTCGGCGGCGGATTCGTGATGATCGGCGGTCCGAATTCGTTTGGCGTCGGCGGCTACTATCGGACGCCGATTGAGGAAATTCTTCCTGTGAAATTGCGCGGACCGGATCACGAAGAGCATCAGAGTTCGGCGCTCGCGCTCGTGGTCGACCGAAGCGGATCGATGTCGGGCCAGAAGATCGAAATCTGCAAATCGGCGGCGATCGCGACTGCGGACCTGCTTGAGGACAAGGACTACATCGGCGTCTACGCGTTCGATTCGAGCGTCCACACGGTAGTAGGAATGACGCGAGTCAGCTCGACGGCTGCGATCGCAGGCCAGATTTCGCTCCTCGCCAGCGGCGGCGGGACGAATATTCATCCAGGAATCACCCTCGCGCGCGCCGAGCTGAACAAGGTAAAGGCGAAGATCAAGCACATGATCGTTTTGACCGATGGTCAGACTTCGGGCGAGGGCTATCAGGAGCTGGCGGCGGCTTGCAACGCGGAAGGGATCACGATTTCGACGGTCGCGGTCGGAAACGGAGCTCAAATTGCGCTGCTTCAGGCGATAGCAGCTGCTGGCGGCGGAAAGAGCTACGTGACGATGGATCCGAACGCGATTACGCGAATTTTCACTCAAGATACGATGATGCACACCGGCCGGCTGATTCGCGAAGAGCCGTTTTTGCCGGAGTTAGTCGAGGAACACCCGATGCTGAAGAATTGGGACGAAGCGGCTGCCCCGCGGCTTCTCGGCTACGTCAAAACCAATCGGCGTTCGATCGCTCAAGTTCCGCTGGTAACCGATGCGGGCGATCCGCTCCTCGCGCACTGGCAATTCGGCCTCGGAAAAGTCACGGCGTTCACGAGCGACTGTAAATCGCGTTGGGGCGTCCTCTGGGTCGAGGGTTGGGACGGCTATTCGAGATTCTGGGCGCAGGTTCTTCGGGAAACCGCTCGCCCGCCGCAGGGCCGAAACATGGATCTCTGGCTGGAGGAAGACGGCGAGGAAACGCGGGTTTTCGTCGATCTGCTTGAAGACGCTGGGAGCCGGCGGAACGATGCTAACGTCGACGCGGAGATCTTTTTCGTCCCGGCAAATGCGCTTGGTTCGAGCATGAAGGAATTTGCGACTAAAACTCTGGAACAAGAGGGTTCAGGACTCTATTCGACCAGGTTTCGGCCCGAGCAAGCCGGCGTTTACCTAGTACAAGCGCAAACGGGCGCTCAGCGGGTTTCGGCAGGCTACGTGCATAACCCTTCGGGTGAGGTCGCGACCGGCGAGATCAATCGTGAGCTACTATCCAAGGCGACAGAGCTCACTGGCGGGGTTCTGGTTGAGTCAGCCGAAGATCGGATCGAGTTAACGGGCGCTGCGGATGCGCGTTACGTCGAGCTGTGGCCGTACTTGGTGTTGGGATTTCTTGGACTGCTGATCATCGATATCGGGATTCGTCGATGGGAAAACCTCATGGGGATGCTCGAAGTTGTCGGGCTGAAGCGCTGATACTCTGGCCCTGTATGAAAACTGTCATCCCGAGCCTGCCGAGGGACCTCACGAATAGTGTTCAGCGTTGATCGCCCTTAGAGCGTTCATTTCGCCAGAAAGCACGGGAGCGCCGCGTGAATCGAGAATCAAAGGTAGGGGCGGAGGTCCCTCGGCAGGCTCGGGATGACAGCTATCTTTCGTCCGTCATCTGCCACGCAATCTGGTTTCGGATGCGGATCATCGCCTGCAACAACCATCCCTCGATTCAATATTGCCGATCTACTCGGCACTGAACTTTGCAGCGAGCTGATCGGCGACTGAAGCCGGATTCTGCTCGATTGCCTGTTTTGTCAGCCAACGTTCGCGCTGAAACCAGGTCATCTGTCTTTTCGCAAATCGACGGGTCGATTGTTGAATCTGAGTAACGCAGGTTTCGAGATCAATCTCGCCTTTGAGGTGCGATCGAATCTCGCGAGCCCCGATTGCCTTTTCTGAAGTCTCAGACCACGCTTCGACTGCGGCGACTTCCTCGATTGCGCCGTTTTCGAGCATTTCAGCGGTCCGCTCGTTGATTCGCTCGTAAAGATTCTCCCGTTCTCGGGTTAGCAGCGCGCCTCGAAGGCCTGGATCGTCTGTTTTCCAGGCCTCACGCGCCGCGCTGGCTGGGCGACCGGAAATCAGGCTGATTTCGACCGCGCGTTGGACGTAACGCCGGTTTTTTGAGTCGATTCTCTCAGCTGAAGCCGGATCGAGCTCGATGAGTCGCGCCAGCAGCTGCTCAAGATCAAGTTGATCGAGTTCAGCCCGGATTTCGGGATCTGAGGCCGGCGCGTCGTCCAGCCCATGCGTTAAGGCCTTGAGATAGAGACCGCTTCCGCTGACGACGATCGGAATGACCGAGCGATTGGTGATTTCCTCGATCACCGGCTGCGCAATCTCGGCAAAACGAGCCGCCGCGCAGTTTTCGGCCGCCGGAACGACGCCGTAAAGATGATGAGGAACGCGGGCTTCGTCCGATTCGCTCGGACGGGCGGTGAGAATCCGCAATTCCTGATAAATCTGGAATGCGTCCGCGTTGACGATCTCTCCTCCGATCCGCTCCGCCAGCTCGACGGCTACGGCGCTTTTGCCGCAGCCGGTCGGGCCAGCTAAGTAGATTGGTCGGTGTGAGTCGAGACTCAAGCTGCGGCAACCGGTTTTTCGTCGGAAGCCTCGTCGGCTCCGGCTTCAGTTTCGGCTACGACTGGGGCTTCGGGTTCCGGAGCGGCTTCGGCTTCGACCTCAGCAGTTTCTGCAGGCTGTGCGGCCTCGACAGCTGCGGCCGGGGCCTCAGTTTCTTCGGCTTGCGGCTCAGCAGCTGCGGCTGGCTCTTCAGCGCTCGGCTTAGCTTCAGTTTCGGCTTTCGGTTCGTCCTTGGACTTGTCTTCGCCGCCGTCGGCTCCGACACGCGGGCCTTCGCTTCGGGCACCGCTGATCCAGAGCGGACGCCCCATGTAATCTTTATCGTGAAGCTCTTCAACAGCACGCTTGGCCTCGCCAATCGATCCCATTTCAACGAAGGCATAGCCTTTGGAGCGCTGGGTGTAGCGGTGGCAGACGACTTCGGCGTCTTTGACCTGACCGACGCCATTGAAGAGGTCGAAAAGATCGGCTTCGGCTACGTCGTAATCGAGATTTCCGACGTAGAGACGAGGATTGACGACTGGAGTCTGCTCCGGCTGACGGGTTTCACGTGGTTCGCGTTCGCGACGTGGCTTTTTACGAGCGGCTTTCGGACTGTCTTCGCCTTCGCGATCGTCACGGTTCCCGTCTTCGCGATTGCGATCTTCTCTCGGCTGCCGAGGCTTTCTTTCCCGATCAGAGCGGTTGCCACGATCATTGCGATCGTTTCGGTTACCCCGATCGTTTCGGTCGTCCCGATCAGAGCGATTGCCACGATCATTCCGGTCGTCGCGATCGTTTCTCTCACTCTTTTCGCCGCCTTCCGTGGTTTTCTTCGGACGCGGCTTGCGGATCGTTTCGCCAAAGCGACCAAACGTGACTGCGTAAAGAAAACGCGACCACATCGAGGGTGGCGGTTCCGGTTTGCGGCGCGTGTGCGTCCGATTCCGGTTCCGATTTCGGTTGTTCCGGTTTCCTTGTGGGCGATTCGAATTGGAATCGCGTTTGTCTCCCCCGCCCGATCCTTCACCGCGATCTCCGCCTTCGCCGCGAGGTCCGCGACGACGGTTTCGATTCCGGTTTCGATTTGGATTTGGATTGGATGATGAGGGAGAATTGCTGGTGGGTGTTGTCGGATTCGACATCGTAGCTAAGACGGTTCAGATGTGGTTTTGGTGTTGCGAGCGTCGTCTTCGCGCGGGTTCGTCCAGCGGCCATGCGGGTCCTTGTTTTCCGAGTAGATTCCGGGTAAAAACGGGATTGCAATGGGGAATGATCAGTCATTCCCGGCCGGGCGTTCGCGCGTGCGGGACGCAGGCAGGATCGATGAAGGATTTCGTTGTCAACACGCCGAATTTCGGGAATCCAGTGGGTTTCAAGTCCCAGCAGCTGCTGGGACAAATCGTTTCGTTTCTCGTCGCCCTTAGGGGTTGTTCGCTTCTGCGTTTCACAGGCGACGGCTTCACTCGCTCGGCGGATCTGACTCCGTAGCGGGGCATTGGCGCGAACTTGTGGGTTCGTGCGCGGCCGCTCGGCGGGCAGATTTTCAACTGAACGAAATTTCTTCATTTTCCTGCAATGAAGCCGGATAGTAAACGGCATGTGCCAGGAAGCAACTGCCGTGAAGCGCTGATTCGGCTCGCCACGCAAATTTGGCTCGATTCATTCGAATCTTTTCCGAAAATCCCGCTTTCTGCCCCGCGCACATTCTGCTAAAGCTGAGAATTCACCCCAGTTTCTTTCCCCAATGGATATTTTTCTCGTCTACGGAGAATTCTCGTTCGACTCCCTGAATACGACCGGCAAAGCCGGTGCCATCATTCTTGCGATCTCGGCCGCGATCTCACTTTATGCTTTCATTAAAGTGGTCATCGCCGCTTTTGCGAAAAAGGACCCGCTTCTTGGCGTTCTTTGCGTCGTTTGCCAACTCTGGTTCATCCTCGGATGGATTCAGGCGGGAAAATGGGATGTCAGAAAAACTATGCTGCTGGCAACTCTCGCCATTTTCGGCTTTGTCATCGGATTCGCTCTCCTCTTCTTCGGCGGAGCCTGGGGAATTGTCTCTGAGTTCTGGGATTGGATCAAGTCGCCCTTTTCAGGCAGCTGAGGTCATCGCCACCGCGTCACCACTACTTGATTTTTTTTCTGAACAACCCGGTTCCGAAAAGGTCCGTTACCACCGCCAATGCCACCCGCCGACGACACACCAAATTCCGTTCCAGAGAGCAATTCTGGAATGTTTGTCGCTCCGTCCGTTCTCGATCTGCAGGACGCTCTGCCGCAGTTCGAAATCATTGAATTGATCGGCCAGGGCGGGATGGGAGCTGTCTATAAAGCTCGGCAGCCGCGATTGAATCGGATCGTCGCGATCAAATTGCTTCCTCCGCTTCTCGGGCCTGACGAATTCAACTACGCGAAGCGATTCGAACTCGAAGCACAGGCGATGGCCCGGATGAATCATCCGAATATCGTCACCGTGCACGATTTTGGCGAGGCCGACGGCGGTCTGCGCTACATCGTGATGGAGCACGTCGACGGGACCGATCTCCACCACCTGATTCACGGCGCGCAGCTGACCAAAGCCCATGTCATTTCGTGGATTTCCCAGATTTGCGGAGCTCTCCAGTACGCTCACGAAAACGGTCTCGTTCACCGCGACATCAAGCCGGCGAATATCCTTATCAGCCCCGAAGGCGAGGCGAAAGTTGTGGACTTCGGGCTCGCGAAACTGGCCGATCCGTCCAAGCAGATCGACAGCCAGCTGACCCGGCCCGATGTGGCGATGGGAACGGTCGACTACTCAGCGCCTGAAGCAATGGAGTCGGGGGCCGAAATCGATGGGCGTGCCGATATTTACTCGTTAGGCGTTCTTTTTTACGAAATGCTCACGGGGAAAGTTCCGCGTGGGGCCTGGAAGCCGCCGTCCAAGCTCAATTCTGAATTCGATCCCCGTTTCGACGCCATTATTGTCAAGGCGATGCAACCGCTCGCGGCCGATCGATATCAGAGCGTCGCTCAAATCTCGACGGCGCTCAGCGAGATCCTCAAATCCCCAAATTCCCCAGCAGCTGCTGGCGGAGCCGCGAAAAAACTAGCGATTGGTGTCCTGCCGGTTGCGACCGCAGAGACGGCTCCCTCGACACCCGCACCTGCGGCGAAATCCCGCTTGCCGATCGGTCTCTGGGTTGGAATCGGCGCTCTGGTAGTGGCCGCGATTGTCGGTTTTATCATTATGAGCGATGGTGGCGACACCAAAACCGGTCAGGACGAGGGCAAGGGCAAAAACAAAGGATCGAAGGTCGCGAAAGGGCCGAAAGGAAAAGGGAAAGGGAAAGAGCCTGAAAAAAACCCAGGACGGCCGCAAAATCCGCCTGACCGACCAGGTCGCCCGGGGCCCCAGAATGAATTTCGGCTTCCGGACAACGTAAAGGCCGATCCCCTTCCTGATGGATTCGCAGACGCGCTTGCCGGGCTTGATCTTTCGAAAGCTGTACTCGGCGGGAAGTGGCGCAGCGACCGAGGCTTCGTTATGGGTGGGCCCGATAAAGGCGGCTTCACGGCTGGGATTGAGTTGGCGACTCCGGTTTCAAAAGTCTACCAGATCAAAGCGAGTTTCTTTCGGGCAAACGCCGATTCTGACATCGTGATCGTCGTTCCAGTTGGCGATGGCCACTACGCGCCGATTCACCTGTGCGGGTTCAAAAAATACGCGGGAATCGGCGGAATTGATCGGCGTCCGCTCGACAACGCCGGAAACCCGACGCGCCAGCCGGAGCGAATGATCAAAAACGGGATCAATCGAGCGGAAATCTGGGTTCAAATCGCTGGAGACGGCGCTTCGATCGGCGTCGACTTGAATGGCCGGCCACTTGTCGATTGGTCAGGAAAAATTGATCTCCTTCCGACTGACGACCCTTGGAAACCGCGGAATCCGGACCGAATCTCGATCGGCGGCACCGGACGAATGTTGATCGCAACCGCTCACGTAAACGCAGCTTCGGCTGCGGCTCCAACCGAGCCGCCACCGACTCCTCCAACGCCCCCCACCCCGCCGCCGACGGTTGTCGAAGCTGGCTGGATCAATCCGCTCGAAGCCATCGATATTAAAGAGGCGATGGTCGATGGAAGCTGGTCTCTCATTGGAAATACGGTCCGAAATGAAAAGCGCAACGACGATAGTCCGCGGCTCGAAATCGGTCCGGCGATCAGCGGTTCCTACGATTTTAATTTCACCTTCACGCGCGAAGAAGGAGAAGGAAATGTCGTTTTGATCCTTCCAATCGACGGCGAACGATTCGCTCCGATTTATTTGTCCGGCTTTTTCGGGAAAGTGATCGGAATCCACGGCCTGGGCGGCCAAAGTTCGCAGTCCGATGAAAATCCAACATCGGGGAAACTCGCAATCGACTCCGGACGCAAATATGAAGGGATGGTCCAAGTCAGCCGGAACGGCCCTGAAACTCGGATCGTGCTCAAACTCGGCGGTGAATCCATTATCGATTGGAATGGCCCAACCGTGGAACTGCCTGAAGAAGAAGGATTTGGTTGGGAGCCGAGAAGCCGCGATCGCATCTCGATTGGGGCGGTCGACCCTACGATTTTCGAAGAACTTCGGATTCGTTCGGGTTCAGCCCCGGGCGGCGATCCCGATGGCTGGGTTGACATGCTCAAAGACCTCGACCTCGAAGCTGGGACGATCGTCGGCGAGTGGCAGCTGAGAGATCTGAATCTGGTTCGACGAGACGCAGGAATCGGGTTTCCTCGCTTCGAATTCCCCCAGGTTTCGGGCCCGAATTACGATTTGGAGTTCACTGTCTCCCTGCCTCGACGGGTTGAAGACATCATGATCAACCTTCCCGTTGCCGGCACTGTCGGCGTTTTTCATCTCGCCGCGATGACGAATAAAACGGCGATCAGCCCTCTCGATGGCAATCTTTTGACCACGCCAGGCAACCCAACTGAGCGCAAATCGCCCCTCGTGGTCGAAACCAGGCACAAAGTTGAAATTCGGGTGCGCTCGAAAGACACGGCAGTTGCGATCAACGCTAAAATCGACGGCGAAGTCTTCGTTGATTGGACCGGCATAGCCTCTCAATTAGGTGAAAATCGGCGATGGGAGTCCCGCGATCCGTCGAAAATAGCTTTGGGTGCCGCGGCGGCTGCGATTTTCTCGGACGTCCGCTTTCGGCCAGCTCCCGCTGGCATGCCCGATCCTCCGAAGCCGGCTGTCGCGCCAAAGCTCGTCGAAATCGCGAAGGCGACGGCCAGCGAAGTCGAAATTTCGACGTTTCTTGGTTTCAAAAAAGAAATGGACGCTCTCAACCTGAGTTACCGAGCTTCTCTCCTCAAGAACACCGAGGTAGCGGCCAACGCGTCGGTCCAGGCGGAGATGGCGCGCTTGGATCAGGGTCAGCCGATCACCGAGACCGACCCGCCGGGAACTCACGATATAGTCGTTAGCCGAAGGGGCGTTTACCGAAAAGAAGTCGCCAAATATGAGGCTCGTCGCGGCATCGCCAGCCTTCCGGTTCTCGCCCAGCAGCTACTGAAAGTCGAAGCGCTCAAAACCGGCGCAGATCCAGCTTCAATCGAACTGATCGACGCTGAAATCGCGAAAATCCGGACCCGAGTTGAGGAAATCCGCGCCGCAGCGGCTGCCGAAGGAATTGAAGTTTCCGAAAACATCCCGGGAGCAGCCCCAGCCAGTTTGCAACGGCCGACACTTCCGTTTCCCGTAATCACCGTGAAGGGCGGAGTCGTTGCCTGGGAGCGGACCGGCAAAAATACCAAGGAAGGGATGGGTCGGGTTCCAGGCGGGCTTTCTCAGACTGTCGTGGCAATCAGCGGCGGAAGTGAGATCGCTGCCGCGCTCAAAGATAATGGGCGCGTCGAAGTCTGGGGCGAATTCGAGGCCGGACTTCCAAAGTCGGAAATCAAGGATCTCGACGATGTTGTCCGAATCGAACTGCGAGACTCTTCGTATGCCCTGCACCTCGCGACGCTCGACAAAAAGGGGAATGTCCGGGTCGTTTCAGCGGGTTGGAGCGAGCCGACTACCTTTGAAGATCAGGCAAATTCGCTAACTGATGTCGTGGAAACCTCAATCCATTCGATTGGCGGCATCGCGATCCATGATTCAGGTAAGGTTTCTTTGTGGGGAAGCTCCAACGATTTTACCGAGTCTCCTGACAACGTCGTTAAAATTGCGCGTGGCCCCTTCCTGAACGTGATGCTCCTCGAAGACGGGACGACAGTCTCGTGGGGCGAATTCGTTTCAGCTTTTCCTAAGGACCTCGGAAAAATTCAAGACGTCGCCGTCGCCCTCCAGTCCACCGAAGCGGGTGGAGTTGTCCATTTGCAGGACGGTTCTCTGATCGGCTTCGGAACATTCGCATCGATGCAGCCTGATTTTGAGGACCTGTCGAAAACCAGAACGGTCCGGCGGATCGTCGCTGGCTCCTACGCTGTAGCCGTTGAAATTGGCGAGGGCAAAGATTACGAATGGCGTTTCTTCGGCCAGGGTCTCGACAACGAACTTTGTGCAGAAGAGGCCGAGGGCTGTTCCGATATCGTGATCGGCCGCGAATATATAGTAGGCTTCCGCCCGAATTGAACCTCCTTAGCAGGATAAGATATGTTCACGCTTCGAACTCTCCGGCCTGACGAATTCGACCAGGCTGCCTCCCTGATTCACGCCTCGACAAACGATTGGTACCAGAGCCATGGCCTTGGCACGATTTTCAAAGGACCGCCGGGCGATTGTCGGCTTTTCTGCGACGTTTACGAAGATCTTGACCCCGGAAACTGCATCGTTGCCGAAGACGACGAGACTGGGCAGCTGCTGGGTTCTTGCTTCTTCCATCCGCGCGAAACGCACAGCTCATTGGGCATCATGAATTCGCATCCAGACGCCGCCGGGAAGGGCGTGGCCGGGGCGATTCTCGATCGAATCATCGAAATGGCTGACGAACACGGAAAGCCGCTTCGGCTTGTTTCCAGCTGCTTGAACCTGGATTCGTTTTCGCTCTACAGCCGTCGTGGATTCGCGCCCTTCGCCGTGTTCCAAGACGTGATGGTCCAGGTGCCGGAAACCGGATTCCCCTCCCCTCCTGGCGTTCGTCCAGCACGACCTGACGACGTTCCTGCGATCGACGCGCTTGAGCGCAGAATCTGGGGAACTTCACGCGCCAAAGATTGGGCTTACTTCATCCAGAACGACTGCCAGATCTGGCGAGTTTCCGTCGCTGAATCTCCAGAATCAGGCGACCTGACCGGCGTGCTCGCCTCCGTTTGTCATCCGGCGAGCAACATGATCGGTCCCGGTGCCGCTGTCGACGAAGCAACGGCCGAAGCTCTGATCGTCACGGAGCTGAACGCCTACCTCGGGCGCTCACCTGTCGTTCTGCTCCCCGCTCAGAGCCGCAGACTCGTCTCCGCGATCTACAAACTCGGTGGTCGAAATTGCGAAATGCACCTCGCCCAATCCCGAGGCGAATTTCCGAACATCGAAGGAATCCTGATGCCGACGTTCATGCCGGAAACCGGCTGACGTCACGAAAGCTGCTTCCAAAGCCGATCAAACTCGCCCTGGAACTCGCGAAGCAGTTTTGTGTCTTCGGTCAGCGCGATGTTTTCCTGATTCGAAGTCGCCGCAGAGCGCGTCCAGTTGTAGCTGCCGGACAAAAGCACTTTGCGGTCAAAAATCGCGAATTTGTGATGCATGTGGGCTTCGGTCCGATCGACCACGACGTCAATTCCGGCTTCAATGAGGTAGTCGATGTCCGAGCCACGATCCTCCGATTTGTCGTCGTCGGAAATTACCCGAACCTTGATTCCGCGCAGATGCGCCTCGACCACCTCGTCGCGAATTCGGTTATCCGTAATCGTAAACACGCAGACGTCCGCCGAAGTTTTGATCGAGCGAAAAAGCAGGCAAATGCAGTTCACGCAGGTGTCGCCCGGGCTGAAATACGCTCTCGAAGCGAACCCGACATCACCATCGTCGCTCGCCCCATCGATCGCCTTCACCACCCCCTCAAGCCAATCGATCACCAGCCGATCATCGCCCTTGCTCACCGCGACCGCCTCCCGAGCGAGATCGAACGCCTTCGCGCGGATCACGTTGTTCGCCGTCGAGGATTCGGAAAAGAGTTTAGTCAGGGCCTGCTTTTCACCGCGCGACAACCGGTGGTCGTCGAGCGTCTGGCGGAGGGCGTCTTCAATCGAGATACTCATGGCCAAAGCAAATCGGCTCATTGCGTTCAAACTCAAGCAAGATCTGAGCGCTCAGTGGCCGCCGAAAACTTTGATGATCAGATGCGCAAAAACTCTAAAGCCTCTGATAGATGTGGTAGCCTACAAAAATGGCGACCACCAACCCTGCGGTCACTATCAAGTATCCGATGGCTCTCACCAACCATGGAACACGATTGAAAAATTTCGTCGCCAAAAAAGCGCTCGCGAAAAATGTCAAAAGCCAGCCATACCACGGTAGAGATAAATCGAATCGCCAAAGCCAAAAGGTGAGAATTCCGGCTGTAACAGCTCCAAGCCCCTGTTCAGGGGTTTGAATTACCCCCTCCCCACTGCTTCCAGAACTGCCAGCGCCTCCGCTGGAGTTGGAACCCGCTCGCGTCTGTGCACCGACTGTGTAGCCCAGCGAGCCGTCATTGACTCCTCCACTGCAACCTCGATTTACGCTTCGGGCGAATTCATCGTCAGATACGGCCATGCCCGATCTTGGCAAGGGAACGTTCTCTAGTCAAATTATCGATAAAATGATTGGAATTTGACTTAGGTAGCCAAATTTTGAACCTGTTGCGGCTTCAGCCAGTCGCTGTCTTGTTTCAGTCTTGGCGCTGCTCGACGGTACGAAAAGGCGTCAACTCGTAGACAACCTTGCAGTCGGGAACGGCGGCTTGGGTTTTTATAGCGCCGGCCTCGCTTACCGGGTCCTCGACCGCGCCCCGGCAATTTTCGACTTCGTCCTCCATCCACAGCTACGTCCCTCGTTTGGGTGTCTGGCGATTGCGCCAACCCGGAGAGCAGGCTAAGCTCAGCCGCCTCCCGCCAGGCTCCGGGCATGAACACCACCATCTTCCTCTCCACCGTCACCAACGAATTCGGTGAGCTGCGCGAACGCCGCGCCAAAGGCCTCCTCCGCGCTGGCTACTCCGTCGAAGTCCAACACGACTTCCCCCAGTCCGCCTCCGACACCCTGCGCAAACTCAACGACCTCGTCCAACCCTGCGCCGCCCTCGTCCACATCATCGGCGCCCAACCCGGCTCGACCTGCGCCGAGCGCGCCCTGACCGACTTCCGCAAAAACTGCACCGTCGCCACCGGCTTCCTCCGGCAACTGCCGGATCTCAAGACCGCTCTCGGCGACCTCTCTGACCTCACCTACACTCAAGCCGAAGCCTTCCTCGCCCTCCATCACGGCGTCCCCCTCTTCGTCTACACCGACCGCGATCCCAAAGACAAGAATCACCCGCAGCGCCGTCATCTCGACCGCCTCGCCATCGACGGTCGCTACGCCGAGCCCTTCGACTCTGAAGCCGATCTCGCCGACAAAATCCAGGCCGACCTCCGCCGTCACTTCGGCGACGTCCCCGATCGACGTCCCCTCAATCTCCCCGCCTCCATCGGCCGCCTCTTCAAAGGCCGCGGCCCCTTCCTCGACGACCTTCGCGCTGGCCTGATCGATCGGGGCGCCGCCGCTGTCATCGCCACTCAGGCTGTCCACGGCCTTGGCGGCATCGGCAAAACCCGGCTCGCCATCGAATACGGCCACCGCTACTCCGGCGAATACAACGCCCTGCTCTTTCTCCGCGCCGACTCCCCCGAAAACCTCCAGCGCAACCTCGCCGAGCTCACCGGGCCGCTCATCCTCGATCTCCCCGAATACACCGCGCCCGATCTCGATACCCGCGTCGCCGCCGCCTTGAACTGGCTCGACGACCATCCCGGCTGGTTCCTCATTCTCGACAACGTCGACGACGAACCGGCCGCCGCCGCCGTCGAGCAGCTGCTGGGTCGGCTCAGCCGCGGACACGTCGTCATCACCTCGCGTCTCGGCGACTTCAGCGCCCAGATCGAGCCCCTCAACCTCGATGTCCTCAGCGAAGACGACGCCGTCGAATTCCTCCTCGAACGCACCGGTCGCACCCGCGGCCTGGAGGGCATCGCTCCGTCGATGCCGCGGAGCCCGTCCGCCCGGTCGTCTGCGGAACCGACGGAGCGGTTCCCTCC
>JBLHKS010000188.1:0-13565 GCA_047620505.1 Verrucomicrobiales bacterium | reverse complement strand
AGGTAGACCCAGCCTTAACTTTGCGCGATACCAGATTGGATGAACCGGTTAACGAGAATCACGATCTTCTTCGCTTCGGTCTGGCTCGGAGCTGGACCGGCCTTCAGCGGCGCTGCCAAGGACGCGGAAATTCAGCTGCGCAGTCGCGATGGCCAGCTTCTCCAAGGAGAGATCATCGAGTATGATTTCGAGGCGAAAAAGATCATCTTTGAAACCGCCAGCGGCAGAAAAACGACGTTTCCTGCGAAGCATCTGGAACTGCAATCCAAGTTCGAACTGGTCTTCGGCCACCCGACCTTTTTTCAAGACTGGCGCGCGTGGATTGAGCCAAAGTTGAAAAAGGGCGAGTTTCCGCAGGCCAGCAAGCGGCGGTTCCACGCCGTGTTTTGGGTTGGATTGGCCGTCGTTCTCGCTTTGATCGCTCGATTCTGCGGCGGCTGGTTTCTCGCGCATCGGATCTCGGCGAAAGGTATCACTTCCAAAAGCTGGAAATCCACGTGGATGCTCGGCGTCATCGGCTGGGTGATTCCGGGCTGCATTGCGGGCGTCCTGCTTGAGCCAGGGCCGCTTTTTCTCATCGCGACCATCGGCGGCGCGGCGGTGATTCATGCGATTCTTGTCCGGGTGATGTACAAACCCAAATTCAGCTCCGCCATCCTTTTTCCCCTTGGGGTTCACGCAGCGATGCTGCTTTCATTCTGTCTTTCGGTGCTGCTTCCCCTCGCTTACGGAATGTGGAAAACCTCGGACTCACTCGGAAGCAAGGCTCTCGATCACTACATCACGACTCAGTGGTTCGAGTTGCTGGAAATGATGTGAATTGTAGACCTAAAACAAAAAAGGCCGGCCAGCAGCTGCTGACCGACCTTTCGGAAAATAAGAGTTCGAGAAGCGTTATTTTTTCTTCTTCTCCTCAGCCGCCTTCTTAGCATCTTCGATGATTTTTTCGCGGATGCTGTTCGGAACGGCCGTGTAGTGGCTGAATTCCATTGAGAACTGACCACGGCCAGAAGTCATCGAGCGAAGATCGCTGATGTAGCCGAACATGTCGCTCAGCGGAGCTTCGGCTTTGACGTGAATTCCCGTGGGCATGCGGTCCTGAGCCTGAATCATGCCGCGGCGACGGTTGAGGTCGCCGATGACATCGCCGATGTGATCTTCCGGAGTGTAGACGTCGACCCGCATGATCGGCTCGAGAATCTGGGCACCCGCCTTTGGCAAGGTCTGACGGTAGGCGGCGCGCGAAGCGATTTCGAACGCGATCGCGGAGGAGTCAACCGCGTGGTGACCACCATCGGTAAGAGTGACTTTAACGTCGACGCAGGGATAACCGGCGAGCACGCCCTTGACCATCGAAGTGCGGAAGCCTTTCTCGACCGCCGGCCAGTATTCGCGCGGGACGTTGCCGCCGACGACTTTCGATTCGAATTCGAAGCCCGATCCGCGCTCAAGCGGCTCGACCGTGTATTCCAGCTTCGCGAACTGACCGGAACCACCCGACTGCTTTTTGTGAATGTAAGTGTCAGTGATCGTCTCGGTGATGGTTTCGCGGTAGGCGACCTGCGGCTTGCCGACTTCAACTTCGACGCCGTGGGTCCGCTTCAAGATATCGACTTTGATGTCGAGGTGAAGCTCGCCCATCCCCTTGATGATCGTCTCGCCGCTGTCCTCGTCGGTCTCGACCCGGAATGACGGGTCTTCCTTGACCATTTTGCCGATCGCGGTTCCAAGTTTTTCGGCGTTGGCCTTGTCTATCGGCGCAATCGCGATCGAGATAACCGGATCCGGGAAAACCATCGGTTCGAGCGTCGCCGGATTTTTCTCATCAGCGAGGGTATGCCCGGTCTGAACGTTTTTCAGGCCGACGAGAGCGACGATGTCGCCCGCCTGCGCGCCGTCGCGCTCGATCCGTTCGTCCGCGTGCATTTCGACGATTCGACCTACGCGCTCGGTCTTTCCGGTAAACGTGTTGAGAACCGTGGTCCCCTTCGGCAGTGTCCCGGAGTAAATCCGGGTGAAAGTCAGGGCACCGTACTGGTCATCCATGATTTTGAACGCCAACGCGCGGAGCGGGCCATCCGCATCCACGATCGCGAAATTGCCGGTTTCGTTGCCTTCGAGATCAACTTCGGGCTGCGGAGAGACCTCGGTCGGGTTCGGCAGGTAGTCGACAACGGCGTCGAGCAAGAGCTGGATCCCCTTGTTTTTGAAGGCCGAGCCACAGTAGGTCGGGAAGAAATCCCGAGCGATCGTGCCCTTTCGGGTGAGTCTCTTGATGGTTTCGACGTCAGGCATTTCGCCTTCGAGATATTTCTCCAACACGTCGTCGTCCTGCTCGACAACAGTTTCGATGAGATCGAGGCGGTACTGGGCGGCCTTTTCCTTCAGATCGTCCGGAATATCGGTTACCTCGAAGTTTTCGGGCTCACCGGAATCGTCCCAGATGAAGGCCCTTTCGCTCAGGATATCGACAACGCCGACGAAATCGTCCTCAATCCCGACCGGTATCGTCATGATCAGCGCTTTGGCCGCAAGAATTTTAGTGACCTGGTCAACCACGCTATAATAATCAGCGCCGATCCGGTCGAGCTTGTTGACGAAAATCAAACGAGCAACCTCGGATTCGTTCGCGTATCGCCAGTTGGTTTCGGACTGGGGCTCAACGCCGCCGGAGCCGCAGAAAACGCCGACGCCACCGTCAAGAACTTTTAGCGAACGATAAACTTCAATCGTGAAGTCAACGTGCCCCGGAGTGTCGATAATGTTGAAGCGGTGATCCTTCCAGAAACAGGTGGTGGCCGCAGACTGAATCGTGATTCCACGTTCCTGCTCCTGATCCATGAAGTCTGTCGTCGCCGCACCGTCATGGACTTCGCCGATCTTGTGGATCTTGCCAGTCAGCTTGAGAATGCGCTCAGTGGTCGTGGTTTTACCGGCGTCCACGTGGGCGAAAATGCCAATATTCCGGTACTTAGAGAGGTCAGCGCTCATCGTTCTTTTTTCTTAATTTTACGAGTCAAAAATTTCGGGCGGACAGCTAGTTCATCGAATCGATTTGGCAACCCCAAAGTCCGGCAAAATCCCGGGAAAGGTTTTCCGACTTTTGCCCCGGATCCTTCAATCATCCGCGGCGGGGCTCAAGAAAAACGGCCCCAGTGGATTTCACTGAGACCGTTGAAAATCAATCTGAACAGAAACTGCCAAATTAGTGGTTAAACATGAACTCTTTCGAGTTCAACAACGCCCAGAAAGCGTCTTCAAGCACCAGCAGCTGCTGGGCCTTGTCTTCACCGACTGCGGCGACTTGCTCCATCACGGCTTTCACTTCGTCGACATTTGGCCGACGGCTGATGCAACGGACGTAGAGATCCTCGAAAATCGCCTCAGGAGTCTTGCCGGCGTCCATCGCCTGCTTCACGACAGCTCCCTGGACGATTTTATTCGTTACAGTGTCGCCGTTGATCAGGTGAAGCGCCTGCGACAAGCTCGGATCCATCCGGACTTCGCAGGAACAAACCGTCTCGCGAGAAGCGCGACCGAAGGTCTGAAGGAAATACGTGCTGGTGTTTCCGTTGGCGATTTGAACCGCACGAGCGCCAAGCGGCAGACCCGTGAATTTGTTCTTGGTCGCGGTGACCTGGGTAATCGTGTCGAGCATCACCTCGGCGCGCAACCGGCGAACCTGCGCTTTCGAGAAATTCGTCAAATCATCCTTGTTCGTCGCATTTGACTGCGTCGTCCTTTGATAAGTCTGCGAGTTGCAGATGTCGCGAATGAGCTGACGGAAGTCATAACTCGATTCGACCAAATTCTTGCCAAGCGAGCTAATCAATTCTGGATTCGAAGGCGGGTTGCTGACGCGTACATCGTCGACCTCATCGATGATTCCGGTGCCGAAAAAGTGCGCCCAGGTCATGTTGGCGATGTTTTGCGAAAACTGTGGGTTCTCTGGGCCAGTCAACCATTCGGCCATCACCAAGCGACGATCGCGACCGGCCAGTTCCTCCTGGGTGATCGGCTTGCCACCGAGGTATTGCGGCTGCATCGCGCGGTTTCCAACCGGATTGCGAGCGTCGCCGCTTCCGCGATTATAAATGATCTGCTCGCGCGGATCTTCGGTCCGCTTCTTGCCGACTTGAGTGAAAAACGACGCCCAACCATAATAATCGTCCATCGTCCATCGATCGAACGGGTGGTTGTGGCACTGCGCGCACTGGAGACGATAACCCATGAAAACCTGGGCGACGTTCTCAGCCACTTTGAGATTATCTGCCTCAGTCTGGTAGTAATTCGTCGGCGGATTGGAAAAAGTTCCACCGGAAGAGGAAAGGAGATCACGAACGATCGCATCCATCGGGCGATTCGCGGCCAGGTTTTCCTTGAGCCAGTTGAAGTAGAGGAACGCCGCCTTGTTGTCGAGACCGCCATTCACCACCCGAATTTTCAGTAACTCTGCCCACTTCATCACCCACATTTCGGTGAATTCTTTGCGCTCGAGAAGCTCGTCGATCAAATCAGCGCGCTTCGTCGGGCTTTTGCTGCTGACGAACGCATCAAACTCTTCACTCGTCGGCAGCTGCCCACAAATATCGATGAAAACGCGACGCATGAAGATGTCATCCGAGGCCAAGCCGGAAGGAACAATCCGGAGTTTGTGAAGTTTTTCGTGAACCATTTCATCGACGAAATTGTTCGAAGCCACCTGCGGGCGCTCGTATTCAAGTCCTTCAGGAATCACGATCACCTGCGAACCAACCGTGAACGTTTCGTAGCGCGCCATGACGAACGCCTCACCGCGTTTACCCGCTGTGATCAGGCCGTCTGCGTCGACTGCCGCTGTCGGATCGTTGTTCGTAATAAAAACCGCGAGATGACTCACATCGCGATCCGTTCCATCCGAATAAGTCGCGCGGACCGTCAGCTGATGGGTCGTGCCGTCGCCCTCGAGCAGCATCTGCTTCGGAAGCACCTCAAGTGCAGTCACTACCGGAATTTCGGCCGGATCTTTCGGGGCACCAGCGGCGAGCCAGTCCACCATCGTCAAGTAGGGTTCGCTTCCTTTATCGAAATTCTTTCCGCCCGTGTGCGGCACCGCTTCGATCGCTTTTTCAACGAGCATCGACTCTTCCGGCAACGCCAGATTGATCCGGCGACCGTTCATTTCACGAGTGATCCGCTGGTAATCGCCTGCTGGGTCGTAGCCGAAAAGCGAAATCATAAATCCATCCTGACCGCGAGCTGAACCGTGACATTCGCCCGTGTTGCAGCCGCTCCGCATGAAAATCGGCATCACATCAAGCTCAAAACTAGTCGCTGGCAACTCCGCCGCCTTGCCGACAGTGAACGGAACCTTCACTTCATGACCGCCAACTTTGGCGACCAATTCCGTCTCCCCGTCCGCCTTCGGAAACCACGTGTGGCGGATTTTTTCCGCGAGTTCCGGCTTTCCGAGCGCGAAAGTCGTGTTCGCCGTCACGTCGTAAGTCGTATCGTCCTCGTAACGAGCCATCACGACCAAGCTCTGGCGATCTTTGCCGTTATCCAGCTGAACAACCGGCGGGAAAACCGTCACTTCGGCGATTTTCTTACCGCGATCCGGCAAAGGAGAAGGCCCCTTGTAATCTTCGGGATCCTTCGCAACCAGCTGCACGCTTTCCGGCCACTGCGCGCCAGCTGCGATCCACGTTTTCAGCGCGGCGATCTCTTTCTCGGTCAGCGGATCACCTTCGGGCGGCATGATATCGATATCATCGTGAGGAAGCGTGACCCGATCGAAAATCGAACTCTCGACCGGCTTGCCAGCCACCACGGCCGCACCGGAATCGCCGCCTTTCAGGAGCCACTCGTGAGTGTCCATCCGGAGTTCGCCCTTCACCTTGTTGGCGTTGTGGCATTCGACGCACTTGAACTCAAAAATCGGCGCGATGTCCTTGTTGAAATCGACAGCAGGCGCGTCTTGAGCGGTGGCAACGGAGGCCAACGCGAAGCCAGCAGCTGCTGCGGTGATTCGTTTCAGGTTGTTCATGAATGTATTCGGGTAAATCTGGGTGATTCGGGTTGGGGAAGTGGGCTCAGCAGCCCGAAAATGCTCCGGCCTGGCCAGACTGCATTTCACCGCCGAACTCACGGAATAGGGTTCGGCAATCTTTCACAACGCAAAGGCCATTTTGGCCCGTTTTCTAAATCCATCAACAAGAAGCGATCCTTGCTTTGCATCCGATGCTGAATACCTGTTCGAATGCATCGAGAATACTCTGTCGCCAAACTGCTCTTGTTTGCGCTCCTTTTGACTAGTCCGGCTTGCAGCGAAACCCGCGATTCCGCTGCTCCAGCTGGCTCGGGCAACCGCACGGTCATCGCTCCGCCCGCGAAAGGAATTTATCTCGGGCAAACGAAAATCGCCGGTCGAGAGATCGCGGATCTGGAGGCAATTTCGGGCGGAAAAATCGCAATCGTCGCCGATTTTTCCCTGGTGCGCGGAACGGAAAACACGAACACGCCGCTGCAATTCGATATCGAAAAAGCCAATCGCTACGCCGCCGACGGATACGCGATGATCGTGGGAGCCTACGAAGCTCACCCCGGGCATCGCGGATTCACGGTCGATCGGCTGATTCGTGGCGATTACGATCGGGAGCTCAGCGCCTTGGCCGAGCAGTTTCGCCAATGCCGCGGCCAACTCTTTTTCTGCACCTGTCGCGAGCCAAACGGCGTGCTTCGCGAATTCTTCGGCGGCTACGGCCCGGACGGCGACCAGGAATTGCCTTGGGCGATCGAGACGCGCGGCGGTTTCGCGGATTTCAAACCGCCGAAACCTCCGAAGGGCGCGCCGGATCTCTTTAAGGGCCTCGGCCGCGATGACGTCGCCGACGGGATCGAACGCCTCGGCGCGGCTCAGCGATACTACCACGACTTTTTCCTCCGCCGCGAAGGGCTGACGAATCTGACGTTCGAAACGATGGGCTGGCAATCGCCTGGTCCGGTCGCTCAGCGGCGTTTCCGAAACGATTGGGAAGAGCGACTCGAAAAATCGATGACATTCGAGCAGCTGCTGGCCGCGATCGGGCCGTATTACGACTGGATCAGCGTAAACTGGTATTTGGAAACCGAGCCGGAAGACGAGACCGGATTTCCACCTGAAGAGGGCCCGAGGAAACACGTCGAGGCTTTCAACAAAACCCTTGCGACGATCGCGCGTGTCGCTCCGAATCGTCCGATCATCTTGACGGAGCTGGGAATCCTCCCGCCGTTGAAGACCGAAAAGGCAGCAGCGGCTTTCGAGCTGATCCGCAATTCCCGGCAGATCAAAGCGATCGTTTTTTGGGGCGCGCCGACCGGAAACAACCGTTTTGACGCCGCTTTGGAGCCAGGCAGTCCGGCTGCAGGAATTTTGAAGTCGATCATTCGCAAATCACCTGGTTTTTCTCAGCCAACCGTGGAAACTCGGCGCTGATTCGCTCAATCCATGGATGTCCAATCTCTGCTTCACCTCATTCTTCGTCGAAAGTGGTTCGTCCTGCGAACCGCAGTAGCGGCAGGCATTGGAGCCTACCTGATCGGCTTGCTGATGGTGAATTACGAAGCCGAAGGCCAGGTGATCATCCGGCCGGTCGGTGCGGAGTCGCTAAAAGCGCCTGAGAGCCCTACGCTCGGCCTGGTTTCCTCGCCCTACATCGACAACGTCCGCCAGGAAGGGCTCAGCTACATTTCGATTCTGCGCAGCCGCGATTCCGTCGGTCGAGTCGTCGATCAGCTGAATTTACAGAAGGAATTCGAAGGAGGCGGCAAGGGCATCGGCCACACGATCAAGCAGCCGCTTCGGTTTCTTTTCTACGGTCGGCTGCCATCAGTCGAACAAACTGCGCGCGAGATCGCGATCGAACGAACTCGAAAGTCGGCTCGGGCGATTCTCATCAGCGGCAGCTCGGTGATTCAGATTTCGGTCACTCACAAAGACGCCAAAAAAGCGGCCGATATCGTCAACGAGCTGATCGACACCGCGGTGGCACGCAGCGCGGAACGCAACGCGCAATCCTCCGAGGAAGCCGTCGAATTCATGGAGGTCGAGTTGAAGTCGATCCACGATCGAACGGGCAGCTCGATCGCGAGGCTCGAAGAACTTCGCGAGTCTCACGGAATCAAATCCACCGGCACCGTCGCAACGCAGATCAAAGATCTTGGCGAGCGAATCAAGAAACTCGAAATCGGAATGGACGAGCAGTTTTCGGCCCTCGTGCTCGCGCAAAAAAAAGCGTCCGATCTCGAAGCCCGAATCGGCGAACTTCCAGAACATCTCCGCTTCAGCTACACGATGAGCCGCAACCCGGAATTGGAAACTCTCCGGCAAATGCTGCTGACTCAGGAACTGAACCTCGTCGCCGCTCGAATTGACTTCAAAACGGAAAGCGCCCCGCTCACCGCGCTGAAGGAACGCGTCGCGATCGCTCAAAAGGCGCTCGATGAACAGCTCGGACAAGTCATGCTTGATGAGTCGTTTCAAGCCGACACCAACCGGCAGCAAATCGTGCTGGATCTGATTCGCGCTCAGGTCGAAGTCGCGACGATTCCGCAAGTGGTCGAAGAGCTGAATCGCCGCATCAAGGATTACAACGGCCAAGTGGTCAATTTGGCCGCGATTTCTGAAGAATTCGCCGATCTCGAAAAGGAAATCGCCGCGCTCCACCTGACAGATGCCAAAGTCCGCGCAGCGCTCAACGTAACCCGGATGATCGCTCGGCGAAACCTGACCGAGTTCGAAGTCCTGAACCGCGCGGTGACTCCAAAATATCCCAGCATCAAGGACATCCCTCTGGCCTTTTACGTTGTCGCCTCGACCATGATCGGCGCTTTCCTCGCGGTCTTCTTTCTTTTCTATCGCCAAGGCAAGGAGGACGGGAAAAAGGCTCCCAAAGCCTCGAAAAAATCAACGAGTTGATCGACCGATGAGCCAAGCGAAGCTCAGCGCCCCGCCAGCAGCTGCTGGGTGGATTTCCGGTCTGACCGCGATGCTCGTCGGAATTCTCCTCGTCATCCTCGGCTGGCGATTCGGCTCGACTGCGTTTCTCATCGCCGCCTGCTCGCCGTTCCTCGCCTTTCTGCTCAGCCCGCGCGCCGCGCTGATTCTGCTCATCGCCGTCATCCCAAGCATTGGCGAAGTCGAAGTCGATCGCGTCATTCCGTTTCTCTGGATGCTCGGATTCGTCCCGCTCGTCTTTGCCTGGGTGATCGCGCTCCTGACCAAGCCTCATGAGATCGATCTCCCTCTCATTCCCACATTCTGCTTCGGTCTCGTCGGGCTCGCAGCGCTCGTCTCGCACTTCGGCGGCTACGATTTAAGGCCCAACGCGTTGGTCGATCACGGCGCCGATTGGCCATTCTGGCAGTGCATCGATTTTTTCACCTCCTTCGCGATCGGCTTCATCGCGATGACCGTGATCCGAAACGAGAGCGATCTAAAAAACATCTTCCTCGTCTTTATCTTCACTGGAATTCCCTACGCGATCACGATCTTCTTTTTCGGCCACGAAAAGGATCCGATGACCGGCGTGATCGAAGAAGGCGGGCGAACTCAGGGTTTCTACGGCCACCCTCACATGGCCTCAACCCACATGATCGTCTGCGCGATTCTCGCCGCCAACTACGCTCGCTACGTCACCGGAAAAATGCGGTGGTTCGCGATCGGCGCGACCGTGCTTTTTATGACCACGCTCGCCTTCGCGAGCTCCAAAACCACCGTCGCCGCGATGCCCTTGATCATCTTCGTTTGGGGTGCGTTGGAATTCGGAATCAAGCGCGCCGCCGGATTCACCGTCGGCCTGATCCTCGTCGGCGTCCTCCTCTTGCCCTTCGCGCCGAGTTCAATTCGAAAAGACGCGGCCACGATCGGCGCTGCGATTCTCGGCGACAGCGATCCGCACGCCAAAACCCTCGTCGGTCAGGGCAAACTCAACACCTTCAAAGAGCGCTTCATCCAAGTCGACGAAGCGATCGAAATGATCAAAGAGCGCCCCGTGATCGGCTACGGCCCCGGCCGAGTCACCCACGTCAGCCTGATTCCAGCGCGCTTCGCCGGGCCGCAGATCCATAATTATTACGTTCAAGTTTTCTTCGAAATGGGCGTCATCGGCGGCGTGCTTTTCATCTGCCTCGTGCTGGCGGTGATGACTCTCGGCCTGTTCACCGCCCTCGCCTTGAGAGGCAAACCAGTCGGCCATCTCGTTCGCGGAATTCTGCTCAGCACGTTGATGGTCCTGATGATTCTGATGCTGAACTCCGGCTCGGTCGGGTTGCGAATCATCTGGTGTCTGCTCGGGTTGCTCGCCGGTGTGGAGCGGCTCGCGCGCCCGAGTTCACGGACATTGAGCAGCGCCTGAAACCGTGCGAGAATTCGTCTCATGTCAGAACAAAATCAGGGAGATCACAAAGCGGAGTAAAACGTGGACGGAAAATCGTGCTGCTCACCTTCCGCGGATCGAAACGGGGCTCCTTCGACGGAAATCCAGCCAGGCCCGCATGTCGGCTCGCCGCGCGGAACGGTGAAACTCGACGGCGGAGTTTTCCGGATGGGCGCGGAAAATTCCGAGATCTGGGTCGGCGACGGCGAATCGCCAGTCATCGAAATCAGCTTGAGCCCGTTTCGGATCGAGCGATGCGCCGTGACGAACGCTCAGTTCGAAGAATTCGTCCAAGCGACGAGTTACCGAACTGAAGCCGAGCATTTCGGATGGTCGTTCGTCTTCGCCAACCAGATTCCCAAAGCGCATCGCAAACGAATCCAGTTCGAACGAGTCATGGACACGACCTGGTGGGCGAAAGTCGAAAAAGCGGACTGGCGCAAGCCCGGCGGCCCCGGAACGAATCTTCGCGGCCTTGCCGATCATCCTGTGACTCACGTTTCCTGGAACGACGCCCAGGCTTACGCAAACTGGATGGGCCGGCGACTACCGACCGAGGCCGAATGGGAGTTCGCGGCAGGCGGCGGGCTTGACCAGGCGATCTATCCCTGGGGCGATGAGCTAACTCCTGGTGGAGAGCACCGCTGCAACATTTGGCAGGGGCGATTTCCAGACCAGGACACTGGTGAGGACGGATTCACCGGCACGGCACCGGTTCGCAGCTTCAAAGCAAACGGATTTGGATTGCTCAACACGTCGGGCAACGTTTGGGAGTGGTGTCAGGATTGGTTTTCGCCTGGAGCGAAGCAAAACTGCCCGCCGGAAAATCCGCAAGGGCCGGAAACTGGAACTGGCAAAGTGATCAAAGGCGGCTCGTTCCTTTGCCATTTTTCCTACTGCAATCGCTATCGGATCAGCGCGCGAACTTCGAACACGCCGGAGAGTTCTACCTGCCATACCGGGTTTCGATTGGCCATGGATGCTTAGACTTTCGATGCTTCGCCTCAAACCGACAAATTCGCTCAATTACGGCAAAGCCGTTTCGCAGTTTAGCCCTGGGTTGCCGGAACGAAGTGGAGGCTACCCAGGGATCGAAATCGCAGGATTGAATCAAGGCTGAAAGCCTTGCGGAACGTTTCGGATGACTTTCAGCGATCAAATTTTTATGATGGCGTGGAAATTCCCAAGGTAGCGTCGCTTCGCTTTGGCAACCTTGGGCTGAACTGCGAAACGGCTTTGCCGTAGACCGGAAAACGCCGAAAATTTTCAGCCTTTGACTGAGCCCGGAATCACCGGAGCAGCTGCCAGGTCCAGAACCGTCTGCGGCGCGTCTGGAAGCAGCCTGAGATCGCTGATGTTAAGCGTCGTGTTCAAAATCGTCGAGATCAGATTTTCCGGCCCCTGCGCATCCCCATTCGGCTCGCCGCCGTCTGAAGTCGATTGGCCGATCACTCGACCACCGTCCATCCCGCCGCCGTAAAGCATGAGCGGCGCGAGCCGGCTCCAGTGATCGCGCCCGCCATTTTTGTTAATCTTCGGCGTTCGGCCCATTTCGCCGGTGCAGACGAGAAGAATGTCTTCGCCGAGACCTTGCGATTCGCAGTCCTCGATGAACGCCGCGACCGCGTGATCGAACGACCTACCGATCGCATCCATCCCGTCTTTCACGTCCAAATTGTTACCGTCGGCGTGCATATCCCAAACGCCCGCATAACCGGCATGAATCGTCACAAATCCACAACCCGCTTCGCAGAGTCTGCGCGCCGTGAGCAGCAGTTTCCCAATCGACTCAGCATGAGCCGTGTAGTAGCCCGCCTTTCCTCTCTTGACCTTGGCCCAGTTGTCCTTCCTCGCGTAATGAGCCGTGTCGTAGCGCGCGACGGTTTTGGGGTCTTCGTTAGACAAGTCGAAGGCCTTCGCGACGCCGCCATTCAGAATCACTTCGAACGCCTGACGCTGAAGCTCGTCAACCGCGTTCATCCGACCGTAAGCATCGATCTCGCGATTCACGCTATCGAGCTGGGAAAGAATTTCGCGCCGGTCGGCCAGAAATCGCTCGCGGTCGAGGTTCAAGGTCATGTCCTCCTGCAACTGACCGCCAGAACCCGCGACAAACGGAGCGTAAACCGGGCTGTACGGGCCAGTCGACGCCAGATTCCCGCGCGCGGACGGCCGCGGGGCTCCCGGGACGACCGTCTGCGGAAAAATCACAGCATTTGTCGGCATCCCCGACTGCGGATGAGTCGTCCCGGCGACTCTCGAATAGTGCACGCCGATATTCGCGTCGAGCGAAGCCGGGCTGACGATCGGCTGAATGTTGTGCCCGGCGTTTCGAGTCGTGAATGACCTGACCACCGAGATCTTTTTGGCTAACTTCGCCAGCTGAGGCAACGCAGCTCCGAAGTGTACGCCAGGAATCGTCGTCGGAACGGTTCCGCCGACCGTCCGAATCGCCGACGGCACGTCGACTTTCGGATCGAAGGTTTCGAACTGGCTTGGGCCGCCCTGCTGGAACAGAAAAATGACCGACTTCCCGGTGAGCGGATTCGGCCCCTTGCCAGCAGCTGCTCGGCTCGCCAACAACGTCGGCAGCGACAGACCGGCGAGGCCAAGACTGCCGATGCGGAGCAGTTCACGACGCGAGGTCGAGACAGAGTTATCCGAGACTGTGAGCATGGGGTTTCGTGGATTCTGCCATTCAAAATCCACCCATCAAGCGGCATCGCGCAGAAACGACTTGGATTTCTTTGAGCCTTACTCGAACCTCCGACGCCAATTCCATTCAGTTTCCTGACAAACCGCCCAACGCCCAGAATTCATGAAATCCGTCCACCAGCAGCTGCTGATTTTTGCTCTCTTTCTTGCTGGCTCCGCCTCAGCCGCAGACAAGCCTAACATTCTTCTAATTTACACGGACGACCACACCCACCGATCCGTCAGTTGCTACCCGGAAGCCTGGGACTGGGTCAAAACGCCGAACATCGACGCGCTCGCTGACAAAGGCGTGCGATTTCATCACGCGACGATCGGCACCTGGTGCATGGCTTCGCGAGCGACGATTCTAACCGGCAAACTTCAGTTCGGTGTCGAGTCGATGCGGATGGAAGGCGAATATCCCGGCAGTGCTTATGATCCTGAGAAGTGTCCGTTCTGGCCAAAAACGTTTCGAGA
>JBLHKS010000187.1:0-13577 GCA_047620505.1 Verrucomicrobiales bacterium | reverse complement strand
CGGTATCGGCTTGCCCTCCAATGAAGGCGCGCGGGTGGGGATTTCAGAATGTAACATAACTATCTATAAGATAGTTAGTTATGAGTACAAGTGTTTTCTTGATGAATTATGCAGGTTAGAAGCGAAAGTCGGATCGACGCCCGTGCGCTGGGTTGCCATTTCGTGAACCTCCAACGCGAACTTGACAAGCCCTCCGGGCGTGGTCATCGCAACTGGTCTCTCGGCGGGCAGCGGATGGAAAATGACCGGCACGTCTGCGGACTCCGGCTTTGAGTGACTCTCCGGGCAGACCTAAATGCCGCTCTAGCATGATAACGTCGAGCCGCACTGGGACAGACACTCTGGACGCGTGCCTTTGCAGAGCCTGTCCGCCTTGAGGCAAGAACCAGATCGTAGCCTGCCTCTGTGAGGGGTGCCCCAACGACTTGCAAAAATGCCTTCGTGGTCATCGACCACAGAGAACACGATAGTGCTGGCTTGGAAATTCATGGCAGGGGTTCGTTTGCGAGTTCCTCAATCTCTTGCAGCAGCTCCGGGAGTCTGGCCAGCGCGGCCTTGATGTTCGATAGTTCGAAATTCTCTGCGTATTCTACAAACATGGCGCCGTAGCGGGAGAGCGGTGCGCACTCGGCCTCCTGTCCCCAAGCGTACAAGGACCGGGCGAAATCGCCAAGTTCTCCCATGGACATCGTTTTCTCCAAACCCTTCCATCGACCGTCCAGTTCGTCGCGAACACGCCCGAGGGTGCTCAGCCAAGCCTCTTGAATTTCCTCAGTGAGTGGGTTGGTTGAGTCTCCCTCTACGGCTGTCACTGCTTTCTCTACAATCTGTTCTTCCACTAGCGGGAGGACGCTGGCCAATGCTGCAAAAAGGTCCGCTCTCGAAAAAGGTTTCCGCAAGTAGCCATCGAAGACGTTCTTCAATATCTTGGACTCAGCGGAGAGACTGGAAGCGGTGGCAGCGATGATTGGAATGTTTCTCAAATCGCCGTCCGCTTTGATCTTCGCCAGCGCTTCTTTGCCGTCGAGTTCGGGCATCCTGATGTCCATGAGAACGATATCTGGTCGTTCGGCACGGGTGATGTCGACCGCTTCTTTTCCATCCTTCGCAAAGATCAATTCGTGGTGCGTACCGTCGAAATAGCCCTCTACGAGATCTCGGTTGAATGCGTTGTCGTCCGCGACGAGCACCCGCGCTGGGGCGATCCGATTCAGTTCCTGGTCTGCCGTCTGAGTGCCCTCAGATTCTGTAACGGCCGCGCTGATCTCGACGTTAGGCAGTGTGACGGTAAACGTTGTGCCCTCATCGACAATGCTCTCTACTTTCACGGTGCCCCCCATCAGCTTCGCAAGGCGACGAACGATACTCAGGCCAAGCCCGGTGCCTTCTGCGTCAATCGCTCTTGTGATCTCGGCCTGTCGGAACGGAAGAAAGATCTTCTTGAGATCGGCTTCGGGAATTCCGCAGCCGGTGTCGGAAACTGTTAGCACCAAATGCACGCGCCGTTCGACCAAGGGTTCTTTTTCGCAGTGAACCGTGACTCGCAGTCTGCCGGAGTCGGTGAACTTCAACGAATTGCTCAGCAGATTGAACAGGATCTGACGAACCTTCAGGACATCGAGTACCAGGCAATCCGGCACTTCCGGTGCTACTTCGAGGTTTAGTCCGAGGTTCTTCTCAGCCACCTGCTGGGAGAATAGCAGGCGCACCGACTCGAACGTTTCACGAACCGCTACGGGAGCCGCCGCCAGTTCCATTTTGCCGGATTCGATTTTGGAAAGATCGAGAATGTCATTGATGAGTTTGAGCAGCGAGTCGCCGCTGGCGCGAATCACCCCCAAATATTTTTGCGCTTTCGGGCTGTCGACCAGCCCCTCTAGCAACTCGCTGAAACCGAGAATCGCATTCATCGGGGTCCGAATCTCGTGACTGACGTTGGCGAGGAATCGGCTCTTCTCCGTGTTGGCTTCTTCTGCGTCTTTCTTTGCCCGGGCGAGAGCATGTTCCGATTTTCTTCGCTCGGTGATATCGACAAACGTCACGACCGCTCCGTCTGGTTTTCCCTCTCGAAACTTCGGGTAAGACCAGTATTCGGCGTCGAAACTTGTTCCGTCCAGGCGCCAGAGAACCTCGTCGATGATATGCGTTTCCCTGCCTTCTCCAAATGCCTGGTAGATGTGACATTCCGCGAGGAGATACGGACTGCCATCGGATCGGGTGTGATGAATCAGGTCGTGCATCTGCTTCCCGATGAGAAATTCGGTGCTCTCGCAACCGAGCAGCTCAGCGCACTTGCGATTGCAGAACGTGCAGTTGCCATCGTTATCGATTCCGTAGATCGCCTCTGCGGTGGAATCGAGAATCAACTGGAGCCGCTCTCTACTGTGGTCGAATTCGACGGCGGCGCCTTCCTGGACAGTCAACTGGGATTTCCGGTGGATTCGCTCATTGATCAGGGCGGCAGCATCTTCGAGCACGGCCATTTCTTCGGTGCTCCACTGATGAGGTTTCGTGTCGATAGCAGCAAAAGATCCGACGACGAAGCCTCCGGAAATCGTAATCGGATATCCAAGGTAGCTGATCACGTCCAAGTCGCGCACGGCCAGGTTCTCTCTCACGAGTGGATGCTCCCTGGCATCGGAGACGACCAGGGGTTGCCCGGAGTTGACTATGTATTGGCAAAACGAATGGGTGAGCGGAGTCTCGCGAGCCGATGCGCAGGGTTCCGGTAGACCGCAGAAGCTTTTGAAGAACTGACGGCTATCGTCAACGATCGAAACGATCACGACGGGCACTCCGAGGGCGCGACTGGCAAGGCGAGTCAGCCGATCGAATGACTCGTCGGGCGCTGAGTTCGTGAGCCCGGTCGCCCTCAATGCCGCGAGCCGCTTCTCGTCGCTGACAGGCTGGTTCTTGGATCCCATAAGCGACACTATTCGCTGCAACCCGCGGAAACACAAGCGTCGCGCATTCCTCTGCTTCTACGCCCTCATCACGCATCCTCTTCAGCATTCTTCAGAAAATACTTCAGCCCAATCGGCATGATGAGCGTCGTCGCTATCGCCATGATCACAACGGCGGAGAACATGGAAGCGATGATCGGTGGAACCGGATCGGGTTTTGTGAAGAGGCCGGCTCGCAGCGCGATGTCCGCGATGATTAGCTCGACTGCGCCGCGGGCACTCATTCCCATTCCCACTGCCGCCGCCTTGTTGCGGCTAAGCCCGACCCATCGGGCGCAGATCCCGGCGCCGAAAAATTTCGATCCGACAGCCAGCAGCACGAGCAGGCAGACAAAGACCGGAATCTCCGAGAACGCGCTAACGTCCAAATGAAGCCCGATGGAGGCAAAGAAGATGGGAGCAAGGAATCCAGTCGAGACTCCGGTCACCTTCGTTTCGACCATCTTGAAAGTCTTGGTTCCGAACGTGCGGCCGGTGAAAAAAAGTCCGGCAAGGAAAGCGCCAAGAATAAAATGGAGGTGGAAGGCTTCGGCCAACACAGAGAAGCCGAGACCGGTGACCAGCAGAAAGCTGAACTCCATCTCCTCAATGAGCGCTCCCTTGAAAAGGCGTGCAATCCTGGGAAGCAAAAACCAACCGATGACTGAGGCGATCCCGAAGAACAGGACGACGCGACCTACCAGCATGAGAAGACCGCCCCACCCCGGGAATTCGCCAGTCTTTAGCAGCGCGGTCAGCACGGCCAAAAGTATGAGGCCAAGAATGTCGTCGAAGAGCGCCGCGGACACGATCGTTTTACCTGATTCCGATTTGAGCTGGCCGATGTCGAGTAGCACTTTGACAGCGACGGGGATGGCGGTGATCGCCATGGCAGTGGCGACGAACATGATCTGAGCCGTGCGGAATTCGGAGTCCGGGACATAGTACCAAGCCAGGCCAAGGCCTGCCGCAATCGGCACAACCATACCGCCGATCGCAACTACGACCGCCTTGCCAGAACCTTGCGCCAGCTCTTTCGGATTCATTTCCATGCCGGCGAGGAGCATCAGGAAGAACACCCCCAGGTCGGTGATACTCGTGAATACCTTGTTGTCGGACAGTTCTGAAAGGACGGGGAACGAACCTTGGAACTGGTGTACAGCGACGCCCAGACCGATGCCCGCGATGATTTCGCCGACCAGTCCCGGGTGTCCCAGACGCAGAGCGATCTCACCGCCGAGACGGGTTACGATGAGAAGGACGAGCAGAATGTAGAGTAGCTCCATGCTGACTCTAGCTGCCCTCAGAGCATGCCCGCGCGGTCTGCTCGACGGCGCGGTTCCTCAGCTCATCGATGGTCATCGCACCTACCGGGTTACAGTCAGGCTGCCGGATGACGAGCCTCGGCATTAGCAGAGACACTTCCATCTGGAGCCGGTGAACTTCACGCATATGCCCCCACACCATTCCGGCGAGCGGCTCGTCCCGCATACCGATCCCGAGGGAGTGGAGCATGTTGTAGTGAATGAACAACTGCGCCAGATCGACGTAGAGGTCAGCCAGTTGGCTTGACCTGCTCGGCGCCTCATCTTTGGTATGCTGCACGTCTTCGAGGATCTCGGTAGTGAGGTCCGCGCCCTCTCCCATGTTCTCTTCGAGGACATCTGACGCCTCCGCAGGCAAATCTTCGTCGTAGTCGGGCGCCAACGTTCGGTTGCCCTCAAGGTCTTCCAATTGTTTTCGGTGGACGTCCCTCACCCGAATGAGCAATTCCCGATACGGTTCGATTCTCGCTTCACGAACCTCGGCGAGCTGGGCGTTTACAAAAGACAGCGTTTGCGTTTGCTCCGCGATGAGTACTCCGAGCAGGCGCTCGATCAGATGTGTACCGTGGGTAGTTGCGGAAGGCGGTTCGGATTCGTTCATTGGATTTGTGGTCGGCGTTTCCATAGTCATCGTTTTCTTCTTGCCGTTCTATCGCAGCTCCTGTGCCAAGCCTCAGATTCCGGTATGACGCGCCTGCGTCGCACGCCGGTCATGCATTTTGCAAGAGGCTCACGCACGAACTCGCGCGAATCGCACGATCGGCCGAGTCAAAATTCCGAGAAAACCCGCGTTTGGCGGTTGGCATGCGAACTGCAATTGAATGAGTCAATGAAAGCGAAATCACTCAAAGCCATCATAGCCGTCCTCGCCTCGATCGCCGTGGCGATGGGAACTCTCACATCCTGCTCCACCACCGAAGGATTCGGTCGAGATCTCCAGAAGCTTGGATCGGAGATCGAACAGGAAGCAAACGAGCACCACTAAAACTTCAATCTAACAGAACAGCCATGAAGAAATCTGCAACTACCCTGGTTACGTGCGCGCTCCTGCTCGCGGTCACCGCTTGTGAAAAGAAATCCGAGACCGAGAAGATCGTCGATGATCTTGGCGACAAGGTCGAGGAACTTGGAGATAAAGTGGATGAGGCACTCGATGATGTCTCCGATAGCCGACCTGGCGAGAAACTGAGAGGTGCCGCTGAGGATCTGAAGGACGATGCTGAAGATGCAATCGACGAGATCGATCCCCCACCAACGGCTGGAGACGAAGAGAGCCTGGGGGATGGCTTGAAGAAAATCGGCAGCGGCCTGAAAGATGTCGCCCGCGAAGTGGCGACGGAAACCGGCGAGGCCATTCGAAAGGCAGGGGAAAAGATCGAGGAGAAGGCTGAAGAAGCCGAAAAGAGGACTGACAACTGATGAGCAGCGATGTCTCGACGGAAGTAAACAAGTTCATGCGCGGCCTCAAGAAGCGCAACGCCTACGAGGTCGAGTTCCACCAATCTGTGGAAGAAGTCGTCAGGTCTGTGATGCCGCTCTACCTCGACAATCAGGCCTACCGGGACGATCAGGTGCTCGAACGCCTGACCGAACCAGATCGCATCATCATTTTCCGAGTTACCTGGGAAGATGACGACGGCAACTTCCGCGCAAACAGAGCATGGCGCGTCCAGTTCAATCATGCCCTCGGAGCTTACAAGGGCGGCTTGCGGTTCGACCCCTCGGTGAACCAAAGCATCCTCAAGTTCCTTGGTTTCGAGCAGATCTTCAAGAACAGCCTCACCGGACTGCCCATGGGCGGAGCAAAGGGCGGCTCCAACTTTAACCCGAAGGGCAAGAGCGATCACGAAGTCATGAGGTTCTGCCATAGCCTCATGTCAGAACTCTACCGCCATATCGGCGAAGATGTCGACGTTCCCGCCGGTGACATCGGCGTGGCCGGCCGTGAGATCAGTTATCTCTTCGGCCAATATATGAGGCTGAAGAACCGCTGGGCAGGCGTTCTCACCGGCAAGGGATGCTCGTTTGGAGGCAGCGCCGTCCGCACTGAAGCGACGGGTTACGGCTGCATCTACTTTTGCAAAGCAATGCTGGAGACGGCCGGGCATGAGATAGAGCGAAAGCGAATCGCCATCAGCGGCTCCGGCAATGTCGCCCTCTACGCAGCGGAGAAAGCGCTCTGCGAGGGCGCCACGGTTGTGACCCTGAGTGACTCTGGCGGCACCGTTTATATCAAAGACGGTCTCACTGACGAGCAGCTCGAATCTGTCAAAGAGCTGAAGGTGCAACGCCGAGGCCGCATCTCGGAGTTTGTGGAGAAGTTTGAAAGTGTCGAATACCGCGAAGGCTCCAAGCCATGGGCGGTGGAATGCGACATCGCCATGCCGTGTGCCACTCAGAACGAGCTGGATGAAGACGATGCGAAGACGCTGATCAACAGCGGCGTAGAAGCGATCTGCGAGGGAGCTAACATGCCCTCCACACCGGAAACGGCGACACTATTTCGCGGCAGGAAGCTTCTCTACGCACCGGGCAAAGCATCCAATGCCGGCGGCGTAGCCGTGAGCGGCCTGGAGCGCAGCCAGAACGCGATGCAAATCAGTTGGTCGCGTGACGAGGTGGACAAACGGCTGTGTGATATCATGAAAGAGATTCACGGCAAGTGCGCCGAGCACGGCCGCGCTGGCGCTGGCGATCACATTGATTACGTCGATGGCGCGAACATCGCCGGCTTCATGAAAGTGGCAGACGCCATGCACGCATACGGCGCTGTTTAGAGCTGGTCTATGAAAGCTTCCGACCTGTTCGTCAAATGCCTCAAGAACGAGGGCGTTGGCAAGATTTTTGGAATCCCGGGAGAGGAGAACCTTGATCTGCTGGAGTCTCTCCGAACGAGCGACATCGAACTCGTGCTAACCCGGCACGAACAAGCGGCGGGATTCATGGCGGCCACGCACGGCAGGCTGACCGGCGAGGTGGGCGTCTGCTTGTCGACGCTTGCACCGGGGGCAGCCAATCTCATCACTGCTGCCGCCTACGCGAACCTGGGCGCCATGCCGATGCTCATGATCACCGGCGCAAAGCCTGTGAAGACATCGAAACAAGGCCAGTTTCAAATCATCGAGGTCGTGGATATGATGCAGCCGGTAACAAAGTTCACGCGTCAGATCGCGAGTGGTGATCGCATCCCGGCGGACGTCCGGGAAGCCTTCCGACTGGCGCGGGAGGAGCGTCCTGGCGCTGTGCATCTCGAGCTCCCGGAGGACATCGCTACCGAAGACACCAATGCCACGCCCATCGGACAAAGTTTTGTGCGCCGCCCTGCAGCCGATGGAAAATCATTGGCGAAGGCCGCCGAGACACTTCGAGAGGCAAAGCACCCGCTCCTGCTCATCGGTGCTGGAGCCAACCGAAAACGGGTGTCCGATGCTCTGCTTCGCATGGTCGAGACCTGCGATCTACCCTTTGTCACCACCCAGATGGGCAAAGGCGTCGTAAGTGACGACCACCCGATGTCGATCGGAACATGCGCGCTCTCCGACAACGATTTTGTCCACCGCGCCATTCAAGGTGCCGATGTCATTCTCAACGTCGGTCACGATGTCGTCGAGAAGCCGCCGTTCTTCATGCACGAGGGCGAGACACAGGTGATCCATCTCAATTACACATCCGCGGAGGTCGATCCGGTCTATTTTCCCCAGATCGAAGTGATCGGAGACATCGCCGGCAGCATCGACGAGATCGCCGCCCGGATTCCTCGCGACGAATGTTTGGATTGTGACTTCTTCGACAAGGTACGACGCGCGATGTCCGCCTCTGTTTCCGATGGCGCCGAACATGAATCGTACCCTATGGACATCCGCCGCATCGTCGCCGATGTCAGGCGAGCGATGCCCGACGATGGGATCATCGCCCTGGACAATGGGATGTATAAGATCTGGTTCGCCCGCAACTATTCCGCGAGGCAGCCGAGCACAGTATTGCTCGACAACGCGCTAGCCACGATGGGAGCCGGACTTCCGTCGGCGATCGCGGCCAAGCTCGTTCGTCCCGACCGGAAGGTCGTGGCTATCTGCGGCGATGGTGGCTTCATGATGAATTCGGCGGAACTCGAGACCGCTCTCCGGCTCGACCTCGATCTGGTGATCCTGTTGCTCCGCGACGACGCGCTCGGCATGATCCGCTGGAAACAAGAGAGCGATGGCTTTCCGGACTACGGACTCACGTTCAACAACCCGGACTTTGTGAAATATGCTGAAGCGTACGGTGCGGCGGGGCATCGAATCAGCGAGTGCAACGAACTCGCGCCTACGCTGGAAGGTGCGTTCAAGGTGGGCGGAGTCCATCTCATCGAGGTGCGAGTCGATTACTCAAACAACGACCGTCTTTTGAACAAAGAGATCAAGGAACGCAGCGCTTTGCTTTGACGGCGTAACTCCAATAAATAAGCGTCGTTGGCCTTGCTTCCGGTCCGACTCCAAATGTCCAATGCTTAATTACTTCTTCCCTGCATGGATCAATTTCTTGTTCACGAACTCAAGAATGCCCAGATAGGACAATTCGCGCCCGTAGCCTGAGTTCTTGGTGCCGCCGAATGGTAGATCGGCTTGGGAATTGGTGGGCTGATTGATAAAGACCATGCCCGTGTCCATTTGTTCGGCGACGCGCCGGCCTCTTTCGATGTCTCTGGTGTAGACCGAGCCGCCCAGCCCGTAGGAGGAATCGTTCGCTTTCTCGATAGCCTCCGCCTCGTCTTTCACCACGTAGACGCTGGCGACGGGTCCGAAAAGTTCCTGATCGTAGGTAGGCATCTCGGAATTGATATTGGTCAGGATTGTTGGGTTGTAAAAAGCGCCTTCGCAGTCTGGTCTGGAGCCACCGAGCACGACGGTCGCCCCGGCATCGATGGTGCGCTTCACCTTCTCCTCCAGATCGACTGCGGCGGCTTCGGTGGACAGCGGACCAACGTCGGTGCCAGCCTCAGCCGGATTGCCCATCTTCATGTCGGACATCGCGGACTTGAATGCGGAAAGGAATTGTTCGGCAACGAGCTCAACTACGATGAACCGCTTCGCGGCCACGCACGATTGGCCTGTGTTCACCATGCGGCCTTTGATCGCCATCTTCACGACGTGCTCCATATCCGCGTCTTCGAGCACGACAAAGGCATCGTTGCCGCCCAACTCCAGAACAGAGCGCTTCAAATTCTTTCCGGCCAGACCTGCGACAGACGCGCCCGCTTTCTCGCTGCCAGTGAGGGAGACACCGCGGATTCGCCTGTCCTCGATGATGGATGCGATGAACTCCGTCGGAACAAAGAGGTTGGTGAATGCTCCGTCCGGCATACCGGATTCCGAGAAGAGTTGCTCGATCCGCTCAGCGCACTGGGGAACGCTGCTCGCGTGCTTGATCAGAACCGTATTGCCGGCCATGAGGTTCGGGGCAGCAAAGCGGGTCACCTGATAGAATGGAAAATTCCAAGGCATTATACCCAGCAGTGCGCCGATCGGCGCAAACTGGATGTAGGCGTCGGCGTCGTCCACTTCCATCTTTTGGTCGGCGAGAAAGTTCTCCGCGCCGTTGGCATAGAATTCGGCGATCTCTGCACAAAACTCTATCTCCGCCCGGCTCTCGGAGATCCGCTTGCCCATTTCCAGAGTGATAAGTTCTGCGAACTCGTCCGTTCGAGTTCGGAGATTCTCCGCAAACTTCAGGAGAATGGACTTTCGCTGTTCGAACGTCGTGTCACGCCACGAGCTGAAGGCGCGGTCAGCGCTCGCCACCGCGGCCATCGCCTGCTCTTTGGTCAGCGGTTCGAAGGATTTGAGTTCCTCGTTGGTCGCGGGATTGATGCTCTTGATGGACATTGCGGTGTTTGTGTTTTTTGATTCACGCGGTCGCTGATTCAACAGCTTGGTGAACTGCCTCCTTGCCCCGTTTGAGGGCGTCACGCCCGACGTCGCGTGCGTCTTCGAGAAGCCCATCGGAGATGCCGCCCATCAGCTTGTCTTCCGTGCGGGTGCGGGGAATGAGAAGTCCGGCGAGCAGTCCCAGCGCCAGGATGCCACCGCCAACGGCGATAGGATTTTCTTTCGCAATGTCGGTCACGGTATCGACTCCGTCGCCGACCTTCTCTTTTACCTCAGCTGTCACCTTTTCCCCCGTGTCCGCCAGATTCCTGGCTCCTTCGGTTATGGACGTTTTCGCCGCTGCGGCTTTATCCGTGATGGTTTCGCCCGCGGTTGAAGCCGCATCTTTGATCGAATCGACGGTTTTATCCATGCGGCTTTTCGGATCGGGGCGACGGTTCGATCGGATAACTTCCACGGCAAGCCAGGCGACGCCTGCTCCGGCTAGAGCGTAAGGCACCGGGTGACGACCGACGTGACCGGCGGCTTTGTTGGTCGTCTGTTTGACGGTGCGGACGGCATCCTCCATGGAGGTGTTACCCAGCCATTCAGTAATGCCATCGACCGCCTGACGCGGATCGAGCCTTTCGGTCAGTTCGTCGATGGTGTGATCCATCCGTTCCCGGGTGGCGTTGAGACCTTCTTTGATTTTTTGTCCGACATCGGCCGAGCCGTCATCGGTTACTGTATTTGTTGACATATCTTTCTGGTGTTTGTTTTTAGTTCTTCGATAGATGCTTCGGGGACGAGCGAACGATCCCTGAAGCGCACGGTGCCAACCATCGCGAGGATGGCGCCGCCTGTGATGGCGGCCACAGAAGTGACCGCAAGTCCCGTAAAGCATGCGGCTGCTGCGCTGATTCCCCATGACTGCAAGAGCCAGGAGAGCAGCGCCGCGCCCGCGAGGAGAAGCAGTCCAATGCCCATTGCCACTGTGAACGCGCCCCCCAAGACGATTCCGCCATCTTTCGCAACCTCCCGAAATCTTTGCGTCATCTCCGCCTTCAGGAGGGCGACTTCCTGTTTCAAGAGGAGACCAAGGTCGTCGCGAAGCCCGCGGATGAGATCGCCAATGGTCGGTTCCGGCGATGGCTGTTGGGCGCGGGAAAGGGGCTCAGGGCTTTGATGCATGGCGTTCACGTTGGATGGTTACGAGATGGAGGTGAATGCTCCGCGGTTGCTGCCGCGACGGGACGAACTCTTCAGGAATCTGCCCACGGCGAGACCGGCGACGAAGAAGCAACTGAAGGCAGCGGAGGGATGCTTTCGAATGCAATCTTCAGTGTCGCGCCACACTTCTTCCGGTTCGGAGCCTGCAAGGTAGTTGCGGGCGTCTGCTGTCAGGTTTGCCACTGTCTCCGCGCGCTCGGCCAGTGCCGGGCACTGTTTCTTACGAAGGATCGCGGCGGCATCGCTCGCGATTGTTTCGTATTCGGCCACGCGATTCGCAGCCATCCGCTGCCGATTCCGAACGGCCTCCCGCCCGGCGCTCTTCAGCTCTTTCACAGCTGAGAGTGCGCGGCGTTTGGCGGCTCGAGCGGTATCTTTGACACGGTCTGCGGTGTCGTTCGATGTTGTATCCGTCATGGCGATTCTCGTTAGAGCTAAAGCACGAACGTGACGATCCAGACGACGAGGAAGACGATGAACAGGATCTTGGCGATACCTGCGGCCTTACCCGCGATGCCGGTAAAGCCGAGTGCCGCCGCGATTAGGGCGAAGACGAGAAATATAAGAGTCCATTCTAACATAGTGTTAATCCTTTCGGTGTGTGGTGTTTGATGATTCCGGGGGTAATCTGATTAATCGACCGCGTCTTCCGCTGCGTCGCTGACATCCTCGGCCGAGTCGCCAACATCTTCGGCCGTGTCCTCCAGAGCGGAGTCGCTTCCACAACTTACGGAGAAAAGGCAGATCCCGAATCCGACTGCGAGAACAGCCAGCGAAGAGCCGGTGAGGGATGGTTTTGTTTCCATACGTCTTCTCGAATTGCATTAGTTGTGCCACCCGCGTATCCGAGCCGTAAGCAACTGACAATGAGCGTCTAAAAAATATGGTCATGCAGAGACGAGTTCTGTTACGGTGCATATTGCACTGCCAAATTCGCGCGATCAGGCGTTGCGCACGATTGGGTGGGTTTGTTAGCGAATTGACCTCGGCGATATCGACATCAGTGGGCGACGCCTTCGCCAACGCCGCGGTCGCTTCCTCCGAGCGAGCGGCATTTCCAGGTCTCGTGCCACCAGATTGAAGGTGCTCATTGAAAGGACACCGAGCGAGCCTCGCCGCCTCGCAGCCCCCGTCGCCGTCGCAACGCTACCATCACCAACAATAATCGAGCTTCGCCCACGCCCGACCTCTCCTCATGAATCTGTTTCTCGAGTTTGTCTGGGCTGCATGCCACGTTCGGCGGCACCTCATCTTCAGCACTCTCGAACCCTGAACGGATCGCCTTTGTTGCCTCTTCGACCGACGAGGCGACAATCGTTCCTGCGCGCTCGTTAAGGACGACGACGCAGTCATCCGATGGGGGAGAAACCGCAGGATCGTCCACAAGTAATTGTTCGTCGCCGCCCTCAACGGTGTCAACCGATTCAGGTTCTCCACCGGGTGAACACCTCACCTCCGATTGAGAACCGTACGGAGTGAATTTCTGTGAACTGCATCAGTGTCCTGCGAATCGGCTCTTTGATGCTGAACTGAAGCGCAGACGGCGAATTGAGATATAGTAACGCAGACTTATCGAAATCGATCGTCGCCACTCCATCGACAACTCTGACCGAGTTAAAGTAGGCTTTGAGCGGCTTAGTCGGTGCTGGATCAGTCGGCCACGGCAGAGCTTCCGAACTGGGTGGCGCGAAGTTCGCGTAATACCCCCATGGCCGCTTCCGCCTCAGTGGCACCGCCGAGCAACGCCTTGACGGCTCGCTTGTGAAATCGATCCCCAACGCGAATCCATCTCACTGGAGCTCCAACCGAGACACCTGGCTCCATCTCGCGATCGTCGTTCAGAAAGTAGAGATTTACGATCCGGTACGCCGGATTCGGAACACCTCTGGTTTGCGGTTCAGACTGCCGAATACCGCTGCAACTTGCGAGAGCTGCACCGAGGAAAGCGATGATAGCAAGCGCCGTTATCTGCTGTGTTATTGCGTTCTCTGTCGTTGGTTTGTTCATTGGAAAGTTCTGGAGAGCAGCCCTTGCTCTCCCCAGGGTTTACGCAAGTAGCGATGCAAGTCGTTGATTCGTGATCAAAGCGACGGCGGGACGACGGTCTGCGGCGAATTCTTCGATGGCTTGAGTCAAACTTTCCCGACCTGAGGCGCGCACTGCGGCTAGCAGGGCGGTGCGCAGCAGCGCCAGTGCGCAGGCACTGTTGGGATCACGACTGCGACAGGTGT
>JBLHKS010000186.1:0-13604 GCA_047620505.1 Verrucomicrobiales bacterium | reverse complement strand
ATCTACGCTATCGAATCGTGAACGAGGCTGCCGCGCGCATGCTCAAGACCGATCGAAATCTTATGCTCGATCAGCGGATCGATTCCGTGTTTCCTGAGATCGTCGATTCGCCGTTTTTCAAGGCCATAAAAGCCGTGCAGGGCGGCGAACAACTCGTCGAGCGTGAAGAGTTTTTTCCTCCGTTGGAGCGCTGGTATGAAAGCCGATTCTACCCGGCACCGGACGGCGGCGTCAGCATTCTTTTTCAAGACACTACCGAGCATCATCGGAACGAGCGGCGGTTGGCGATGGCTTTGGCCAGCGGGCGAATGGGGGTCTGGGAACACGATTTCGGAACGAACCTGACGGCGTTCGACGACCGCCTCGCCGAGATGTGGGGAGTCGATCTTGGTTTGCGGATGGACGAGATCGCTTGGAAGAATATCGTCCATCCAGAGGACTGGGACGACGTGAGTCGAGTTTTTATCGAGGCGATTGAGAGTGGAACCGACTACGAACACGAGTATCGCATCAAGAAAGGTAGCCAGAATCGATGGATGCATTCAATGGCGTCAATTTCTCGTGGATCGAATCAGGCGCCATTGAGCGCAATCGGAGTCAGCACAGACGTTACCGAAAGAAAACGGGCCGAGAATCGACTGCGCGATCTGGCAAGCGACTTGGAAAGGCGGGTTGAGGAGCGCGCCAGCCAGCTGAAGCTCGTTGCCGAAAACGTGCCCGGGTTTCTCTCTCTCGTCGACCGGGATCTCTGTTTTCGATTTGCGAATCGTGCTTACGAAAAGGCCTACGGCTTGTCCTCTGAAGAAATCATTGGCAGGCCGGTCGCCGAGGTTCTCGGTGCCGAAAACTGGGCGCGAGTGGAGGGCCGACTCCGAGCAACTCTCGCTGGTGAGCAGCAGAATTACGAAATCACGCTGGTGACGCCCGCCACGGGTGAATCGACCGTCCGCGCGACGCTGACGCCGAGCAGGGATCGAAGCGGCGAGGTAACCGGCGTTCTTGTTCTCGGGATCGACATTTCCGAGGAGCGCCGCCTTCAGCAGGAAGTTCTTACCGCCGCCGAAAACGAAAAGGAGCGACTCGGCCGCGATCTGCACGACACGGTTTGTCAGGATTTGACGGGAATCAGCCTCGTCGCGAAGGCGCTTGAGGAGCAGTTGAAGAAGGAAAAATCGCCAGCAGCTGCTGCGGCGGAGCTGCTCGTCAAACAGCTCGATGTATCGACGAACACAGCTCGCCAGCTGGCTCGCGGGGCTTCGCCGATCTCGCTTGAAGAACGTAGCTTGCGTCGAGCGATCACTGATTTGCTCGAGGAGACGTCCGTGATTCACCACAAAGTGAGGCTGAATTCTGACCTGCGAATTCGGACGCGTGACCTCGATCCGGCGTTTGCGACTGAGCTTTTTTACATCGTCCGCGAGGCGCTTTTCAACGCGCTCAAACATGGGACTCCCCAACGAGTTGATATCGAACTCTGGTGGGAAGACGGCGACGTTTGTCTGTCCGTGACCGACGACGGGTCGGGAATTCTCGAAACGGCGCTGAACGACGGCTCTGGCCAAGGACTTCGCTCGATGAAGCACCGCGCTCAGCAACTGCTGGGCGGCCAACTTAAGATTGAATGCAATCCAGCCGGTGCTGGCCTCAAACTTTTCTGCCGGGCAACCGCGCCGCCGCGAAAGCGAAAGGCTTCATCTTTGCGCTCCAGTCAGTTACACAAAAAGTAAGCATGAATGCCAAACGTGTATTTCTTCTCGATGATCATCCGGTGATGCGTTTCGGCCTAACGGCGATCATTAATGCGCAGAACGATCTCGAAATTTGCGGAGAATTGGGCGAAGGAAGGGGCGCAGTCGACCACATTCGAAACGCTGCACCCGACGTCGTCATCCTCGATCTATCGCTTCAGGACGCAAGCGGCCTCGAGGTGCTCAAAGACCTGAGACGTCAGGAGATGCGAGCGCCGATTCTGATTCTTTCCATGCGAGACGAGACGCTCTACGCCGAGCGCTCGCTCCACTGCGGAGCTAACGGATATATTATGAAGCATGAAGCGACTCAGCACCTGATCCAGGCGCTGCGGACGGTGCTTTCGGGCGAAGTTTATCTCAGCGCGAAGATGCTGGCGAAGATGGCCCGCGCGGCGGCCGGGATTGACTCGCGTGACGGCACGGCAACGCTTTCGAACCTGACAGACCGCGAATTCGAGGTCTACGAATTGATCGGCGATGGGCTGGTCACGCGCGAAGTTGCCGATCGCCTTAACATCAGCACGAAGACGGTCGATACCCATCGTGGACGAATCAAAAAGAAGCTCGGCATCGGCGATGTGAACGAGTTGATTCGGCACGCCGTTCGCTGGGCGGAAGCGCAATCCGTCAGCGCTTGAATTTCCCTTTGTCTTTCTTCAGCAGGTAGGCGGCGAGCACTCCGGCTAGAAGCCCGAAGAGGTGACCTTCCCAGGAAATTTGATCCTGACCAGGCACGACGCCGCCAAGCATCGATGCGCCGTAAATCAGCCCAACTGCGATCGCAACGACGATCCAGAGCGGACTTCGGCGGATAAATCCGTAGACGACGAGAAAGCCGAAGTAGCCGAAAATCAGGAGGCTCGCGCCGGCGTGCTTCACGATCAAGCCTTCGCCAACGCTGCCTCGTCCAAGGAGCCAGACAGCGAGACCTGACACGACCACAATCACGAACGAGACCGTCCAGAATCGGGATCTCCCGGTTGCGAGAGTGAGCCAGCCGAGGACGAACAGCGGGACGGAATTCGCCGCGACGTGGCCGAAGCCGTAATGCAGAAACGGCGCGGTGAAGATCGCAGGCAGGCTGGCGAGTCGGCGCGGCTCGATCCCGAAGTTGTCGAGCCGATGGCCGAGGACGACGTCGAGGATTTCGAGAATCCAGAGCAACGCGATCCAGCAAAGCATGAATTTGCCTTGGTCGACGATGCGCTGCGCTGACTTTGATCGTTGTTTGTTGGCGAATCGCGATTTTCTGGCCATCGTCGGCGACTCTAGACCGATGATTCCGCAAATCACGCGCTTTGCTCCAAGTCCGACTGGCCGACTGCATCTCGGCCATGCCTATTCGGCTTTGGTTGCCTGGGACTTGGCGCGCAAAAACGGCGGCGAGCTTCTGCTTAGAATCGAAGACATCGACACGACTCGTTGTCGACCGGAATTCATCGAGGGGATCTACGAAGACCTGGCTTGGCTGGGTTTGAGCTGGCCCGAGCCGGTGCGGGTTCAATCCGAGCATCTTGAGGACTACCAATCTGCACTGAGTGAACTTGAACGAGGTGATCTGATCTATCCCTGTTTCTGCACGCGCAAAGAAATCCAATTGGAAATCGCACGCGCTGGAGCCGCACCGCATGGCCCCGAGGGAGCGCTCTACCCGGGGCTCTGCCGACGACTGAGCCTGGATGAACGCGAAGCGAAAAAATCAGCCGGAACCGACTTTGCGCTTCGGCTCGATGTCGAAAAAGCTCAGCAGCTGCTGGGCACCGACCTGACGTGGACGGATCAGATCCAAGGCGAGATTCGAGCCGAGCCGGAGTCGCTTGGCGATGTCGTCCTGGCTCGAAAAGACATCGGCACGAGTTACCATCTCGCGGTGACGGTCGACGACGCGATGCAGGGCGTGACGCTCGTTTCGCGCGGCGAAGACCTTTTCCACACGACTCACATTCATCGTCTTCTTCAGGCGCTGCTCGAACTCCCGGTTCCGCTCTATCATCACCACAAACTTCTGAAAGGCGAGGACGGAAAGCGCTTCGCCAAGCGCGATCTCTCGCAAACTCTCAAGTCGATGCGAGAGGCGGGAGTCAGCCCGGACGAAATTCGAGAGCGCTGCGGCTTCAACAACGTCGCGTGACACGCTGCTTTTTCTGCTTAGACTCAGCTTCATGAATCGATTGTTCCAACTGATCCTGCTTTTCGCTCCGGTCATCGCGTTTGCCCAGGAAGACGACACGCTTGAGAAAATTTCGGCGACGGATCTTGAGAAACTTGAAGCAAACGTAGGCAAGGCCGCCGTCGTCACCGGCTTCATTGAGAGAACTGGCCGGGCCGGGTCCGGAATCAATTTCCTTAATTTCAAAGACAGCGAATTTGTCACCGTCACTTTTGCCCAGCACTTGACGAAATTTGAAGACGGACCGCCGGCCGAAGTCTACAAAAGCAAATGGGTCGAGGTTCGGGGAACGATCGAAATGTTTAAGGGCAAGCCCCAAATCAAATTGGAAGATCCGGAGCAGATTTCTGTGATCGAAAAACCGGAGGCCGCTCCAGCCGAAACGCCAAAACCCGCCTCAGCAGCTGCTGACACGGAGCCGAAGTCTGAGCCGACCTCGCCACTACAAAAGCCGACGGAAAATCCAGTCGGTGCGGGAGGCAAGGGAACCGAATTGGTCAACGGCAAGCGGCCAATCGACTGGCGGCTCTACTTTCCGGAATAACCAAACTGCTATCTATTTTTTCAAATGAGTTCTGATTCGACACCGAAGCATGCCCCGAAAAGAAGCCGTTATCTGATAACGGGTCTGTTAGTCATCATTCCGATTGGCGTCACCCTTTGGGTGCTGAGATTTCTCTTCGATTTTCTCGTCGGAGTCGGGACGAAGCCTCTTGAGGCTGGCAAGAAGCTGCTGGCCGAAAATTGGGAAATCAATCCGCCTTGGCTCGACCTTTACTGGATCAATAACATCCTCGCGGTGATTCTCGTAATCGTCAGCGTCTACACCGTTGGCGTCCTTGTCAGGGGTTACGTTGGTAAGAAGATTCTCTCCGGATTCGAATCGATTCTCGACCGGATTCCTGTCGTGAAAACGCTCTACAACGCGATGAAACAACTTGTCGCGCTGTTCAACAAACGTCCTGAAGACGGCGAGATCGAAAGCATCGTCCTGATCGATTTTCCGAATGATCAGATGAAGGCCATTGGGCTGGTTACGCGGACGATGATCGATCCTGACACGGGTCAAAAACTCGCCGCCGTTTACGTGCCCACAACGCCGAACCCAACGAACGGCTACCTCGAAATTCTGCCGGTCGAAAAACTGACGCCGACCGATTGGACCTTCGATCAAGCGATGACTTTTGTGGTCTCGGCAGGCGCGACAGCACCGCCCGAACTGCGATTCAGCCGAAAACCGGCCACGCTTGCTGACGTGACTACCCCTCCATCGGAGCCGAGCACCCAGGCTTGAGCGATATCGCGATTTTGTTTTGAAATCCCGGAATGCGCCGCCAAACTCGGCGCATGAAAATATTTTTCACCACGATCATCGCCGTAGCAGGTGCTGGCTCGCTGCTGGCTCAGGAAGACGGTTTCGAATCGCTCTTTGACGGAAAAACGCTCGAAGGCTGGGATGGCGAGGAGCAGTTCTGGAGTGTCGAAGATGGCACGATCACCGGCCAGACGACTAAGGAAAATCCAGTCCCGTTCAACAAATTCATCATCTGGGACGGCGAGGTCGCTGACTTCGATTTGATCTTGGAATACAAAATCGAAGCCGGAAATTCCGGGATCCAGATTCGGAGCTTCAAGAACGCCAACCCGAAGCAAGTTTACTCGATTCAAGGCTACCAGGCCGATCTCGACTCCGCACGCGGCTGGGCCGGCACGAACTACGGCGAGGGTTTCGGCGGCGTGCTCGCCAAGCGCGGCCAGAAAGTCACCCTGAAGCCGGACAAAAAGGACAACGTCGTTGAGGAACTCGGTGATGCCGCCGGGTTGCAGGCCAAGATCAAGGAAAACGAATGGAACGAGTACCGCGTCGTCGCCAAGGGCAATGTGATTCAGATGTTCATCAACGGCGTGCTGATGAGCGAAACGATCGACGAACGTCCGAACGCGCGCGCCGACGGCCTGCTCGCGTTCCAGCTTCACGGCGGCCCGCCGATGAAAGTTCAGTTCAAAAACATCCGGCTGAAAAAGATCGCTTCGGAATGAAGTTCGGCCGCCAATAATTTCTGGTAAACGGGTCGCTCACGCTGCTGGCGCGCTGACTTCGGCCTCAGCAGCTGCTGAGTCGACCCGCAATCCGATCGGCGTGAGGGATTCCACTTCAGTCAGGCGTACGGCTACGCGGCGCTGACGCTGAGAAGCTTGACTTTCGATCTCAAAGTCCGACCATTTTCCATGGGCCAGCGCCTCATTGCTCTGCTAACTTTGCTGTTGATCGGAGCCGTCGTTCCGCAGCTCGCGGGTGAGCGGCTTGCTTGCGATCCGCCGAGCATCGAGGTCGAAAATTTCGAGGACGACTCCTCTTCTGAGCCGCTTGCGCACTCGCCCTTCCACGAAGCGTGGCACAGTCGCTCGGCTGCATCGTTCCAGCCTGCGCTTCGCCAGATTCCGGCGGGGTCACCGCGCACGGCAGCCGCGTGGACCGGCGTTTTCCTGATCTGAGTCCAGGAACCAGCAGCTGCTGATCGAGAACAGCCGATCGAAGCGCAGCTGCGAGCTTGCGAGTCGTCGCTCTCGCACAGTCCAGAGGCGTTGGGTCGTCCTTGATCCTCCCAGCATCTCCGCCTGAAGAGAACGGGGTCTCGTTTGCTCGCCGGCTCGCCGCCGCGCTTCAACGAACTCGAATCCTGAACGATCATGCACCCAGCTATTCTCTACCGCCTCCTCGGCGCCATTCTCACTGTCACTGCAGCCGCAATGGCCCTCTGTTTTCTCGTCGCATTCGTCGAGGCAATGCAGGGCCGCGATGATCACGCGATGTGCCCGATGGGGCTGTCTTGTCTCCTCACCGCCGTTGCCGGAGGCGGGCTATTGTTTATGGGTAGGCAGGGAAACGCTGAGCAGCTGCTGCGCAAAGAAGCCATCGCCGCAGTCGTTCTCGGATGGATTCTCGCCGCGTTGTTCGGCAGCCTACCCTTCGTCTTATACCACGGCCGATTGACCTTGATCCAAGCGTTTTTTGAATCGATGTCAGGATTCACCACGACCGGCTCGACCGTCCTCACAGATCTCGAATCCCTGCCGGACAGCATCCTGCTCTGGCGAAGTTTGACGCAGTGGATCGGCGGACTTGGCATCCTCGCCCTTATCGTGGCTCTGCTTTCGGCACTTGGCGTCAACCGAAAGTCTCTTCTAGGAGCTGAGACATCGATGGACCTCACGGACTCGCCAACAGCGCGGATAAAGGACCTCACTTTGCGGCTCTGGGCGGTCTACGGCGGGCTCACGATTCTGTGTTGGTTAGGACTCTGGTTCACGGCTGCTTGGGCAGGAGTGGAGATGTCTGTCTTTGAGGCTCTACTGTACAGTTTGACGACCGTTTCGACCGGAGGCTTCGCTCCGCATGACGCGAGCCTCGGGCACTTCAACAGCTTCACGATCGAACTGTTTCTTTGTATTTTTATGCTCGTCAGCAGCTTGAGCATGATTTTTGTCGTGAATCTCGTCACGGGCCAGTTTCACCGCCGACGGGGCCGGACCGAAGCGCTTGGCCTACTGATCGTGATCTTTCTCGCCTGGATCACGATCACGATCGATCTCTGGCTGAACCACACTTCGGAGGGTTGGGCGGCGTTGCGCGAGGCGATATTTCCAGTCGTCTCCCTCAGCTCATCAACTGGCTTCGGCGCGGGCGACTACGACCAGTGGCCGCTTTTCGCGCGCTGCACATTGATCCTGCTCATGGCGATCGGCGGCTGCAGTGGCTCGACAGCAGGAGGAATCAAAATTATCCGGCTAGTCGTCATGTTGAAAATTCTCGTTCAGGACGTTCGGCGAACTTTCCGACCGAATCAGGTCATGGGAATCAAAATCGATGGTCGATCGGTCGATTCCGAGGCCCAAAGACAGATCCTGAGTTACCTCGTTTTCGTCGCCGTGATTGTGATCGTTTCAACTCAGATCATCAGCATGTTTGAACCGAGCATCGAGGACCTGAATACATCTTTCGGCGCGGTGTTCGCCACGTTCTTCAACATGGGACCAGGCTTCGGTGCCGTGGGGCCGACCGACAACTTCGCGCACTTTCACCAGAGCACGCTTCTTTATCTCAGCCTGCTGATGTTGCTGGGCAGGCTCGAAATTTTTGTCGTCGTCGCGCTTTTCTCGCGCTCGCTCTGGCGAAGATACTGATTCTGGATCAGGCGGCTTTCATCGCCTCGGCCATTTTCGAGCCCATCTCGGCAGGCGTTTCGGCGACGTAAATCCCGGCATCGGCCAGCGCTTCCTTTTTAGCAGCTGCTGTGCCCTTGCCGCCCGAAATAATCGCGCCAGCGTGACCCATCCGACGCCCAGGAGGAGCCGTCGCGCCCGCGATGAACGCCGCGATCGGCTTCTTGCAATTCTCCTTCGCCCAAGCGGCCGCTTCCTCTTCGCGATCGCCACCGATCTCGCCAATCATCACAATTCCTTCGGTCTCATCGTCATCGTTGAACATTTTCAACACGTCCAGATGCGAAGTTCCGTTGATTGGATCGCCGCCGATTCCGACGCAGGTCGACTGGCCGTAGCCGAGCTCGCTCAACTGCCAGACCGCTTCGTAAGTCAGCGTTCCCGAACGAGAAACGACGCCGATGCTGCCGCGCTTGTGAATGTAGCCAGGTGCGATTCCGATCCGGCAACCGCCATGCGAATTTTCGCCATGACCAGGCGTTACCACTCCAGGGCAATTCGGCCCGATCAGGCGCGCGTTGCTCTCTTTCATTCCCTCGCGAACCCGCATCATGTCCATCACCGGAATGCCTTCCGTGATGCAGACCACGAGATCGACTCCAGCGTCCACCGCTTCCAGAATCGCGTCAGCCGCGAACGGCGGCGGGACGAAAATTGCGGACGCAGTCGCGCCAGTTTCGGAAACTGCCTGGCCGACCGTGTCGAAGATCGGAACCTGGTCCTCGAACTTCTGCCCGCCTTTGCCTGGAGTCACGCCCGCAACGACCTGCGTTCCGTAATCCAAGCTCAGTTTCGCGTGCCGGCCGCCAAAACCACCCGTGATCCCTTGAACGAGGATCTTCGTATTTTCATCAACTAGAATAGCCATTGTTCTATAAAATTGGTATGTTTGTCAGGCTGCGATCGATTTGACGACTTTCTGCGCCGCGTCGGCCAGATCTGCGCCGGTCGTCAATTTCACGCCAGAATCTTCGAGCGTTTTCTTGCCAGCGGCGACGTTGTTGCCCTCTAACCGAACCACCAATGGCAGCTCGAGACCGACTTCCTGGACCGCGCCAACGATCCCCTGTGCGATCACGTCGCAATCCATAATTCCGCCAAAAATATTCACGAGAATCGCCTTCACCTTTGGATCACCCGTGATGATCTTGAACGCATTCTTGACCTGCTCTTTCGTCGCGCCACCACCGACGTCGAGGAAGTTCGCCGGCTCGCCGCCGTAGTGCTTGATGATATCCATCGTCGCCATCGCGAGTCCGGCACCGTTCACGAGGCAAGCGATCTCGCCATCGAGCCCGATGTAGTTCAGATCGAATTCAGCAGCTGCTACCTCGCGCGGGTCTTCCTCTTCGGGATCGCGCATCGCCTCAATGTCCGGATGGCGGTAGAGCGCGTTGTCGTCAAAATTGAATTTTGCGTCGAGCGCGAGCACTTCGCCATCGGGCGTCACGACCAGCGGATTGACTTCGACCAACGAGCAGTCGCTCGCGAGGAAAAGCGTGTAGAGAGCCTTGTAAAGCTTCGCTGCCGCCTTCGCCTGATCGCCCTTGAGGCCAAGAAAAGCGGAAAGTTTGCGGGTTTGATAGGGCTGAAGTCCGAGAGTCGGGTGAACCGGTTCGGTCAGGATCTTCTCGGGCGTTTTCTCCGCAACTTCCTCAATATTCACCCCGCCTTCGCGGCTGGCGATGATCACCGGCCGCTCCGTCGCGCGATCCATCAGAATCGAAAAATAAAGCTCGTCCGCGATGTCGACCGACTGCGCCACGAGCACTTTGCGAACCAGTTTTCCCTCTTCGCCGGTCTGATGCGTCACCAGCGTCTCGCCGATCATCTTGCCGGCCTTCTCCTCGGCGTCTGCCGCCGTTCCGCAGAGATGAACGCCTCCCTGAAACCCGTTTTTGAACGTCCCCTTGCCGCGACCACCTGCGTGAACCTGAGCTTTGACGACGATCCCGCTTCCGCCGAGTTCGTCAGCAGCTGCTCGCGCCTCAGCGGCGGAAGTGGCGACCTTTCCCTTTGGGTTAGCGACGCCGAATTTGTCGAACAGCTCTTTGGCCTGATATTCGTGAATGTTCATTGGTTAGGGTGCAGAAAAGCGCGGCACCATAGAAGGGCGCGCGGGGGAGTCAAGCGAATGCGAGCACGCTTGCTCGGTGCTGCCTGGCGTTGTATAACGAACCACGAGGAGCCAGACGTTCTGGCCTCGAACACGCTTGGCCGATCCCGCCATATATTCATGAGAACCATTGATGTCATTTCCCCACTCGACGGGGCTCTCATCGGCGAAATCGAGGTCGCCGATGCCGCTGCGGGCGACGCTGCGGTGACGCGTTCCCGCCTTGCTTTCGAAGGCTGGAGCCAGACTCCGGTGAAGGATCGGGTGCAGCCGCTTTTCCGATTTAGGCAGCTCGTCGAAGACAATATACAGGAGCTTTCCGAGTTGGTAACCCGCGAAAATGGGAAGACCGTCGGTGAATCCGAAGCTGGCATTCGCAAGGGGCTGGAAGTGGTCGAATACGCCACTGCGCTTCCTGCAATCGGCCAAGGGAGAAAGCTCGAAGTCAGCCGCGGTGTTGACTGCTACAGCCGCTCGTATCCGCTCGGCGTAGTGGCGGGGATCACGCCGTTCAACTTTCCCGTCATGGTGCCGCTTTGGATGTTTCCTCTAGCGATCGCCACTGGAAATACGTTTTTGCTTAAGCCATCGGAGCAGGTACCGCTGGCGTCGATTCGGATGGGCGAACTCCTGCTTGAAGCCGGCCTTCCGGAGAATGTCTTTCAGGTAGTAAAGGGCGATCGGGAAACGGTTGAGGCGCTGCTCGATCATAGTGCTATCAAGGCAGCCGCCTTCGTCGGTTCAACTGCTGTCGCCAAACTAGTTTATAGACGCGGCATCGATGCTGGCAAGCGCATGCTCTGTCTAGGCGGTGCCAAGAATCATCTGGTCGTAGTTCCTGATGCCGATCCGGAAGTCACCGCAAAGAACATAGTATCTTCGGCAACCGGTTGTGCTGGGCAGCGCTGCATGGCGGCGAGTGTTCTAATCATGGTAGGCAACTGCTCAGCCGTGATGGCAGCCATAGAACGGGAAATGCGAAAAGTCGTTCCTGGCGAGAATTTGGGATCGGTGATCAGCGCTGCCGCCAAAGAGCGAATCGAGGGCTACATAAATCGCGCCGAGGAGGCCGGTGCACGAATTCCTGTCGATGGCCGCGGTGCTGTCGTCGAAGGCAGGGAGAATGGCTATTATGTCGGTTCCACGATCATTGACGGAGTTGAATGGCACGTGTTTAAGGGCGTCCTTCGGTGATAAATCCCAGTAATAATGTTAGTTTTTCCTGGTGAAAAACCCCGCCACGGCTAACTTTGGTGTGTGAATACAAAAGCACCGTTTCTGGCAGGGTTTTCCACTTACCTCTTTGGCAAAGCAAAGCGTAACGCGCAAGAAATGATTCGTCGTTTTCGGCAATCTGCTCTGTGTGAGTCGCTCTCCGGTTACGCCAGGCTCTTCGAAAATGTTCTGGCTCCCGAGTTTCTTGCAGCGTTAGATCCGACCAGGCGCAATCGTCATTTTGGCCACCTTCCCGTCTTCTGGGCATGGATCGGGCAGATCCTGGAACACACCGCTTCGTGCTCCCGAGGACTGGCGCTGATTGAGGCGTGGAGTTCCGGAGCTGGGGTGCCGGCGCCGAGAGGCGACACCAGCTCGTATTGTCAGGCTCGGATGCGCCTTTCCATCGATTTTCTTGTAAGTGTGTTAGCACGTGTTGATCAGTTCCTGCGCCAAGGGATACGAACTGAAGATCTCTGGAACGGCCTGGTCCTGAAGGCTATCGACGGCACTTCAGTTCAACTGATGGACACATTCGAAAACCAGGAAGAATACCCCCAACCTTCGATGCAGAAACCCGGCTGTGGATTTCCGGTGATGGGAATAGTGGGGATGCTGAACCTGAGCCATGGAGGTTGGGAGGGATTTACCAGAGGAACTTGGAAACTGCATGACGCCAGAGCTGCGCAACGCTTGTTGCGATATGTCGAGAAAGGAAATTTGATCCTTGCCGACCGCGCCTTCTGCTCTTTTGAGCTGTTTGCTCGGATCCAGAACCAGGGGGGGAGAGTGCCTGATGCGCCTGCATCAGGCTCGCCATCGCATACTGAACTGGAGACGCGGAAAGAAAATCAGTCCTACAGAACGTCTTGTTGTCTGGGAAAAGCCCCGCGTGCAACCAAAAACAAGCGATCTGAGCTGCGAACAATGGGCAGCACTTCCCGCGCAGCTCACGGTGCGATATATCAAGAAGCAATACAAAGACAGATCCGGGAAGAAAAGCACTCTGATAGTAGCTACCACTCTACTCGATACCCAGAAGTATGACGGAGCCGAAACCATTGATCTATACGCGGTTCGCTGGCAGATCGAGCTCAAGTTCAGAGACATCAAAACGATCATGGAAATGGAGTTCCTAGCAGTAAAGAGCCCCGAAATGGCCCAGAAGAGCCTGATGATGGTGATGATTGCTTATAATCTACTACGTACTCAGATGCAGCGCGCAGCGGCGGAGGTCGATAAACCAATTCACGAAATGAGCTTTAAGGGAACTCTCGATCTCGTAGTATCTTCACATCCACTGTTCCGCGATGTTAAATCGGAGTCAAAGAGAGCGGAGCTGCGCCAAAAACTGATCGAACTCTGTGCAACAAAACTGATCGATGTCCGCCCCGGTCGCCATGAACCCCGCGCCGTCAAACGAAGGTCAAAACCCCAACCCCTTCTGACCGCACCACGCCATGAATATCAAGAAATCCCCCACAAAGAAAATTACAGGAAGGCCGCTTAATCACGTGCCATTCTTGACGGAGTTGATATCGACAGTGAGTCCACGTGCGAGGAGATTTTCAGCCCGGTACTGACAGTATTACATGCCAATACGCTCGATGAGGCAATCGCAATTGAAAACAGCAACCCATACAGCAACGCAGCTTCAATCTATACAACCAGCGGCGCTACGGCCAGTTACTTCGAGGACCGCGCAAGTGCTGGAATGATCGGCATAAATATCGGCGTTCCCGTTCCGCGAGAACCATTTTCTTTCGGCGGATGGAACGAATCCAAATTTGGCATCGGAGACATCACCGGTGAGGATGGAATCCGTTTCTGGACGAAAGAGAAAAAGATTACACAAAAATGGACGGCCAGTGCAGCACAAAATTGGATGTCATGAAGGCCACTGTATACCAAGGAAAAGAGAAGCAAGCCGTTCAAGACGTCGCTGCAGCGGCAGCCATTCAGAGAAGAAGAGTGACTTTCAGGCCGCGTTCGCACTGCTGCCAACGGTGTGGAAAACTTTCTGGATTTTTTGATGCCGAGTGGGGTCTAGGAGGTCGGCAGCCCAACGCTGAGAAGACGGAATCTACAGGCTTCGAATCAGTCTCGAAAAGAGTCGGAATCACAACAG
>JBLHKS010000185.1:0-13609 GCA_047620505.1 Verrucomicrobiales bacterium | reverse complement strand
GCTGCTGGCGGTCTCGCTGATTTTCGGGCTCTTGTCCACCCAGGCGGAATCAGCTGAGTATCTGCGTTGGGTTCTGGCGGACGGGTTTGATTATCCCGTTGGAAAGCCCGATTCCTGGGGTTATTACAAAGCTCGCGGGTACCGGGCGAACGGCCACCAGGGCGAAGATTGGAATGGAAGGGGAGGGGGAAACACCGACCTCGGAGACGCAGTCTACAGCATCGGCCACGGGGTCGTTGTTTATTCGGCCGACTACGCATCTGGATGGGGAAACGTCGTCATCCTCCGCCATGCCTATCGGCACACGGACGATGGAAGCGTCTACTACATCGACTCACTCTACGGCCACCTCCACGAGCGAATGGTCAAGTTGAACGATAAAGTTCGCCGGGGTCAGAAAATCGGGACGATCGGGACGAACAGAGGGATGTACTACGCCCATCTGCACTTCGAAATCCGCAAAAATCTCAGCATCGGGATGAGCCGAAGTAAATATGCTCAGGATTTTTCGAACTACTTCGATCCCTCGGCTTTTATCAAAGGGCATCGGTCGCTTCGCAAAGAATATCGCTTCCAGCGCATCCCGGTCGGGACATTTGGATCTGGGATTTCGAACCGGTTTCGCGGAACGTCGATCGGCGATATTCCGCCTTTGCCGGAGCCGAATCCGGATGCTCGCGAGACGCTCGATGCAGATCTGCGGGAAATTCTTCGTCGGAACCAGGTCGATCGCGAAAGCCAAGGAAAGCAGCCGTTGCCGAAAACAGCGGATGGGCCGGTGAGGCCGAAGGAAGACACGCCGGAAGCACAGGCTGAACGCGAGCAAATCCGGGAATTGTGGAGGGCATATCGGGCGCAACTCCGCGAAGCTGAGGGCGAGGCGGGAAAAACGCCGGTCCCGGAATAGATGCGGGTTCAGCCGCTGAAATCCGGCTCTTCAGCGAGATAAAGATAGAGAATCGCCATCGCATCGGACGGTTTTGACGTCGGGTTGTCGTATTCAGCGATCAACTCGTAGCGACGATCTTTTTCCAGCTTGATCCCGGCTTCGAACCGCAATTCCGACATCCGACGAACCCCGATCAGGTCGTCGAAATCTTCGGAATCGATCGAGAAAATCACATCGCCGCTCTCGACGTCAACGAGCTCAAGCGAAACGCCACAGGGATGGAGATGGCCAGTAACGTAGTGAGCTGTTGTGTCAAAAGGGAGCTCAAATTGGTCCGTGACCTCGCTTTTATAAGTGTGGCGACCCGGCGGAACCATCCAATGGATCGTGTGGTCGTTGCCGAATTGTTTCAGCACACCGCCAGTCGAGGCATTTGAAACGCAGCAGGTCGCGCCCGGGTGATTTGGGTCTGCGCCGTTGAATCGGCTTGGAACGGCGGCCAATTGGCTTTTTTCACACTCCTGAGCGCACTGCTCGCCAATGTGTTTGCCAGCAGCTGCTGGGAGGCCTGAGACCGGCGTCAACTCGCGAAACTGTTGATAAACGTAGAGCGCGCGTCGGAAGACCGGCCGCATTCCGATCGTTTTCGATGACTTGGAATAGTGAATCCGGGAAAGAAATCGAATGTCGCCAGGGACTGGCCGATCTGGATTCTGGTTGAGCGACATCGTGTAAAGATCCAGCTCTGTCGACGCACGCAGAGGAATTCCGAATCCAGGCGGAAGTTCGATTTTCATTCGGCCTGGAACGAGCGTGAACAGCCTCCAATCTTGATGCTTTGGAGTTGGGAAAGCCGCGCAGTGGGCTTCGGGCGAGGTCGACTCGGGGCTCAGTGTCAGGTTCGCGTGGCAGAAATATTCGGCAGAAATCGGAGTTTGATTTGCCGAAGCAACGACTTTGGACTCGATACCGGTCACCCAGATGATTTCTTCTGGAGCGGCGGCGTCAGCGACTCGAAATTGTGGAAGATTGCTGCTCGGCCCCTGCATGGATTGGAAATAACCATCTATTGCGTACTTCCCTGAGATCAATTCAACGACTGACCCTGCTCCTGAGTCGACCGCTTCGCGCTTCAGGATCCAGCCTTCACTGTCGAGGCGAGAAGAAAGCTGTTTCATGCGAGAGGCGGCAAAAAACGAGAGCGCAAAGAAGAGCAGAATCGCGTAGGAAAGAAGCCGGATGCGGGAACTTGAGAACATTTGATTTATGGTAAACCTGATAATTATGGAATGCAAGTTGGCGATCGGCGATCGTTCGATTGGGCTCTGTAGTGGTGGCTTCCAGCCGCCACTGGCCGCTCAGCGAGGCTCTTGGCGGCTGGAAGCCACTACTATTTCGAGCAACAGCCTTTGATTGCCAGCCGTCGTCGGCAGGCCCGCTGAATTGCTCATGCCATTTTGCTTTCGAGTGTTGAGTTGACAGCGCGAGCCCCCAAACACAGGGTCTGCTCCAGCATGAAAACCCCGCTACTTTCGCTGATTCCAGCTTTTCTTGCGGCCACCGCGTTGGCCGATCTCGACTCCTCGATTGCCACGATTCTGGCCGTTGGTCACGAAGGTGAAGGCAATGCCGAAGCCGCTGTCGCCTGGGAGGAGCTCAGCCAGTCTGGCTTGGACGAAGCGCCCGCGATTCTCGCAAAAATGGACGGCGCAAACCCGCTCGCAGCGAATTATCTTCGCGCAGCGGTCGAGACGATCGTCGCTCGCGAAACCGCGAAGGGAGCCGAAGCGCCGTTGGCTGAACTCGGGCAGCTGCTGATGGACGTTCGTCAGGATCCGCGGGCTCGACAGTTCGCGTTCGAGCTGATCGAGGGGGCCGATCCCGACACGGCCGCCAAGCTCGTTCCGGGGATGCTGAACGACCCGAGTAACGCTCTTCGGAGGCGCGCAGTGGCGGGTTTGATCGACGAAGGCAAGGCGATCGCCGAAAACTCAGCTGGGAGCGCGATTCTGATTTATCGCCAGGCGCTTGGCGGCGCTCGGGACGTCGATCAGATCGACGAAATTACTAAAGCGCTTCGGAAACTCGACCAGGAAGTCGATCTGCCGCGTCACTTCGGATTTTTGATGCACTGGCAGGTGATCGCGCCGTTTCACAACACCGATCGCGAGGGGTTCGCCGAAGTTTTTCCGCCTGAGAACGGGATCGACCTGAACGCGACTTACAAAGGGAAAGAAGACGCCGAAATCAAGTGGCAGCCGCTGGTGACGTCAGACGAATTCGGCAAAGTCGACTTCAACAAGCCTTACAGCATGCTCAAGGAGGTAACCGGCTACGCCTACACCGAATTTAATGCCGATGCGGACATGCCGGTCGAGTTTCGGCTTGGCGGGAAGAACGGCTGGAAGGTCTGGATCAACGACGAGTTCATTTTCGGTCGAGACGAGTATCATCGCGGCCAGCGAATCGATCAATACATCATGAAAGCACAGCTTAAGAAGGGCAAAAACACGATTCTCGTGAAGTGCTGTCAGGACGGCCAGGAGCAGGACTGGACAGTCGAGTGGGAATTCAAACTCCGGGTTTGTGATGCGACTGGAACGGCGATTCTCGCAATGGATCGTCCGCCGACTCCGAAACCCGAATCTGCAAGCCGCCGTCCGAACAAAGGTTAATTTTCAACCACGATTTCTCATGAAAATGAAACTGATTTCCATTCTCAGTGCCACGTTTTTTGCCGCCAGCAGCTGCTGGGCTGGCGATTGGCTCAATTTTCGCGGTCCGGACGGTTCGGGCATCGCGGATGCCTCCGAAAAGCCGGTTACCGAATTCAAAGGCGATGACTCGATCGCTTGGAAGCTCGAATTGCCGGGACGCGGTTTGTCGAGCCCAGTTGTGGTCGGCGATCGCGTGTTCGTGACTAGCTCGAGCGGGCCAACTCAGAAACAGCTCCACGTTTTCTGCGTTTCTGCGGAAAATGGCGAGGTGCTCTGGGAGCGCCGCTTCTGGGCGACGGGCCGGACGATGACTCACGGCAAAACGAACGTTGCCGCGCCTTCGCCGTGCAGCGACGGGAAGCACATTTTCGCGCTGTTTTCCTCGAATGACCTGATCTGTCTCGATCTGGATGGGAACTTGAAGTGGCTTCGCGGCCTGACTTTCGATTATCCGAACGCGAGCAACAGCCTGGGAATGGCGTCGTCGCCGATTTATGCGGACGGAGCGCTGATTGTCCAAAGCGAGAACGATTCGGAGTCATTTGCGGCCGGAATCGACGTCGTGACCGGCCAGAATCTCTGGAAAAAAGTCCGCCCGAAGGCGGCAAACTGGACTTCGCCGACGGTGATTGCGGGTGAGCAGGTTGTGGTCGCTCTGCAATCCAGCAAAGGCGTGCTCGGCGTTTTGCCGAAGACTGGCAGCGAGATTTTCGACTACAAAGACGGCGCTTCGACGATTCCGTCCTCAGCAGCTGCTGGCGGCGTGCTTTTTGTGCCGTCTCACGGAATTACGGCGCTCAAGCCGAATGCGAAAGGCGGCGAGCCGGAGCAACTCTGGCGTAACGGACAGCTTGGACCGGGGACGGGTAGTCCGCTGGTGATCGGCGAGAACATTTACGTCGTGAACAAGGCCGGCGTGCTCAGTCAGGCTAAGATTTCGGACGGCGAACGCGGTTGGCGAGCTCGGACGGAAGGCCCCTACAGCGGATCGCCGATCGCAGCGGGGAATTTCATCTATTTGTTCAACGAGCAGGGCAAGGGCCAGATTGTGGACGTGACGAAAGGTGAGGAAGGCAATCCGGTTAGCTCAATTGAGCTGGAGGAGACGATTCTCTGCACCCCTGCGTTTTCCGGCGGCGCGATTTACGTCCGCAGTGACGGGCATTTGTGGAAACTGAAGTGATCCACCGATGTGGGCCGGTTTAGGGGAGAGAAGCTTGCAACTTCTCTAGTTTGTGGAGGTTTGAGGCGAAATGAAGCTATCAAATTTTCTCCAAATCGCCTTCGCGCTTGTTTTCGCTCCCTCCATTTTCGCAGCACCAAGCGAAAAGACCGCCAGATTCGTGCGGGAGAACATTGAGGAGTTGGAAGGCCAGCGAATTACCTTGGACGTGGTCAACATCAAGCCTGTTGGGCCAAGCAATCAGCCGCTGGAGAATCACAAAGTCGTCACGGCCTACACTTGGGATGAAAAGGAAGAGAATATCGCGGGCTCAATTCCAGTGATTTTGAGTGAGGATGATCTCGACAAAGCGATCAAGAAGTACGGCTCACGGCCGGATTTCGAAAAACGGTGGCGGACTCTCGATCTTCGAACTGAGCGGATGCACGGAGATTTGAGAGTGAGCGCTGACGGAGTTGCTTTTATTGATCTGACTGGCGAGGTGGACGCGAAAGCGCTGAATTTGGGCGACGGCAAAAAGATCCTGGATCAGCTTCGCGAGCGGATGGATCAGCGTCGCAACAAGAACAAGGCTAAGAAGAAGGGTTGAGAGGCCTCTATGCCTTAGATTTCCGTGTCGAAGCGGTTGGGGATCTACTTTTGGTTGTCGCTGCTCTTCGGGTTTTTTGTTCGACGCCGTCCGGCCAGGTAGTGGTGGCTTCCAGCCGCCGTTGGCCGTTCGGCGAGGGATCTTGGCGGCCACTACGGAGCCCTCGCCGCAGTTGGGCAACAGACCCTCTTCTATTCGTCCATTCGGCTTTTCAAAACAAAAAGCCTCCAGCCCGATTGGACTGGAGGCTCTGCAGCGCCAACTTGGCGATGAAAACCGGTCTTAGGTGTTGTAGGCTGTCTCGCCGTGTTCGGATTGGTCGAGGCCTTCGATTTCTTCCTGTTCTTCGACTCGGAGTCCGACGAGCTTTTTCACCAGGAGAAGGATTCCGATCGTCAGGACGGCTGTGTAAACGATGGTGATCGCGACGGCTCCAAGTTGAACTCCCAATTGGGCAAGCATTCCGCGACTGTTTCCGAGATCGCTCATGAAATCGCCGCCTTTCAGGAATGCGATGTTTCCAACGACTGCGGCCATCAGAACGCCGATCAAACCGCCGACTCCGTGAACGCCGACGACATCAAGCGAGTCGTCGTAGCCGATTTTGTTTTTCAGTTTTACGGAAGCCCAATAGCAGACGATTCCGGCGATTAAGCCGATGAGAAATCCGCCTGCCGGACTGGCGACGCCGGAGGCCGGGGTGATCGCGGCGAGACCCGCAATTGCGCCCGTGCAGATGCCAAGGACGCTTGGTTTTTTGACGGTGAACCACTCGATCGCAGCCCAGGTGAATGCGCCAGTTGCGGCCGACATGTGAGTCGCCAGCAGTGTCATCGCGGCGGAATCGCCCGCTCCACCGGTGCTTCCGGCGTTGAATCCGAACCAACCGACCCAGAGCATTGAGGTGCCCATGACGGTCATCGGCAAATTATGCGGCGGACTGATATTTTTGCGCCGGCCGACCATGATGCAGGCGATCAACGCGGCGACGCCTGCGGTGATGTGGACGACAATTCCGCCCGCGAGGTCTTCGACACCCCACTGGCTGAAGAATCCGCCGAACCAGGTCCAATGACAGACCGGCGCGTAGACCAGGAGCGACCAGAGAACGCTGAAAAGGAGCATCGCGCTGAATTTGAAGCGCTCAACGAAGGCACCGATGATCAGGGCCGGGGTGATGATGAAAAACGTCATCTGGAATGCGGAGGTCAGGATCCCTCCCTCTTCCGCCACGCCGCAATGGAAGATATTTCCGAATCCTCCGAAGAAGCCTTCCCCGTCTCCAATCGCGAACGAGTAGCCGAGAATCAGCCAGACGATGCTCATCACGCAAGCGAGCGCAAAGCAATGCATCAAGACGCTGAGGACGTTGCGTTTATGAACGAGGCCGCCGTAGAAAAGCGCGAGGCCGGGCAGGGTCATGAAGAGGACAAGCGCCGTCGAGGTGAGCATCCAGGCGGTGTTCCCGGTGGTCTGGGCATCAGCAGCTGCTGCGGCGACTTCCTCGATCGTCGGAGGCGGTGCCGGGGCTTCTTCTAGAGCGGTTGCGTCGATTTCAGCCGGAGCGCCTCCACCGTCCTGCGCCAACCCAGAGGAGGCGAAGAAGAAGGAAAACGCGGCGACTGCAGAGATGAGTGCGGTCAATTTTTTCATTTTGATCAAACGTGGTTGTGGCGATGTTAGCGATGGCTTTTCAGCGCGAAAGCCTTTTTTCCGAGGCTTGGTGCGGTTTTTTTGTAGGGCGATTTCCGGTTGAACGTGAGGAATCTCCCTATAAACCTAAAGTTTATTTAGAATAATTCTTGATATCAATAAGGGTTTGGACCATGTGGGGATATTCATGCCGCCATCCCAACTCAGAGTCGAAATCGATAAAAAGAAGGCCGAAAACGCCTTTGATCGGCCCGGCTTTCGGATGACGAAGCAGCGCAAGGTGGTCTATGATGTCCTTCTCGACGAAAAGGATCACCCGACGGCGACCGAGGTGTTCATCCGAGCGAAAGATCGGATGGATGGAATCTCCCTGGCGACGGTTTACAATTGCCTGGAGACTCTGAATGAGGCTGGGCTCGTCAAGCAGATCGCGGTTGATCGCTCGCCGACGCGGTTTTGCCCGAATATGCACGATCACGCGCATTTTTTCTGTAACGGCTGCGGCGATGTTTACGATATCAACCCGGCGGACGGACAAAATGAGGTCAGCGCCTGGGATTTGCCGGCTGGAGCCGTGATCGAACGATTGGAAGTGGCGATGCGCGGCCTTTGCCCGAAGTGCGCGGCGAAATCTGAAACGAAATCCGAAGCGTAAGTTTTTCAGCAGCTGCTGGATCAAATTTCTTAATACAAAATGGACTGTCTCGAAATTAACAACCTGGAAGCCACTGTCGATGGCTTGCCGATTCTGAAAGGGCTCACGCTCCGCGTCCCGAAAGGCGAAGTGCACGCGATCATGGGCCCGAATGGCTCTGGAAAGAGCACGTTGGCGAAAATTCTCGCCGGGCATGAAGATTATGAAGTGACTGGCGGATCGGTGATGATGGACGGGGTCGATTTGCTGGCGATGGAAGTCGACGAGCGCTCTCGGGCGGGATTTTTCCTCGCGTTTCAGTATCCGCATGAGATTCCGGGCGTAACGAACGCGAACTTTTTGCGTGAAGCGCTTCAATCGCGCCGAGCAGAAGGCGACGAGATCGATGCGGTCAGTTATTACAAGCATCTTTATAGTAAAATGGACGAGCTTGGGATCGACCGGAAATTCACCGGTCGAGCAGTGAACGAAGGATTTTCAGGAGGCGAAAAGAAGCGGAACGAGATTCTCCAGATGGCGATGCTCGAACCAACCTACGCTGTGCTGGATGAAACCGATTCGGGACTCGATATTGATGCGCTGAAAGTCGTGGCTGACGGTGTAAACCGGATGCGATCGCCGGAACGCGGATTTTTGTTGATAACGCACTACCAGCGACTGCTCGATTATATTAAACCGGATTTTGTTCACGTGCTTTCGGATGGAAAGATCATCCGAACCGGCGGCAAGGACCTGGCGCTTGAGCTGGAAGATAAAGGTTACGATTGGATTGTAGCGCCAGAGAAAGAATTGGCTGGTGCCGCTGCCTGACGAAACGAAATACAGAAAAAGGGTAGTCGATCGAGGAAATGTAGAGGGAGCCACGAGGCCGTGAGAGTTTAACAATTTAGAATCATGTCTGACACAGCAACACTTGAAGCGGTCTCGATTGATCAATCGGAGGGTGATTTCAGTTATCCCGAGGATTACGAATTCGACGCTGGAACTGGTCTTTCCGAAGATACCCTCGACTACATTGGCGATGCCAAAGGCGAAGACGATTGGATCCGGGATTTCCGCAAACGGGCGCTCAAAGTTTTCAATGATAAACCAATGCCGACTCACTGGGCGAGCCGGGATCTGGAAAACATTAAGTTCAACGACTTTCGCTATTATCTTGCGAAGGGAAAAGCGCCGACGCGAACGTGGGACGAAGTTCCGGATGACGTAAAAGAAACGTTTGAGCGTCTCGGTATTCCTGAAAAGGAGCGCAAATATCTCGCCGGAGTCGAAGCCCAGTTCGATAGCGAAGCCGCTTACTCGAACATCAAAGAGGAGTTCGATAAGCAGGGTGTGATTTTTGTGAATTCCAGCGAAGGCTTGAAGAAGCATCCGGAAATTTTTCGCAAGTGGTTCGGAAAGGTCATCCCAACCGGCGACAACAAGTTTTCAGCGCTCAACAGCGCCGTTTTCTCTGGCGGTAGCTTTATCTACGTGCCTCCGGGTGTGAAATTGGCGCACCCACTTCAAGCATACTTTCGAATCAATGCCGAACAGTTCGGTCAGTTCGAGCGGACACTCATTATTGTCGATGAAGGTGCTGAAGTGACTTACATGGAAGGCTGCACGGCACCGAAATTCGAAACGGCGACGCTTCACAGCGCAGTTGTCGAACTCGTTGCGATGCCGCATGCGAAGATTCAGTATATCACGGTCCAGAACTGGTCGAACAACGTGTTTAATCTAGTAACGAAACGCGGCTTGGCTCATGAGGGCGCTGAGATTCGCTGGATCGATTGCAATATCGGTTCGCGACTCACGATGAAGTATCCGGGCGTGATCATGAAGGGCCGGAAGGCTCGCGGCGAGGTGATCAGCATCGCGCTGGCCAACGACGGTCAGCATCAGGACACGGGCGCTAAAATGATTCATGCGGCTGACGAGACGACATCGAATATCGTCGCCAAGAGTATTAGCGTTGGCAAAGGTCGCTCAACCTATCGTGGTCAGGTCCACATTCCGCGTCACCTCAAGGGTTGTAAGAATAATACGGAATGCGATGCGCTTTTGATTAATTCAAGCAGCCGAACCGATACTTATCCGGCCGTGACGGTTTACGGAAATCAGCACGCGACGCAGCACGAGGCAAGCGTCAGTCAAGTTAGCGAAGATCAATTATTTTATATGCAACAACGAGGATTGAGCGAAGGGGCGGCAATGAGTTTGAGCGTAAATGGCTTCGTAAACGATTTGGTCCGTGAGTTTCCGATGGAATACAGCGTTGAGTTGAAACGACTGATCGATTTGGAAATGGAAGGCTCAGTGGGCTGACTTGTTAAGCACCGATTTACGAACAAATGTCCCAAACTCTGGAAATAGAACCCCCAGCAGCTGCTGTGCCCGAAAACTCGCCCAACGCGACCTGGTTTCAACGATTCCAGGACGAAGCCCAGTCTCGTTTCGAGTCCCTTGATTGGCCGAAACGAACTGAAGAATATTGGCGTTTCGCCAAGTTACAAAAGGCGGATGTGAGCGGCTTCGAGCCGGCTCCTTCGCCGACGGATATCGAACCGTTGATTGCCGCTGCTGCCGATCTGAAATCGCCAGCCGCACGGATCGTATTTTGCAATCATGAGCTCGTCCACACGATTGGAATTGACGAGTCAGGGCTGTCGGTCACGTCGCTTGCGGACGCCGACCCGGCCTTGGTTGCCAAGCCGCTTGAGTCGCTTCGCGGTGAGCTTGGCTCGGCGAAATTCATGGCTCTTCAGCAGTCGAATCAACTCAGCGCGCTCGTTATCAACGTTCCGGAGAATCTTGAGATTTCGGCTCCGATCGAGATCACTCGCTGGATCGAAGGCAACGGAGTTTCGGTGTTTCCGATGACCTTGGTTTTGGGTGCTGCTAATTCGAAAATCACGATTCTCGAACGAGTTCGGAGCGCAGATTCCGGGCAGCAACTTGGAATCGGCGGAACGGTGCTGGAAGCCGGAAACGGAGCCCGGATCACCTACGCGATCTCCCAGGAATTGACCGATTCGTCTAAATTCGTCCACGTTTTGAACGCCCACACTGGTCGCGATGCGGAAATTCGTGGCTTGGTCGCGAATTTCGGGTCGAGCTGGGTTCGGCAGGAGGTTTCAGCGCGGATGGATGCGCAGGGCGCGAATTGTGAGCTGTTTGGAGTCAATCTCGTTCGCGGAACTCAAGAGGTTGATCAGCGCACTTATCAGAAGCACCTTTCGCCGAACACGAGGAGCGATCTTCTTTTCAAAAACGCACTTATGGACAAGGCGCGGACGGTTTTTTCCGGGCTGATCCACGTTTTCGAAGGTGCTCACCACACTGATTCGTTTCAGACCTGTCGTAATCTCCTTTTGAGCGACGAAGTCGAGGCGAATGCGCTGCCTGGCTTGGAAATTAACGCTGATCAGGTCAGCTGCAGCCATGGCGCGACGAGTGGCCAGATCGATCCGGAAGAATTGTTTTACCTGCGTGCTCGCGGAGTTCACGAAGAGCAGGCGCGTCGGATCATCACGGGCGGTTTCGCTGCCGAAGGCGCTCAGCGTCTCAAATCCGAGCCGATCCAGCAGCTGCTGGAACAGTTGATCGCTGAGCGTCTTGCGTAAGGGTGTCGCCGGTGGACCCCGACGACACAAATCCCTACCGAACTCCCGAGAGCGAGCCGCCTGCCCCAAAGCCCGAGCCGCTGCCGAAAAACGGCCTCGATTTGATGCGGGCGATCGTCACTGATTCGATCCGTTACTGGGAGTTTATGCGGCTGATTTACAACGGCGTGCTGACGCTGGTTGTGATCGGTTCCGTCTTTTTATTTGGCGTTAGCTTCGCGGAAATCGAGCGGCTGATCGGCCTCGCTGGACTGGCAATTCTGGCCAACATCCTTTACTGCATCGTCTACCCGATCGATGTTTTCATCCAGCTTTCGGATTACCGAACAGCTTGGCGGCGAGCGAGAATTCTCGTCTTCGTTTCCGGCCTGATTTTCGCTTCGAGCCTCGCCGTCGCTTCAATTTACATCTTGCAGCGTTAGCGGCGATCAGTCCCGAGTCGCGCGAAGCAGGGTCACTTCGCGATCGTTGAGTTCTTGGATCGGACGGAAATTGTTCGGAAACATTTTGGAGAAACGCGCAATCTGCGAGCCGGAAACTTTAACCGGCTCGCGAAAGATAAACCACTTCACTCCTTCGGATCCCGGAGGCGTCGTGAGCGAGCCTGCGTAGTGATAAACTTCGTCGAGATTCTCAGGCAGAATCGCGGCAGCGGAGATCGTCAGTCCTGGATTGACGACGATTTCGCCGTTCTCGGTCGGGAGTTGATCCCAGAAACTTTTCAGAAACGGATTCGCCCGGATTGAGCGATCGAGCATCACGCCAACAACCAGCAACTGCCCATCTTCGGACGCGTGAACGAAGTGGGCTTCCATGGCGCTGTGGTCGCCGTGAATCGTGTGTTCGCTGCGCCGATGAAAGTGGAACTGAAGGAGGTTGTAGCGGACGCCGCCGAAATTCACAAAACTGCCCTCATCGTAATTTTGCTGAACCGTGTGGCCGTTGTTGACGAGATTGAGGCCGCTGGCACCCCAATGGATTTCGAGCGGCTGATTGGTTCGGCGAGAATTGGCGATCAGGTTGATCGGCGATTGCTCAACTCCATCGCGGCAAAGCGCGTAGGCCGGGTCGAGATCTCCCCAGAATTCGGGGCCGGTTTCGCCGTCGTAGCTCCAATCGGCGTGTTTGTTGTCGGCCGCGAAAAGGCAGATGACGGCACCGAAGGCGGCGAAGAGAATAAGCAGAGACTTGGATTTCATGAGTAAATTTCGAATTGGGTGTTAGGAACGGAGCAGCTTTTGAGGAGTTGTCATGTGTTGAACCACTCGAGGTGTTTCTTTTTGACTTTCGAATACATTGTATGCACAATGTGTTGCATGTCGCCCGTGACTTCGATCAGCCAGCGCCGAACCCGCCGGAAATTTCTTGAGAATAAACCGAGTCGCGGTGGTTACTCTCTTCTTGAGATGCTGATGGTCGTTATGTTCGTCGCGCTCATTTTGTTGGCGTTTAGCACGGGCATTTTTAAGCCAGCGAGTTCTCAGGGGCTTTCTACAGCAGCCAGAGATCTCTCAAACTACCTCACTCTCGCGAGAGCCGAAGCAGTTAGACACCAAACCGTTGTCCGGGTGGTTTTCCCGATGGAATGGCCGGAAATCGACGATCAGGGCCGGTATAATCGAATGGGATTGTGGAAATGGGAGGCAGCGACCGCAAAATTCAAGCAGATGCATAATTGGGTTAAGATTCCAGATGGAGTCGTGCTGGAGCCGGAAATGCCCGATTATGTTCGCGAGGCCGGTTACGCGCACCACGACGGTGCCACGATTAGAGGAGACTACGCACTTCGCGAAGATGTACAGCCGTTTATTGTTCGAATCCTGGAATCTAATATCGCGACCCGCTACATTGAGTTTTTGCCGACCGGTGGAGCTAGAATGCCGGAAGGAGAAGAGAAGCGCATTATTCTCGTCGCGGTCGAGGGCTTTGAAGAACCGCCAGGAAGCGGGAAAATCATTCGGACTGCGACTGACGGCAAACATGCGACCAATTGGGCCCAGGTGAACATCGAAACTCTCACAGGCAAAGTTCAAATCCACCGACCATGAAAACTACGATTTCTCCGAATCAAAAAAGTGGCTCTGCCGGGTTTTCTCTGGTCGAAATCAGCCTCGCGCTTGCCGTGATCGCTTCGGTGTTAGTGTCATTGATGCTGGTGATGGGAATGGCGTCGGCCGCCGCTTCAAAGGCGACGCGGCTGACAACAATCGGGCATATCTTTACCGACGCGCATCAGCGGATGGAGGGTAGTCCTCTTCGCGACGGCCAGCTTAAGGGTTCTCCTTATTATTACGATGTTGACGGCGTGTTCGTTT
>JBLHKS010000184.1:0-13701 GCA_047620505.1 Verrucomicrobiales bacterium | reverse complement strand
CCTACGCGCTGACCGCCAGGCGCTCTTCTTTGTGCTCCTGCTTCATCAGCACGTTGTTGAATTTGTAGGTCTTCAGCATGAAGTGCGTGGCGGTCGAGGCGCCAGCTAATCGAAATTGGGCGAGTTGGCCTGAGGAAGTTCTGCAAAATAACCCAGCCAGTCGGAAACAGAAGAAAGCAAATCGATCTTCGAATGGATCTGGTCATTCCTCCGCCCGCATTGGACGCGAACGAAAAATCTAAATGCACCCACGGATCCGTAACGATTTTCTCTTGAACGGAACGCGATCTTGGGCTCACCAAACCGCCTTCCCGACCGCTTCCTTTTCGCTGGATCAGAAAAAGAATTCGAATTCGTCGGGCGTCGCATCGGGCGCGACTCCGCCGGATCCATACGTGTTGAGAAGATACTTTCCGGCCATGGACAAATAGGCATGGTCTCCGAGATGAAGGTTATGGACGATCCTGCCAACCAAACTCAATGGAACCAACATGAACCGGTCACGCCACTGCGAAACATAACAGCCGCCGAAACCCGCAAGAGCGGATTCAACGGACAGAGTTCCCATCTGTTTGGCAAGGAAAACGTCATCCGCCGTCAAAGGCGCAGCGTCCAGTAAATCGCCTGCGTTGAACCGCGAGAAACGAATTTCGACGCCGGGCGGCAGACTGCCGGCAGCGCCCGATCTCAACCGCTCCTCCAGCCATGTCACATCGTCCCCAGTCGACTCGCCCTCCGACCGTGCCAGGCGCAATGCGCCCTCCGACACGACCGCCAAAGCGTGTCCGTGTTTGAGAAATCGGTCAGTAAGTCTCTGAGCTGCGGAATCAAGCTGCCGGCCACTGCGCCCGGAATCAAACATCTCCGGTAACAGGACGTAGTCGGCCTCTCCGCTGGCATATCCAGCCTGAAACGCCAGATGCCCCGAACGCCTCCCGGGGACGGTAACGATCCCGATCCCGCCGTTGGCCGCGACGCGCTCGTGAAACATTTTGATCAATCCGACGCATTGGTTTGCCGCGCTCGAAAATCCAGCCGGTCTGCCGGAAAACGGCGCTTCCCAGGAGGCTCCCGCCGGAACTCCGATCACCGGAACAAACGCACGGTCGGCTCCGTTCACCTGCTCAGCGACTCGGGAGGCGTTCTCCAGCGTCTCCGGTCCCCCGATTGCATACAGGATGTCGTATCTGCGATCAGCGGCCTTCTCCGCCAATTTCGCTGGTTGAAGTTCGCTGTCCTTCCAAAGCATCGATGCTCCTCCGCGTGAGCTTGCCTCCCGCCCCCCTTCGACGAGTTGTTCGATCGGAGCGTCGGTTCGCGCCGCCCGGTCGGTCATCCTGAAATCGATATCGACACCGGCGTCCGTTGCCAATCCACGGAATCCGTTGGGAATTAATTGAATATCGAGGCCATCGAGGCGGCCATCGTCACGACGCGAGGCTCCGGACTTCGTTGCCAGCAGGGTGTGCCGCTTCACGATCGAATCCACCAAATGGACCGCGGCCCTCCCGACACCGGAATCCACCAGGACGCCAACCTTGAGGCGCTTGGGAGAGAGTCGGAATGCGTCCCTCAGGCCGGCTGCGGGAAATCCCGCGGCAAGAAAACCGGCGCGATCCTCGCCCACCGCCTGGACAACGCCCGGCCCCAATTCGAGATCGACCCGTGCCGCCAGAGGCGTGAACAAGTCTTTTGCTGACTGTCCCTGCGCGTGCGAGAGTTTTCGATAGCCGTCCGCCAATGGATTCTCACAACGCGCCTCGGTAACGGATTCATCCACACGCGCAGCCAACAATTCGGGCGCTGACTCGAGCCAGGCGGTAAACGCATCGGGATCGTTTTCCAGCGTGGCCTGGGGCAAAGCGCAGCGGCGTTCGGTTCGATTCGATTCAATATTCTTCATACAGCAGATTTCTAAGGATTCCCTTCAGAAAGGGGCGGGATCGAAACGCCGCGACGGTGGGATGTCAAAACAAAACAGTGGCATCGCGCCATTATCGCAGGAGTTCCACGATTTCTTCGGCAAGCTCCGGGCGCTTGGCTGCTACGAAGCGGGTCCGTAATGGGGATTGGGAGTCTTTCTCGTAGGCGGCAAGGATTTCTGGGACGTCCAACTGGTCGCTCCTCACCGGGTTTCCATCGAGATCCAGCACGGTTAGACCGGCCCGTTCGGCCAGATACAGCCCAGGAAGAATATCGTAGGCCGCAAAACCCTTGAGAAACTCCACTGCCGCATCGGCATATCCCGCCGCGACCTGTATCAGCATGTTCGATCCCCAGGCCAGGTTGATCCTGCCGCCATCCTTGCGGATGGCGTTCAGCAGCTTCTCCTTCCCTGCCACGGCAAGATATCGCTCGACCTTTGTGGTCAGGAAGTTAACTCGGCTTCCCGCAACCGTCTTGCTTGGGTTCGGACCGCCGTCGAGCTTGAACCAGGAATGCGTCACAAAATCCAGACATTCCGCCGGCTCTCCCTCCGAGGCCCAATATAGCCGGTTCAGAAAAATATCGCCAGCCACCGCCGCAATCACGCGCCGCTCCCGCAGGCTGTAGACTGCCAGCAGGCACCAGCCGCCCTGCAATGATTCTATGAACTCAGTGCCGTCGATCGGGTCGATGAAAATCACCAGATCCGACTTCGACTCGGCCTCTTCCTCGTTCTTACAGTAATGGCTCACACCCAATTCCTCGGAGAAAATAGTGAAGCGATTCACGTCTCGAAGCTTGGAGAACTTCTTTTTGATTGAATCGATGATCAGTTGCTCCGTTTCCTGATCGATCCCCTTGGTTAGATTCTCGGCGTCCTTTTCCGTGTTGACATTTTCCACCACGCTTCCGAACCTCAAACGGTCGGAACCCCGCATATTGCTTCGCACACGGTCCATGGCCTTGAGGACCACCTGCTTGCAGTAACGTGAGATCTTCTGACTGTTTGAATCGTAGGAATCGTTGCTCATGATGGGCGTTAATCAATATTGTTAGGCAGGCATTGAAGCCGTAGTCAGATTGCAATTCAAGCATGGAGTTCGCCAACCGTTCGCTCCCCGACCAACCTCCCAAACCAACGCCTCCGAACAGTAAAAATTATGGGCAACAATGTCAGCGAGACGCCAAAGGATCCGAACGAAAAGGAGGTTGAGTTCAAGCAGTTCATGAGCGAATTGCTCCGCGCGTTCAAACATGAAATCCACCGGGATCGCGATCACTTCACACGCAGATCCCTGCACAAGATACTGACCAAGCTTTGCGATATCATTCAGGACTCGGTCGAGGCGCAATCCTGCACCATCCATCTTCAGATCTACGACCCGGAAATCCTGGGCGAAACACGGGTCGGCGCCGCGGTAGAGAGAATGCGAGAAGAACGCGCCAAAAGACTGGCCTCGTCCCCCGATGAGACCACTCAGAATATCGACTACACCGACACCTCAGCTTTCCCCTATTGGTTCAAGCCCAAGGGCGCTATGAAACTCGCCGCGTGTAGCGCCTTGAGCCCGTGGAATTATATCCTGAGCGATAATTATAAAGATCACGATCAGATGCCCGGCGGCAACCTCGACATCGTTCCGATCGACGCGGGCATTTCCACCGCCATCGTGCAGGACAACATCGCGCAGGTTCGGAACAGGCTTTCAATCGTCGGCTCGCGAAACGGTGTGAAAATCGGATTTGCCGATCGATGGATCTGGAACAATCAGCACAACCTCTATGGATACGAAGTTGTCTGGGAGGGAGACCCGCTGCTCAAGCCCAAAGGCCGAGGCAAACCTGGAAACGAGATTCCGCACACGAAACCGGTAATTAGAATAACGACGACCGGCGCCGACGCTCACGTCGTCATTGAATCGACGGATCCCGAGGCTCGTGATCCGAGGAGAGTTTTCGATCTCGACAAAATCCGACTCCTTGAAACTATTGGAGAGCAGGGCGGCGCGGAGCCAAAGGCGCTGCAGCCATGGCAAAAACACAAGTTAAGGGCCCACATCGCCGAGCAGATCGACAAGGGCGAAGCTCCGGTGGCATTCTCCTCGAGGCGCTGGCCGAACATTTTCAAGGATTATTATGGAGTGCCGATCAAGATCCATCTCGACGGAGAGGTGCTTGGGATACTGAAGATCGAAAACAAATTGGACGTGAAAGGACTCAGGATCCTCCGTGCCTTTCGAAACCAGACGTACACCGAGATCAAGGAGATACGGAGTGAACTCGCGTCTAAACCTTCATGCGATAAATGGCCTGAGAAATTGCGGAAGTTATACCGCGATGAAGGCGGTCGATCGCAAGAATCGGATTCACCGTCATGTTATATCTTGGATTTGGCGAGTTTCCTGCATGTTTTTAGCAGGCTTCACGTGGAGGATGCAAAAAACGATGTGGACTCGGTGATTTCGCGGCAATACCGGCATTTCGATAGAAAGAATTCAAGTCCGAAGAAAGTGAAGCCGCCGAAGGAGAGCGAGGCTGAACTGAAGAAGCGAAGTCTTAGGTTGGTGGGGACAACATTTCATCTATCCGCCGCGACCACTATTGCACACGACAAGTTCATAGAGCTCGTACGAGGAAATCCTAAGAACACAAGCAGGGATGTTGCCTTGAATAGGATCGTTAAGCTATTGAATCGGGCGCAGGAGGTGCAAGACGGCGATGCGGGCGGAGCCGCCACTATGGGAAACGAGCCTCCCTTTGAACGTCTTCAAGCAGCAATTGAGGAGACTATTCTGGAGGGTTGGAATGTGGAATTCTCGGCTCCAGAGTCGGATCAAAGGAGCAAAGGCCCCGCGACTGACAACGGCATCGACTTTCGGCATGTTAAGATTTTTCAGTCAGTAAAAAATAACGACAAACCGATAAGCCTCTACGCCTATCGAATTTCAGGAAAAGCAAAAAGCGACGCAACGCACGATGAGATATTGGCCACGTTGATCCAATGCCTGCTTCACAGCATACCATTCAAGAAATTTGACGACTATGACACCCGAAAATTGTCATGGGCAGCGTTGGAGATCGGCACACTTATCGAACGGGAACTGGCCTACAAGGCGTCCAATCTAAGCAATCCCATTCCCCTGACATCCATCGAATTTCAACAACTGCCGATCGTCGACATGTGTTTCATCGATCAGATGGAAAAGCGGAGGCGTGAGGCGCAGACCGTCAAGAAGAACATCGATCATCATCTGCAAAATTTCGCTACAAACGTCGGATTGACGGAATTTGTGGATTACGAGTCAAGGATCAAGGACGAACAATCGCAACTTCGGAGACTCGGCGCGCGCTATGCGGGGCATCGGCGGGGCTCCATCGCTGCTTGGGTCTACTTGCTAGCGCTTAGGATAGAAAAAATGACGTGGCGCAAACCGAAAAAAAATGATTCGAAAGCTCTCAAGAATACGTTTGATTTTCTGAAGAATTTGGGGAGGTTTCAAAAACTTGTGGAACGCTTCGTTCCCTCTGCGCCGTTGCTCGGGCAAACAAGGGAGCTCGCGAAGAACCTCAATATTGAGAGTTTTATTGGCGATTTGAGTTTCGCCAGCCCCCCCATTCTCGACACGCTCGCGACTGGGCGGAACTGCCCAGAAAGATTTAACTCAAGACTTTCAAGAACCATCTGTCAGAACCTCTCTATTCACGGCGGCGATGAATTCTGCGCGCCGATTGACGCCCCGGCGAAAATTCGGGAAATTCGGCGGAGAGGTCCCAAGTCGAACGACACGAATAGGAAAGCTGGTGGACCAGCCTCCAACCGTTTGCTCAAGAAACTGATCTTTCGCAGCTACGATCCCTACCTGATCGATGGCGCGAGCCTGCTCCTGCAAGCAACGTCTCTGTCAAAGAACGTGAATGATCGGGCCTATAATCGATTTTACAAAGCCATGTATGACATGCGCGTCCAATTAAGCGAATCCGCAGACGACGTGCAAACGGATCCGGCTTTGAGAAAACTTAAGGAAATATTCGAATCGGACGATTCGACCTGGGACAACTTGTTCGACTACCTGACGTTGCACTCCACCAAGGAGTTCACCGACTCGTTGGAGAAACTTGCCGGGGAAAATCAATTTAGTGAAAAGGAGAAGGACTATCTGTTTCTTACCTATGCCGGAATCTACAAACGGATGCGGGCCTGCAACAGCACTCTCGTGCGACAGCGGAGACCGGATCGCCTGGACTGGGAACTGGAAAAGTTCGATCTGATCGGCACACGATTCAACTGTCTCTACAAGAACAGCGTGTTTGCGCTGTACGAAACGGCCTGGAATCTGGGCGATCCGTTCACCACGGACCGGCCCAACGATGTGTTGGCGGAGGGGGAATTTAACTATCCGCTCTGCCCGCCGTCGAGCCCCAAGCCAGGGAAGAGCCCTGGCGCGGCATCGAACGATGCGGACCGCGGGCGACGGCTTCGCTGGATCAATCTGAGAACGAATGTAAAGGCTGGTGAATACAACGCCTATCAAATCGCCATGCTGGCGGACCCGGAGCAGATCCGCATTGGCTACTGGAACGACAAAGGGGAACGACTGAACATGCGCGTCCTTACGGATATACTGGACCTTTTGAACAGAAACTATCCCGGCATTCACGGGAATAGCGACCGACAGTTTTCGGCCGTCCGCCAGAATCTCGCCGCAAAATATCTGCGTTGGTTCAAAATTATGGCGGACATCGCAAAGGAACGTCCGCATAATTCTCGTTTCGGCGATAAGGGCCGCGACAAGGTACATCTAAGATGGTTCGGCAGTTTCTTCCTCGAATCCGCGATTGATTACCGCCTTTGGCTGCTGAACAAAAAGTCCGAACTGAAGGTCCAGGACGAAAAGTCGAGGAAATCTGCCACGGGCAAAGCAAAGTCTTGTTTCAAAAAGGCCATCGACGCGTTGAACGTCGAAATTCAAGAACTGATTGATGCGAATTCTCTAAAAAAACTTGTGGAATTCGGAGAAGCCTATTCCAAGACCCTACCTTTTGGTCCTAAGGAGTCCGCCATGACTGCCTTGTTCCGTGAACTCGGGGAGGGCGAGAGTGACTTTGATTTTAGAGTAAACATGAGACTCCAACCCTTATACGACGGATTATTGAAAGACTACGGATATGTGAGAGAGTCAATGAAAAGGCTCGGCCCGAAAAATCCGCTGCTATTTCCGGACGACGAGGAATTCTTCAAGCAAGGGCTCGCCTTTCTGGATCGCGAGGAAAAATACTACGAGGTATTCAAATCTGACCGCGAAGGCGGTCAAATGAATCCCTTCAAGCCGCTATTCTGGATCGATAGCGATATCTCGAAGGAACTGTGGAACAAGATCGAAGCACTCAGGTTGGATAAGAATGATCGAACCCGAAAGGAAGTTCTCGAAGAGATCAAGAACGCGCAGAGCAAGTACCTTTTTGATACAGAAGCTGTGACGCGTCATCGAGGAAAGCCGAACGTGCTGGGACGCATCAAGACGCTTCTGTACCTGCAAGATCCGGAAGCAAACAAAAAGGCGGAGGATCCTCGCCGGAAATTCAATTCCTATCAATTGTACCACTACGTTCAGAAACTGATTCCGATCGAAGTTCAGATCCGAACGCAGCTGGCCGACACGATCGCCGAGCACTATCACGACACGGTGTACAAGGGACGCACGCCCTCCGGGTTGGAGTTCATCAAGGAACGGCTGTCCGAGGTCGGCCGCGCTCAGGACGATTTGGACGAGAGCCTGGAAATCGACTACGAGGACATGATGGGCCGTTGGCTCAGTTCTCTTGAATGCGACCGGGACGGAACGAAGTAAAGCCGACGCTCATTCGCGCTGGCACAGTCGGCGGTTGGCGAGCATGGCTGCGCCGAACGGCCCCATGGAGTCCGCCGGCCATTGTGCATCGTCTGCCGAGATCCGAACCAACGCGTTTTTCGGCAAGGCCTTGCCGGGACCGTAGAGGCGGTAGTAGTACTTGGTCAGAAATCGTTCCGCCTGCCACTGAACAAAGTCGCCTGTGCTGCCTGTCAGGACGCCCCCGGCGAGGATTGCCTCGCGAAACGCGCTCTTTCCGTAGGCATTGTAAAGCAACGCCACCAGATGGGCGAGTTGAAGACCGAGCTGGCTGAACAAGGCGGCGGCGCCATAGGCCTTTTTCCTCAGATTGCCTGCCGAGAAATCCGACGGCAGCTCTCCGGGCGCCAATCCGTCGACAGCCGGCAGGGCCCCCTGAAGGATCCACAAAGTCCTCCTGATGCCGGCGCGCCATTGCTCCCGCTTGCCGGCCTTTTTTTTCGCCATCTCCTGGCCGCGGCGACGCACGTAACCCGCCAGGATGGCGCGCTCGTCTTCGTCTAATTCGTCCCCGTCGCCCCATCGCGGCAGGTCGTGCAACGGGCGCCGCGGCGGCTTGTTGTCATGCCGGACCAACAGATCGCCCAGCCTGCCGTTTTCGTCGAGATGGGCATAAAGATCCAAAAGCTCTCCAATCTCATGGGATTCAATTCCGCCGAGAATGCTGCCGCGAACATCGTCGGAATTGGTTCCATCAAGATTTCCGAACAGCGGTGCGTCGTTGAATTCAAAGATTCGCGACAAGCGACGAACGGCAAAAGAGGACACGTATTCCCGCGCGATCCCCATGGGCCAGGTGTTGTCTGCGTCGCACCTCGGCGCGTTGAGCAGCATGAACGGCTTCCCGTATTCGGAGACATCGTCCGCAATCACACCGTCTCCGTCGATCCGCCCGCCCGCGAGAGACGTGCCTAGCTTCAGCACAATGCGCCCGGATCCCGGCACCCCGCCCTCCAGTAAACGACGGCAGTAGTTGCCGTAAGCCTCTGCGTTTCCATCGTTTTCTACGATGACCGACAACCGATCCCGGGTCGCGATCGACCGGCGCCGCAGTCCGGCGCGGATCGCGGCGGGAAGATCGAGCGAATGAATGGCAGACGCGTCGGCGTTGGTCAGGCTCGCTCCGTCCGACTTCAATTTTCGCAGGACGCCGGAGCCCCCTGCGATGCGACCGCCGCGAACCGCGCCAGGCCACGACACCCCGATTCCGTCGAGTGTGCGCCAGGTGGTTCCCGGTCGCTTCAGCCAGCCGTCTATCGTATCGAGGATATGATCGACAAATTCGGACAGTTCCAGGGGAATCTGCCTTCCCTTGGGAAATGTCGGGGCGCGGCCGATCGCCTGCGCCGTGAGAGACGGGCCGGGCCGGCCGTTGTCGAAAAGGCAGAGCTTGATGTCCGTGCCGCCTATATCCACACCCAGAAAACGCCCCCTGCCGATGTGCTCCTTGAGAAACGGCCGGCCCTCATTCGCATAATCGTGCGCGCGTATCTCAAAATTGTCGTGATTGAACGTTTCGATGAATTTTCTGTAAGCGTGCTCGATTCCGAAATCGCGTTCGACCCGGGCCACCCGCGCGATCAGATCCTCGTCGTTCAGCCCTCGCCTCCGCGAGCGGGGGGGGGCATGACATTCCACGGTTGCGCCGCTCAACCGCCGGATCAATCCCGCGTTATACACGCTGAACGCGAGGTAGCGGGCGAAGGCTTCCTTGCGCCTCGCCTGTTTCGCGGCGCCGTCTCCGACCTGCGCCAACGGAAAATACAAGGATCTTGTTTCCTCCCCGGTATCGCGATGAAGGCGGATGTCGACGCGCTGCACCCCCTCCGGATCGAGCGCTTCCATGCTGTCGAGGATACGGTAGACGCGCGGCATCCAAAGCGGCTCCGAGTGATCCAACCGCGCGTCAATGAACGCGTCAAAGATCGCGGAGGCGGCAAATTTGGCTCGTTCCACCGCGTCGATCTCCGTCGGGATCGCCTCTGGCACTCGATCCATCAGCGCAAACCGCCTGGACGGCAACGCCCTCACATGGAGGTCGTGGCCACGATCGGACTTCAGCAGCCGTTCGACGATGGTGATTCCAAGCTCCTCCAGATCGTCAGATCGTCCCGCCTTTTTCAGATAGGGTTCCCATTGGGCCATGGCATTCATGCGGGGAAGCCGTTTCCGAAATTCTAGCGTGTCAAAATGGATCCAAACGACGCTTTTCCGAACATTGGAATACTTGTCGATCAGGCGCTCAACTATCGTTCCAAAATGCTTTTTCAGTCGGTGATCCGCTTTGTCGTTGCCGCCACCTTCGGAGAAGAACTTGAGGGTGTCGCGATAACCAATCCATTCCAGTTTTGTCGCCGCGCTCTGGCCTTTCAGGCCGTAAGGCTCCTGGCGCAGTCGACAGTCAGGATCAGTGATCGACTTCAGGTCGCAGCTGTGTTCCCCAAGCAGATTCCAGGCCTCAGCGAGACGGCGCTCCGCGACAAGGGCCGCTTCGGATCTGGTGACTCTTTGTCGGCGCGTGCACACGAAATCCAGATGCTCCGCCGTCAAACGCATTGACGCCAGAATCTCCGCGGACGGGCCGTCTTTCCCTTCGCGAAGCAGCTTTCTGGCTCCCTTCGCGACCGCGCCGACGCGCCGAAGAGAAACAACACCGTCAAAACTGCGTATCACCGACTCCGGCTCCAGGGTGAGAAATTCAAGCAGCGCCCGCCAGAGCGGTATGTCGGCGGGACGAGCCAGGATACGATAATGCTCCAGTACATTTGCGAAGGCATGGGGACGCGGACCGCGCATAGGGAGCGGTGCATTCCGGTTGGAGGGCACGATCAGCCTCGAATGACACAGCAAAATTAGATACTCGGTGTTTCCGGGGCTCAACATCGGCAGGAACCAGCTCGGGGGATCGTCTCGCATTGACAACGCCCGCAGCGCCCGTAGCGATTCCGCGACCCCCTGCCAGAATTCCTCTTCACGCAGTTTGTCCGTATCCGGCTCCTCCAGACCGTGGAGGAGCCGCTGCTTGCGGCTGCCTACCACGACAATCGTGCGGTTCAGCGCCAGAAGCAACAACTCGCGCGGCGATTCAGATCGTTTGACAAATCGCTCACCCTCAAGATAGAGCCAGCTGTCCAATCGCGGATTGAAAAGGAGCCGCTGCTGCGCCAGCTCCCTCCGGTCCGGATGGATGAACTGAAAGGAGCCGCCGTCTTCGCAGGAATCCATGGCGGCCGCCAGCAGTCGCGCTCCGTGGAGGTAGCGTTCCCGAAGGGACAGCCGCATGTCGTCCAATAGAATCAATCGCTTGAGCGCGCCGCCAAGCAATTTTCGAAGTAGAGAGGCGACCCGCTTGTCCCGCAGGCGGCTTAAAAGTGGCACATAGACGCGAAACGCCTCCCTCACGTATATCCCGCGCTTCCTCGCGCTGGGATGGTTTACGGCGTCTCTAAGATTATCGATTTTGTCCGCAAGCTTGAGGATCACCGTGGCATCCCCGGCCTCAATGACGCGTTGTATATAGGGACAGCCCGCGCGGTCGCCGATTTTGTCCTTGGGTCGTTTTTCCTTATCGCTCGAACGCGTCACCGCATGAACAAGCTCCGCGACCTGAGCGCCGAATTTGCGTTTCAAGGTTTCGCGCGAGGCGTCGGTGTCCTCCACCGTGTCGTGAAGCAACGCGGCGGTGATCATAACAGGATCGAACACCCCCAACTCATCCGCCAGACTCAGCGCGCACCGGATTGGATGCACGAAATAGGGGGAGTCGCCGTTCCCGCGTAACTGGCCCTCGTGCTGCTCCTTGCACCAGTCAAGCGCCTTGAGAATCTTCCGGGCATCACGGTCGGACTGGCATCCCACAGCGACAATGGATAGGAACGCTTTCTCCGGTTTGTTTGGCGCCTGTCGCCACCAGTCTGGTAAGTTCATTTCGCTTCCTGAGTATTGCGTCTCAAATCAGGCCCAAGGGACCGACCGTCAATTCCTGCAAATCATTGCCATACGCCTAACGGCGCCTCAAGCTATTCTGGCGGCACGAAGGAAAATCAATACAGATGGCGTCTTTCTCGATAAATCAAAGACTCGCATTACGCGTGGACAAATTGCGGCGCGCCGAGTTGTCACTCGCGTCCCGGGCGCCCGGTAGCGCGAAAGATGTGCTTGACAGCGTGTCGTCGGGAGGATGCCGGAAGACAATCGCCGAACACGCCTCCGCCGTCTCCAATCGAATGTCGGAACAGTCGGGCGGAGCGGAGATGACCAAGTGGCCATGCTTGGCTGTCAGTGTCCGGAACACTTGGGCAAATCCCCGCTGCGGCGCGTGGTTCAAGGGTGTGACGCCGCAATTTATGTTTGTCGATGGGGAGACGCCTGGCGCCAGCCGGCGCGACCACCATTTCATAGGCTACGGAGCCGATGGATTTTCAATAATGCGCGGCCAGTCGGATTCGAAATCTCTCGCGCGACTCGATTGGGCCATCTCGGGTCCGCCGACGCTCTGGGATGACGAGTCCGTATGGGAATCGTTGGTGGTCGAAACTGCGGACCCAGCGCACCTCTACAGGCTTCCCCGCGGAATTCACCCGGCGGCAACCACGGAAACTATCCAGAGATGGACTCGACTGCGAAAGGTGTTCATGGAGACAATCGAATCGCCAAGCGATGAAGCGTTCGGCAGGCTCACCCAGGCGGCCGACGGTCTCGAACGCGAATCGAGCTACTTTCACAATCTGCTGGGCGTAACGGAGACCGGCGAGTTCATCGTCCTGATGAAGCACGGCAAACTCGAAGATTTGGGTCAGGAAATCCAAGGTCTGGGTGCACAACGGGCGATCATGGTGGATAACGGCGGATCATGCTCCGTTCACTACTTTCGCGAAGGCCTCGCTTCAGCGCCTACGCCGCTTCTAGCTTATCCTTCCCATCGCCCAAAAGGAACCGCATATCTTTTTCTGTTTCTGGAATCATCCACCTTTTCAACGCTGGCTTGAGCCCGATCCGTCCGGCTTGCTGACGCCAGTCCCAGGCGGCAGCCCCCAACGTGGACGGGATTCTCGATCTTCGATCGATCGTAAAATCGTCCGTCGATTCCAGCGGAGGCGGGCGGCGCTGGTTCTTGATATGGCGGGGTTTTCCATGTCCGTTCAACGGCACGGGATCATTCATCATCTGGCCAAGATTCATCGTATGCGGGATATCGTCGACGAGGTGACGACATCACTGCGCGGCATGGTGGTCAAGTTTGAGGCGGACAACGCCTTCCTCACTTTCGCGACGGCGGCTTCGGCTATCCGCGCCGCTCTTCGCATCAAAGAACGTTTCGCTCAAAGCAATCGGGAGACAGCAAAGGAGAATGACATTGAAGCGTCGATAGGCATCGGTTTCGGGCCCAGCATTCTCATGGATGACGATTTCTATGGAGATGAAGTGAATCTCGCTTCAAAGCTGGGCGAGGAGCTTGCGGAGAACGGCGAGGTCCTGCTGACAAAATCCGCGAGCAAGGAGCTCAAGAGCGGAAACTACCGACTCAAGCGATTGAGTCTGAAAGTCAGTGGCGCGCGGTTGGCCGCATCGCGGTTGTTGGCTATTTGATGGGCGCGGCGCGGGCCGTTGCTGGAGAAGCGCCCGATCTTCCCGAACTTTTTTATGTCGACGATTCCATGAGATGAGTCGGGCCTGCAGCCCTTTGACGAGGTTTGGTGAATTACCTAGGGCGTTGCCCCAGGCTGGTATGAGGTCGCGCCGTTGGCGCTGGAAATGAGGCGCCTTTGCGAGTAGCGCCTGCCTTTCACCTACGCGCTGACCGCCAGGCGCTCTTCTTTGTGCTCCTGCTTCATCAGCACGTTGTTGAATTTGTAGGTCTTCAGCATGAAGTGCGTGGCGGTCGAGG
>JBLHKS010000183.1:0-14060 GCA_047620505.1 Verrucomicrobiales bacterium | reverse complement strand
GAAGACGCCAACCTTCTTGAAGGTGGTTTGGATTCGTGGACGCTCGACAAAGCAGGCGCTTGGGCGGTGACAGATGGAGTGCTGGCTCCGACGGACAAAGCGGGCGGCTACATCTGGTCGAAGAAGGCTTACGAGAATATTGTGCTCACTTTCGAATACAAGACTTCGCCGAAGTGCAACAGCGGCATTTTCTTCCGGACAGATCCGAAGAACGCGGTTCAGGGCGGGTTTGAAATTCAGGTCGCTTCGGCAGGGATTTACGACGGAAAACACGTCGCCGGATCGCTTTACGGGGCTCAGGCACCCTCAGAATCTGCTGGTAAGCCGGACGGCGAATGGAATAAAATGATCCTGACCTGCGACGGTTCGAATATCACCGTGGTCCTCAACGGAAAGACGATCGTAGAGGCTGATCTCGACAAATGGACGACCGGAAATCTGAATCCGGACGGAACGAAGAATAAATTCAAGACGGCGCTGAAGGACCTGCCTCGGACGGGCCACATCGGCTTTCAATATCACGGACACCCGGTCTGGTTCCGGAATGTCGTCCTGAAGACTCTCTAAATTGACTTTTTGTTGACTAGCTGACCCACACAACGCTTAAATTCACGCCCTCAAAAAAATGGCTACACGAATCGGAATCATCGGAGCTGGCGGCATGTTCAGCTATCATTTGAAGGGCTTTCAAGATGCTGGCGGTGAGGTCGTGGCCATCGCGGATGTCGCTGTCGACGCCGCGCAGCAAGTGGCGGACGCAAACGGCATTTCCAAGGTCTATGGAAACGTGGCCGAGATGCTGGCCAATCCGGACATCGACGCAGTTTCGATCATCGTCCCTAACAAGTTTCACGCTCCGCTTTCGGTCGAGGCGCTCAACGCCGGGAAACACGTTTTTTGTGAAAAACCTCCCGCTTTGAACGCGGCTGAGGTTCAAGGGATGATCGATGCCGCCGACGCCAGCGGAAAACGGCTGATGTTCAACTTCAACAACCGCGCGAGACCCGAGTCTTACGCGATGATGGGCTACATCAACGACGGCACGGTTGGCCAGGTCAATTCAGCCCAAGCCAAGTGGATTCGCCGCACCGGAATTCCCGGCCTTGGCGGATGGTTCACGACCAAATCGCTCAGCGGCGGCGGTCCGACGATCGACCTGCTTCACATGCTCGACCTTGCGCTCTATTTTATGGGTTACCCGGAGCCGGCGCACGTTCTCGCGAAGACGTTCGACGATTTCATCACGAACAAAGCCTTCAAGGGCCCGTGGGGAATTCCAGATCGCGAAGACGGCGTCACCGACGTCGAATCTGCCGTTCACGGCTTCATCACTTTTGAGACGGGTCAGGTCATTTCGACGCAGATCTCGTGGGCCGAAATGGTAAAGCGCGAGGAGGTTTCTGTGGTCTTCCAGGGCAAGGGCGCTGGCGGCAAAGTCGAACGTCTTTTCGGCTCGGACGGCCTTGACGACACGGCGATCGATTCCTGCGAACTTTACGTTCAAGAGCAGGGTAACTCCGTTAATCGCTCCATCGTTGTGGAGGAATGTGAGGACATGGGACGAAGCCGCTCGGCTGCGAATTTCGTTGCCGCAATCGAAGGCACCGAAGCCCCGCTCAACACGCCCGATCAAGCGCTCAAGTTGATGAAAATCATCGATGCGCTCTACCAATCCAGCGAGTCCGGCGCACCCGTCGCGCTCTAGCAGCTGCTGACTTGAAACTGAAAACTTTAAACTGAAAATTTCTCACCATGAATCGTAAACTTCGCATGGGAATGGTCGGTGGCGGCCGTGGCGCTTTCATCGGCTCGGTCCACCGCATGGCGGCAAATCTGGACGGCAAAATCGAACTGGTTGCTGGCGCGTTTTCCTCAGATCCTGAGAAATCACGGCTTAGCGGCGAAGATTTCTTTCTCGATCCGAGCCGCGTTTACGGATCCTACCAGGAAATGGCGCAAGCCGAAGCTGCCCGTCCGGATAAAGTCGATTTCGTTAGCATCGTCGTCCAGAATCACCTCCACTTCGACGTCGCGAAAACGTTCCTTGAAGCGGGAATCAATGTGATCTGCGACAAGCCGCTTTGCCACAGCATCGATCAAGCGGACGAGTTTCGTCAGGTAGTTCAGAACAGCGGAAAAATCTTCGCGCTGACTCACAACTACACGGGTTACCCGATGGTCAAAGAGGCCAAGCGGATGGTCAAGGACGGCGATTTGGGCCGGATTCTCAAAATCGTTGCCGAATATCCTCAGGGCTACGCGGTTGGTGACGTTGAAGGCGAGGGACAAGGCAAAATCAGCAACTGGCGAGCCGATCCCAACATCGCGGGCGCCTCGAATTGCATGGGCGATATCGGAACGCACGCGCACAACTTGATTCGTTACATAACCGGTCTCGAGATCGACGAAATGTGCGCGGAATTGACCGCGTTCATCCCTGGTCGACAGCTGGATGACGACGGAAACGTGCTCGTCCGTTTCGGCGGTGGCGCGAAGGGAATCATTTATGCCTCACAGATTTCCAATGGAGATGAAAACGCGCTTTGTATCCGCGTTTACGGAACGAAATCTTCGATCGAGTGGCATCAGGAAGAGCCGAACGAGTTGATCGTGAAATACGCAAACGCTCCGCGCAAAATCTATCGCCGCGGAAACGATTACATCAGTTCAGCAGCTGCTGATCACGGCTACACCCGGACTCCGTTCGCGCACCCGGAAGGTTTCATCGAGGCGTTCGCGAATGTCTATCTCGCCGCCGCTCGCGCGATTATCGATCAGATCGACGGCAATCCAGCTCCTGTGGAAGGCTACGATTTCCCAACGATCGAAGACGGCATCGCTGGAATGGCGTTCGTCGACACCGCCGTTCGGAGTTCGGCTTCGAGCGAAAAGTGGCTCAAATTTCCGCAGGTCTAGGCTTTGCGAATTCGGTGCGCGAGCTGGATTTTGGTTAGGCGAGCTTTGTGAAATGAAGAGGGGCACTTTTTTCGGGTTGTTGGCGTTGTTTGGCTTCGCTTCGCTTCAAGCGGAGCCGCCGAGTTTGATTGATCTGATGCCTCGAGTTGAGGATCGAACTTCGATGTGGTGGGAGGACGGATTTCCCGGAGTTGTAAAAGATGCACCTTGGCGGCGTTGCATCGAAACCGGGTATTACAAATTTGTCCTAGATACTCAGACGCTGAAGGCTCAGTTAGCAGGCTCGGAATTGGCTCTGAACATCGATGTCGACGGGAAAAGTTATGATTGTGTCAGGGGCGGCGAATGGACGCGTCATCGCGGCCCGCGGTTGATCGAATCTGGGAGGTTTTTTCAGCGAGCCGATGTCACCGACCTGGTTTTTGAGGCGGAGGACGGATCAAAATTGAATGTCGATGCTCGATTTGAGACGGCTGCGTGGTCGGATCGGCTCTCGCTGATTCTGTCGGCGCATCCAGGGGCAAGACCGATTCAAGCCGGAGAATCCAGCTTTGGCCGGGTTCGTGGCGGGTTCGGATTGGACGGCTCGAATCATTTTGAGATCGATTCGATCACGGTCCCGGAAACGTTTACTTTGGAATTGTGGGCCTTCGTGCCTGACGATTATCAAGCCGGAGACACGCCCCCCTGGCTGGTCTGTAAAAATTTTCACGAGCAGGCTGACGGCAACATCGGAATCATGATTCGGCACGGTCGGAATGTGGAGGCGAGGATGAATATCGGCGGTGGGCGCGAGAACCTTTTTGTAACAGCGCGCTCGCGAGCCAGCGAATTGAAACTGGCGGCGTGGAATCATCTGGCGGTTAGCTACGACGGTAAAATGCTTCGTCTGTTCGCCAACGGCGCGCTGGCAGGAGAGACCGAGATCAACTTGAAGCGAACGCCGATTCCCGGCGGGCTGGCTTTCGGGCGCAGGCAAGATAACTCGGGTGATGGCTATCGATTTCGCGGAGTGATCGATGAGGTTCGTCTCTACGACCGCGCCCTGACATTGGAAGAATTGCGGTTGCATTTTGTGAAGCCGGAGATCGATCGACCGAAGTTGAAACCAGTCAGCCAGTGGTTGTTTAGCGAAAGCGGTAAGGCAGCTTTGGCCCAGCCGCGAGCGGAGTGGGAAAATGCGCGGCTGAATATCAGTTTGGGAGATCTGGCCGAAAGCGGAGACGCCCAAGATGGAGTTTCGTTGGTGATCGACCCGGCTGCGTTGGTAAAGATCGATCCTGAAAGTGAAATCGCCGTGACTGCGGAGCGCCCCATTCAATTTGATCCGTCCCTCGGCTGGCATGTCATGAATCTTGACGGCGTCGAGCCGATTTTGCCGCCCGAAGTTGAAGGCCCGAGCAACGATTCGATCGAGCGTGTCCGTTTTACACTTTCGAACCCAACCGACACGGAGAAAACCGCGCGGCTGATGTTTGAGAAAACCGCGCGTGGGTTTCGCCAGCGCATTGGCACGCCGATCACTGGCCTTTCGGCAATCCTCCGTGATCAAGATGGAAATCCCACTGGAATACCCGTTCAGCTCAGCAAAAATTGGCACAATGATCCGGAAGGAGGCGTCTACTCCGGGCAGTGGTTTCATGGAATTTCGCAGGTTCGCCTGCCAGCAGCTGCTGAGGTCGAGCTGGAACTCGTCTTGGTCTATGGCCATTGGGGCGGCCTGCCTGCGGCTTCGCATTCGCAGCTCAGTCTGATCGGTTGGGGAAGCAATCAACTCTGGGATCAAAGCGCGTTAGGCTCCTGGGGCGAGAGCATTTGTTTTGAGCCTGACCAGGTTCAGGGGAAATGCGCGATCACGGATGTGCGTCCGCTGATGGTGAGTTCGATGGGTGAAGGCAAGCCCTGGGGGTGGACGAGCAATGTCGGCGGCGGCGATTTTTTCCGCTTATTCGATCAGGCAGGCGGTCGAGTCCCGCACTCCGGAATGCAGACGACTTATCATCGCCAGGGGCCGTGTCTTACGGAAGTGAGTTACGCGGGGCGCATCGGCGATGGCCTTCGGCATTCGGCAACGGTTTGTCTGGCTCGCGGTGATGATCTTTTGCGCGGAGTTTACCGAATTCGGCTCGACGTGACGCAGCCGACCGATTTTTCGCGCTTGGCGATCTTCCAGATCGGAGCAGACAGCTACAGTCAGACCGGAGAGCGGGCGATGGCGATTGGCAACGAATCCGGATTGCTTCGCGAGTGGAAAACGCAGTGGGGTGGCGATGTTTATCGAACTGAGCCGTTAGAATTTCCGGGGCGAATACGCTGGGCGTCGCTGCATCAAGCCGTGCCGCGCGAAAACGAAAAACCAGGGGCCTGGGCAAACCGGGGAATTGTGATTCGCGAGTGGAAGGCTCGGCTGGGCGGACAGGAGGCTTTCCCTTGGATCGCTGAGCGGGGGCTGGATCGAGGGGCGGTCCAAACTTCGACACTGGACATTCTGCCGCCGCCTGGCGTGATGCGTTTGGAGCCTGGCGATTTCATTGAGGCTACAATCGAGCACATCGTCGTTCCGCAGTTTGCCAAAGACTACTACGGGCCAAACAAAGCGCTGCGAGAAGCGCTAGAGTCGGACGAAAACACGTGGAAAATGATCCAGCGGGAAGCTCTCGGCAATGATCGAAGGGTGGAAATGAAGATCGGAATTTTGGAGCGCATTTATCCTGACATTCGCATTCAAACTAAAGATGGAGCCGCCGATTTTAGTCTGTCAGGCGGTCTCGGCCACGTGCCGATCTCGTTCAAAGGCCTCAAATCACACGCGGGCTATCAACTGCTTGTCGATGGCGTCGCAGTCGATCAAAGTGTTCACGGCTCCGATTTTTGGCAGACCGATTTTGATCCCGTGACTCGAACCTGGAGTCAGACTTTCAATCTTCCAACTGGCGGCGACAAAGTCCGCGCAATCCGATTTTTTCCAGAATCATGACAATCCGAATTTTTTCTCTACTGATCTTATTCGCCACGCAGGCCGTCGGCGAATCCAAGCCAAATATTCTGTTCATCTTTGCCGATGATTGGGGCTGGGGCGATCTCAGTTGTCATGGGCATCCCTATGTTAAAACTCCTAACATTGATCGAATCGCGGCTGAGGGAACCGACTTCCATCGTTTTACTGTTGCCAGCGGCGTCTGCTCGCCGAGTCGAACGGCGGTGATGACCGGCCATTTTCCAGCTCGCTACAGCATCGATGGCCACTTCGCGTGGGTTCCGAGCAACGCCAAACGTGGTATGCCCGATTGGCTCGACCCCAAGGCGAGTACGCTTCCGCGATTTCTGCAATCGGCTGGCTACGCGACGGCTCACTTCGGGAAATGGCACTTGGCGAACAACATGATTCCAGATTCACCGCTCCCGAGCGAATACGGGTATGACGAATATGGCGCGTTCAACTGCGCTGGCGAGCAAATGCCAGTCCACGAAGATTCGAAGCATGCTAACGCGTTTATCGAAAAATCGGTCGCTGACGGAAAACCGTTTTTTGTGAATCTCTGGCTGCACGAGCCGCATACGCCTTTCCACACGGTGCCGAAATACGAATGGCGTTTTCGCGATATGGAAAGCCCCGCGGATGCGATTTACGCGTCCGTTTTGTCCCACGCAGATGACCGGATCGGCGAGGTTCTTGAGATGCTGGACCGATTGGAGGTTTCCGAAAATACGCTCGTGATTTTCAGCTCCGACAACGGCCCAGCCCGTGGTGCTCCGAATAGTAAGCTCGAACTCAGCTACGATACGGCAACCGGGGCAGGGTGGGGGATTGGCGGAGCAAAAGGGATCACAGGCGGGCGACGCGGCTACAAGGCTTCGTTGTTCGAGGGAGGAATCAACGTTCCGTTCATTGCGCGATGGCCCGGAAAAATCGCGGCTGGCGAAGTTGATAATAAATCTCTGATTTCCGCAGTGGATCTGCTTCCGACATTCTGTGAGATTGCAGGGGTTAACATTCCGGCTGACTACAAACCGGATGGAGTTAGTCAGGTCGCGGTTTTGACGGGCGACGCGGACGCCAGCGCACGAACTAAGCCGTTGTTCTGGAAATCACAGGCACCTTGGCCTGCTCAGAAGGGCAAGCCTGACCATTGGGTTTCTTACGCCGTGCTTGATCAGCAATGGAAGCTGGTAGCCAATCGAGATTTCACCCATTTCGAACTCTTCGACGTGGTGGCTGATCCGTTTGAAAAGAGCGATCTGAAGGAGGCGAATCCGGAAGTCGTCCAGCAGCTGCTGGCGAAGATAAATGACTGGAAAGCGACTTTGCCAGCGGAACCGATCGGGAATGTTTTTTCTGCCGAGAGAGCTGAACTGCGCTGAGTCGAACTACCCAATTCTGTATGAAATTCGCCCTGACACTGTTCGTAGTTTTCGTTTTCTCCGTCCCAAGCACAATCGTTGCGGAGGAACGTCCTAACGTAGTTTTTATCCTTAGCGATGATCAGGCGTGGAATGACTACGGCTTCATGGGGCATCCCCACATCCAGACTCCGACACTCGACAAGTTAGCGAGCCAGAGTTTGGTCTATGAACGCGGTTACGTCACTGCGCCGCTTTGTCGTCCGTCGCTCGCGAGCCTGATCACCGGGCTCTACCCGCATCAAACCGGGATTCGCGGAAACGATCCACTTCTGCCCGAAGGTATGACGAAGAAAAACGGCGGCGCGCTGTCTCGACAACTTCGCGACCGAATGACCGCGCCGATGGCGAGTCACCCCTCGTTCATTCGCTCGTTGAAGGAGAACGGCTATGCGACTTTGCAAACCGGTAAATGGTGGGAGGGCGATCCGAAGAAGGGCGGTTTTACGGATGCGATGACTCACGGAGACCCGGCGAAGGGCGGTCGCCACGGGGATCTCGGGCTCAAAATCGGGCGCGAGACGATGCAGCCGTATTTCGATTTCGTCGACAAGTCGATTGCGAACGACCAGCCGTTTTTCGTTTGGTACGGCGTGTTTCTTCCCCACAGTCCGCATAACGCGCCGAAGCGGTTTTACGACAAATACAAGGACGTCGCGCCGAATGATCCGACTGCTTGGTATTGGGCGAATGTGGAATGGTTCGACGAAACCTGCCAGCAGCTGCTGGGCTATCTGGACGAAAAAGGCATCGCTGAAAACACGATTATCGTCTACGCCTGCGATAACGGATGGGTGCCCAATCCAGATCAGCGAAATCGCTACACTCGATCGAAACGTGAGCCGGTTGAGGCTGGAATTCGGACACCGATCATGGTTCGGCATCTCGGCAAAATTGAGCCGAAGCGGGATTTGGAAACGCTCGCCAGCACGATCGACATCGCGCCTACGATCCTGCGCGTTTGCGGGATCGAACCGCCGAAAGAGATGACGGGGCTTGATCTGCGCGAGGTTTCGGCGTTAGCCAAACGCAACCGCGTAATCGTCGAGACTTACGAGCATGACAGCGATCTCGATCAACTTGGAGACCTCGAAAACGGCCTCGTCGCTCGTGTCGTGATTGAGGGCTGGGATAAGTTCATTAGCTGGGCGGATCGCGGTGAATTATTCGATCTCAAGAACGATCCGGATGACCGAAATGACATTTCAGCTGCCCACCCTCAGCGCGTAGCAGAACTCGTCAGAATTTTGGGTGCCCACTGGACCGAAGCCGACTAGGCAACGATATCGCGAATGACGTTTCCGTGCACATCGGTCAGGCGGAAATCGCGCCCTGCGTATCGATAAGTCAGCGCTTCGTGATCCAGCCCTAACAAATGCAGCATCGTGGCGTGGAGATCGTGAACGCTTGTGCGGTTTTCCACGGCGGCGAAGCCAAATTCATCCGTCGCGCCGTAGACTGTGCCGCCCTTGATCCCGCCGCCCGCCATCCAAACGGAGAAGCCGTAGTGATTGTGATCGCGACCCAAGCGTGAGCCGCCATCGCCTTTCAACTCGACTGTCGGCGTCCGGCCGAACTCGCCGCCCCAGAGCACGAGCGTTTCGTCGAGCATTCCGCGTTGTTTGAGGTCGGTCAGGAGCGCGGCAATCGGCTGATCGATCTCAGCGGAGAGCTTTCGATGATTTGCCTCGATGTTGTCGTGATTGTCCCAAGGCTGACCCTTGCCGTGCCACAATTGGACGTAGCGCACCCCGCGTTCGAGCAGGCGCCGGGCGATCAACGTCTGCCGGCCGTGAACTCCGCCGCCGTACATTTCGCGCATTGGCTCAGGCTCTTTTGAAATATCGAAAGCGTCGCTGGCGGCCTGCTGCATGCGGAAAGCCAACTCGTAAGAATGAATCCGAGCGTCGAGTCGGTCATCAACTCGATCGGCCTTGTGGCGCGCGTTCCACTTGGCAAGGAGATCGAGCTGTCGCCGCTGATTCGTGTCTGAAATTTGAGGATGCTCGATGTTTTCGATCAGTTTGCTTAGCTCGGTTTTACTGGAGTCAATGTAGGTGCCTTGGAAGGCTCCTGGGAGGAATGCAGCTTGCCAGTTTTCGTTGTCCTTGATCGGAAGCCCGCCCGGACACATCGAGATGAACCCCGGCAGATTTTGGTTTTCCGTTCCTAAGCCGTAAAGCGTCCACGCACCAAAACTCGGCCTCGCTTGAACCGAGTCGCCGCAGTTCATGAGCATCAGCGACGGCTCATGATTCGGGACCTGCGCGTACATCGAGCGGATCACCGCGATGTCGTCGATGTGCTCGGCGGTCTTCGCGAAAAGCTCGCTGACTTCGATGCCGGACTGGCCGTATCGCTTGAATTTGAACGGCGAACCGAACGCGGCTCCGGTCTTGCGCTCGGTGGTCAAGGTGTTCGCCAGCGGCTTGCCGTTTTGCTTCAGCAATTCGGGCTTAGGATCGAACGTATCGACGTGCGACGGGCCTCCATTGAGGAAAAAGTGAATCACCCGCTTGGCCTTGCCCGGAAAGTGGGTTCCGCGCGGAGAAAGCGGGCTGTCGGCACGAAGCAGGTCCCCAAGACCCAAGGCTCCAAGCCCGAGCGCGGAACGTCGAAGTATGTCTCGGCGGGACACTGAAAATGGGGAATTGGCTGGATGCATCGGGATCAATCGATAAACAGAAACTCATTCGAGCACAACATCGTCTGGGCCAGTTGCTCCCAGGCGTCGAGCAGCGTCACGGTGTTTTTGGTGAAGTCAGATTTCGAATTCCACGTCAGCGCCTGCTTGCCCGTGGGAGCTTGCTCGATCGCTGCGGACCACAAAAATTGATCGCTGTTCAGGACTTTGCCGATGTCGACGACGAAATCGATCGACTCGTCCTTTTCGACTTCTAACAAGACCACATTCAATTCCATCGTCGCCTGATGAATTTCAGCAGTTGCTAGTTTGCCGACTCGAGAACTCACGACGAAGGCGCGGATTCCGTCGCCTGCCGTCGGCTCGTGGATCAGCTTGGAATTGATCGCGATCGTCATCGCGCTGGGAGCGGTCCAACGGCGGATCGCGGCGTGTTCGCGATCGTTTCCGGGGTGTCCGCCTTCCGCAGTTAGCTGAATCCAGCCGAGCTTCGCATCCGGCCACTTTTCTCCGCCTTGCCAAGCTTCTCCGTTGTGAAAAGGAAGCTCCTGAAATCCCGCTACGCGCTCAGTTTTCTCGTCAAAACTCCCATAGCCGAATTTCCAGTCGGCTGCGCTGGGCGGCGAGTCATCAGTTTCTGTCTGACCAATCGTTTTGACCAACGCCAGCGCTTCTGCGATCTCGTCCGAGGTTGGGTCGCGCTGCCAAGTTCGCTGAAACAGAAGCCGGACTTTTTCTTCGGGGCTGTCTGAAGTTTCCGAAACATGCGAAGCCAGAGCTCTCGCCCGATCCAGAACCATCGGATGATTCATGAAAAACAACGCCTGCTGCGGCACCGTCGTTTCCGCACGCTTCGGGATGTGAAGATCGGGATTGGCGAAGTCGAACGTTCTCAGCAAAATGGGCAGAAATTGGCGATCCACCAATCCGTAAATTGTTCGGCGCTTCGAATACGGAGCTGCAAAGAGGCCAACCGGCTTGCCTCCGGATTTCAAGTCGAGATCGTCGGCCGCTGCGAGCATCGAATCGCGAAACTGCTCCCAACTAAGCCGACGCGGATTCATCCGCCAGAGGAGCCGGTTGCGCGGGTCGATTTCGAGCGCGTGTTCGTGCGTGACCTTCGATGACTGTTTGAAGGTAGACGAAAGTAGAATCCAGCGATGGAGCTTCTTCAAAGACCAGCCTTCGGCGACGAAACGCGCGGAGAGCCAGTCCAGCAGTTGCGGGTGCGAAGGCGGATCGGCTCGGACTCCAAAATCGCTTGGCGTGGTCACGAGGCCCTGCCCGAAATGTTGAGCCCAAACGCGATTGACGATCACGCGCGCGGTTAGCGGATTTTTCGCGTCGACGATCGCCTGAGCCATCTCAAGTCGCCCGCTTCCGGTTTTGAACGGCTCGCGGTTTTCCCCTGACAAGATTCCCAGGAACTGTCGCGGTACGTCATCGCCTTTGCTCAGCGGATTGCCACGAAGGAAGATTCGCGGCTCAGTCGACTGGGCTTGATCTTTAAGAATCAAGGCGTGCGGGGCTTCGACGGGTTGCTTGATGATCCAGCGATAAATCTCGCTGTCCAGCTTCCACAATTGCGTTAACTCGCCGGACGGGAAAAACACCTCGGAGTGAACAACAGGCAGGTCAGGGACTTCGGCAGGTGCGTCTGGGCCGTGAAGCACGCGCTTTAGAACGGGATCCGCTTCGCCAGACTCGATGAAGAGTTTTCCATAACGGTCAGCAACTTCGCGAAGCGATTTCGGCGGCGTTTGAAACGCGTTGACGACTAACGGATGGATTTCGCCCGCTTCGAATGTTAGCCCAGCAGCTGCTGACTCGAAATTTTCGGTGGGCAGCGTTTTGTAGGCATGCCAGGAAACGAAAACCGGATCGTTTCGCATTTCCGCCTTACGCAGATACTCGCTCCAGCGATGAACGAACTCTGGGAGCAGATCGGTCTTCTCGAAAATCTGGTCGAAGCCGTTTGCCGGATACTTTTCCAGCTCCGTCTGAGCAAAGAGGTAATCGGCGATGCGCTCCCTTGCGCGCTTTGACGATGCCTCGCGAAATTCCACGAATTTCGTCTGCAGAGCCTCACGCCGCTTCGCCAATTCCGCCTGGAACGCCTCACCACCGATGCTGGGATCGCCAATCGGCCGGAGGGCTTCCTGACTGCTCGCGAAAACTCCATAAAGCGAATAATAATCAGCCGTCGGAATCGGATCGTATTTGTGATCGTGACAACGCGCACAGCCGACCGTCAGGCCCATCGTTCCGCGCGTCACCACGTCGATTCGGTCATCGATGATCTCACGCTGGACGCCGAGAAATCGTCGGCCTAACGTCAAAAATCCCATCGCCGCCAAATCCTCACTCGCTGGATCGTCGACCAGCTGATCCGCGGCCAGCTGGAGCAGCAGAAACTGGTCGTAGGGCAAGTTTTCGTTCAGCGCGCGGACAACCCAATCGCGATAAGCCCAAGCGTGAGTCCAGAATCGCTCCTCCCTCGCATAAATGTAGCCCTTCGTGTCCGAATATCGGGCCACATCGAGCCAGTGGCGTGCCCAGTGCTCGCCGTATCGATCGGACTCGAGCAGTCGGTCGATCTGCTTTTCGTAAGCCTTCGGATCTCGATCGTTCAGGAAATCGTGGACGTCCTGAGGCGACGGCGGCAGTCCCGTCAACGTGTAGGAAAGCCGCCGGATCAACGTCCGTCGATCCGCCTCTGGCGCTGGCGTAAGCTCCGCTGTTTTGAGTTTTGTCAGGACAAACGCGTCCACCGGCGATGCCGCGTCTTTCACTTCCGGAATCGCGGGCTCTCGAACCTGCTGAAACGCCCAGTGGTTTTTCGCTGTTTCTGCCCGCTTGGACCCGAACGAAACTGAAGCCGGCCAAGGCAGACCCGCCTCGATCCACTTCGCGAATTCACCAATTTCGAGCGCTTTGAAAGAACACGACGCAGGAGCTTCCGACTCGCCCGCGACGAGGTGAGAAAGCCGCGTGACGTCGATGCTGTCTCGTGCGTCCAGCCGAAACCCGCCGTCCTGCCGATCGACGCCGTGACACTCCAGGCAGCGGGTCGCCAGAACTGGGCGAATCTGCTTTTCAAACTGCTCTTCCGCCTCAGCAGCTGCTGGGGCCGCGATGGCAAGAGCGATTGCGAATGACGGAATCCGAATCATGTCTCTCTTTACACGAGCGTCGCGTCGCTCCGTTTGCAGGGCATTCCGGGGTTCTACAAATTGTCTGGGATTTTCTTCGTTCGAATCTTGATTTCAACCTTGAGTCCGGGCCAACTCTCATCGACGGAATCACGGTGCTGGACTACCACGTCAACGTCGTCTCCGTCACTCGGCGACTTGAGACGAGTCCCGAGGAGCGCGAGCAGCTGCTGAGCGAGATTCTCCTCTGGCCGGAGATCTCGACCTTTGGCCATGATCCGGAAAAGATCCGCAAACGGCAGGCCGAACTCGCCGAGGCTGCTCTGAAGGGATCGGGCGATCCAAGCGACGCGCACGAACGCCAGATGCCGAGCGAAGTCGACCCGGGCGAGGTCGTGATCGAACTTGAGCCGCCGTATCGAACTCAGGCTTGGCGCAAGCCGGTTAAAATCCGGCTCGACGCCGTTCGCTGGGATCACGAAGGCTCGTCGATCGTCTACATTCCGGTGTTGGGAATCGAAGTGATTTCTCAAGATGATGAGACGCTTCCTGAAATGCTCGAAGAGCACATTCGCACGGCAATTTTGCGTGCCGGGCATGCTCAATCGCTGTTTTCGCTCGCGATTTTGCAGCGGACTCGCGGGATCGATGTCGACACCTGGAAAGTGAATCTCTATCCGGAAACGCCGAAGGAACGCTGGGAGAAAACGATCTCGCCTGAGCAATCGCGGCGCGAGTTGAGCGAGGTCGGAATCAATCTGACGCAGCGCCCGATGGCGCGAGCCTGGTGCTACGATCACCACGTCAAAACGTTGGCCGACATGCTCGCTGGACGTCGCCCGATGAGTGTTCTGTTAGTCGGGCCGCCGGGCGTGGGCAAGACGGCGATCATGCATGAATTGATTCGGACGCGGGCGAAACATCGGCTCGGGCGTTTCGAATTCTGG
>JBLHKS010000182.1:0-14230 GCA_047620505.1 Verrucomicrobiales bacterium | reverse complement strand
AAAGCCTGAAGTCAGCAGCGCGCGGATTTCGGTCCTTTGCCAACTACCGCATTCGAATCATGTTTTTCTGCGCAAAGTTAGATCTCTTTCCGTTAGATAGTTGCCACGAAAATCCCTGAAGAGCCCTGATTATGATCGCTGAAAGCGATCCGGAACGGTACGCAAGACCTTCGGCCTTGTTTGGATCTTACATCGCGACAGTTCCTGGGGTAGCCTTCACTTCGTTGCGGCAACCCCAGGCTATTTGTGCGAAATCCCGTTGGGATTTTTACGTGCGAAATGTCTGATTGATTAGAAAAAGAGAACCGCGAGTCGTCATTTTGCCTCACCCAAGTAGATAACCTCCGTCGAAGCCGAACAATTTTCAGCTGGAAGCGGGCAGAATTCACTCAAACGCCCGGCATGGCCGAGGCACAGATATCCTTGGAGAGTCCAATCGCCTGCGCCCTTCGCCGCGAATCGGCGGCAGAGCCAGACGTCCACCGGAGCGAGCAGAAACATCGGCACAAGGAGCCACGCGGCGAAGCTGGTCAGTTCCGGCAACCCGAGGATCTGCCCGAAAACTACAAGGAGAAACAGATTGGGGAATCCAAGAGAAAGATAGTCATCCGGCGCCACGCAACTCGACCAACGCGTGAGAGTAGCGCTGACCAATCGCAGCGCGAGGCTGAAACCGACAGCCAGGGCGCCCGTCGTGAACAGGTCGTTCAAATTCAGTTGGGCGCAGGAGATTCCGACAAAAACGGCGAGGAGAATGACCGGCCACGCGGCTTGTCGTTCGGCAAAGTTGGCGGCGGCGATTGGTTTGTGCCTCCTTAGCAAAAGCGTTAGCGCACAAGGAATCCCGATTGCGGATGCAGCCACCAATGCGGTTGGAGCGGCTGCGGTCCAATCGAAGAAGATTCCGACGAGAACGAGAATCGTGATGGTTCCGATCAAGGTCGAACGAATCATCGTCCCAACTGCGGGATGGACCATGCCGCCCGCGCAACGACTCAAAGTCACGCTCGTCAATGCGGCCGGCGCCGCCAATGCTAACACGACCACGATCCACGACACAGGCGCGTCCGCAGCGATGACAAACAACGCGGCAAGGCCCGGAATCACGGCAAAACGCGTCAGCGTCCGCCCCCAATCAGAGCTTTTCGTCTGGACCGCTTGACCGAGATCCACTCGAAGCAGGCTGATCATTGTCGCCACCATGAGAAGGGCGAATCCCAGTTGCCAGGGAATGTTCGGAGGCCCGAAAATGGCGGACACTCCCAGCCCGATGAGCCCAGCAGCTGCTAGAGCTTCGCCGTGGTAGAGCCCGATCCACTCGCGAAGCCGGTTACCCGTCCGGGATTCCTTCCGGACGTACTGCTCAGCATCCCCGGCATTCAGCACTTTGGAATTCGGCAGCCGAAGGTCGTATGCGCCTTGAAGCGGTAAATCGAGGACGAGCCGAACCATGAGTTCGACGACGTATTTGTGCGCCACCACCAGCACCCTTTCGCCAGACCTGAGCAATGGCGTTATGGTTTCCGTGAGAAACTGCTCCACGCGATGCTGAAATTCGGCAAACGACTCGGCGCCACGAATCGCGCCGTCCGGATCGTATAGCGCTTCGTCGTAGCCGCGAATTCCGTGAGTCGCCTGCAGCTCAGCTTTGTTGCGGAGGGTAAACTCGCCGAAATGCCGTTCGGTGAGGCGGTCGTCAACTTCATGAGTCAGTCCCGCCTCGGCCTGAGGAAAAAGAATCTCCGCGGTTTCGCGAGCCCGGCTCAAGTTCGACACGAAAAGTCGATCCGGCGTCGGCCCGGCAAAGGTTTTTGCCGCCTGTTCGGCCTGCGCCCGGCCCAGACGCGTCAGTGGAGCGTCAACGCTTCCGGCGAAGCGATTGGCCTCATTGCAGCTGGATTCTCCGTGTCGAATCAAGAGCAGATTGGACCAAAAATCGGGCAGCGTGTTGGCGTTTGAATTCCTCATGCCAGCTTGAACGAAGAGGCGTTACAGAATCCGTTAAGAAGGCGGAGAATTGCCTTTAAAAGTCGCCAGCCTAACCACCGGATGCACTCGCCGTATCACTTCGCCTTTCCCAGCGAAAGTAAGCGCGATTGGGTGCGCAGATACATAACGCCATCGGCGATCGCAGGGGTGGCGAAAGTCTTTTCACCGAGATCCACTCTACCGAACTCCTCAAACTTTTCGCTGGCGGAGAGGACGACGACTTCTCCGCGTTTGCTGATTCCGTAGAGGCGGCCTTCGATCCAGAGGGGCGAACTGTAAAACTCGCCGTCGATTCGCTCCCGCCAATGCACATCGCCGTTTCCGGCATCGAGACAAGTGACGACGCCACTGTCGGTCCACAAAAAGAGGAGATCGTCTTTGACCACAAAGCTGGGAACCAGCGGTACGCTCTTCGTGACATCGTAAACGAGTTCGCCTCTCGCCCCGCCATCTTTCTCCGGACGAACCGCGACGAAACGTTGCCCGGACAGGCCCTTCCCGAAACTGCCGAACACCAGCTCGCCGTGCAGCTGCGGAGAGGCGACTGTGCGATTATCCCAGAGCTGATCGATCTCCCAACTGAGTTTGCCACTTTGCAGATCGACCGCCGTGATGCCGTGAGCCGTGCTGGTGAAGATGGCTTCGGCTCGATCGCCAACGCGGCGGATGCAGGGCGTCGCGTAACCGGCCAACTCGGTCTTCCGATCGATTTTCCAGCGCGTCTCGCCGGTTTTTTGTTCCAGGGCGATGAGAAAGCTCTTCCCTGGTTCCGATCGCGAGGAGAAGAAGCGACTGGGGTCCATCTGATCATTCGCGAGGAGGACCAACCCGTCAGCGATGATCGGAGAACTGGCCGAGCCGTGCAGTCCTTTGAAGGGCCCGAGATCTCGTCGCCACTTTTCCTTTCCATCGAGGCTCAGGGCGATCATGAGAACCTGTTCCGGCATTGACCAGACGACGATGACTCCGTCTTCATCGACACAGGGCGAGGCGGAGGCGAAGTCGTTATCTCGATGCAGATAGTGATCATCGAAGGGGTAATCGCGACGCCACAAAATGCGGCCGCTTTCCGCATCGATGCAGAGAATGCTACGTCGCCCATTTTCGGCGTCATCCCCGGTTAGAAAAATCTGCTTGCCCCACAACACCGGCGAACTGCTCCCTTGAACCGGAAGGTCGATCTGCCAGTTGTAATCCTCCGCGCTCCAGGTAACGGGAATTCCGGTGGCGGTGCTGATGCCGGACCCATTTGGGCCGCGAAAGCGAGTCCACTCCTCAGCAGCTGCTGGGTCGGAGCAAGCTGGATTCAGGACGAGGAATAGAAAGGAAAAAACCGAACGCATGCCGGCGATCATAGGCGGAAAAGAGCGACGGCTCAATACCGCTACGCTTTTTCGGGCAGGATTTTACTGTCTCCCAGGTGGCCACACCGAGATTTTCGCGGCACCGGGAAAAATTGAATGTCAACGCCCCTCGCGGCCCGGCAAACTGTGGGTGTGACTCTCCAAATCGAGCGCGACCCGAAATTCTGCTTCCACACACGCTGCATCTGCCGAAATTGAATCCATGCACTGGACGACCACGATTCGCTTCACACTTTTGCTCGGCACGCTGATTGCGGCCAATCTTCACGCCAACGAGCGACAGCCTAATATCATACTCGTCGTGGCCGATAATCTCGGTTATGGCGATATCGGTTGTTTTGGTTCGACGGTGAATCGAACGCCTGTGCTCGATCAAATGGCGGCCGAGGGGATGAAACTGACAAGCTTCTACGTCGGCTCAAGCGTTTGCACGCCGTCGCGCGCGGCGATCATGACCGGGTGCTACCCGACTCGGGTCAGCATGGAAATGAGCGGAACGCGTCGCGTCGTTCTTCAGCCAGTCGCCCAGAAAGGACTGGCGCCTGACGAAGTCACCATCGCCGAAATCCTCCGCGACGCCGGCTACGCGACGCACTGTGTCGGCAAATGGCATCTTGGCGATCAGCTTCCGTTTTTGCCAACGCGGCAAGGGTTCGATGGTTGGCTTGGTGTTCCGTATTCCGAAGACATGATCGCCACGACGGCTCCGCGACTCGGCGAAATGTGGCCACCCGTTCCGTTAGTCCGCGACGAAACGGTTATCGACGCTCCGACCGATCCTGACCTGCTCACCAAGCGCTATACCGAAGAGGCGGTCCACTACATCAAAGCGAACCGCGATGAGCCATTCTTCCTCTATCTACCGCATGCCGTTCCCGGCAGTTCTAAAACCGCATTCGCGTCTGAGGAATTTCGTCAACGGTCGCAGAATGGAATCTACGGAGCCTGTATCGAAGAGCTCGATTGGTCGATGGGCGAGATCCTGAATTGCCTCAAAGAAGTCGGAATCGACGACGACACACTCGTGATCTGGACCTCGGACAACGGAGCGTTCCACGGCCGTCGCGAAGAGCCGCTTGGTCAGAATCTTCCGCTGAGAGGAACCGGAAATTCTCCCTACGAAGGTGGTTTTCGCGTTCCATGCATTGCGCGATGGACTGGAAAAATTCCGGCGGGTTCGGAGACGAACGAACTCGTCACAACCATGGATTTGCTTCCGACGTTTGCGCGCTTGGCAGGAACAGAGCCGCCTGCGAACCGGAAGATCGACGGCAAAGACGTCTGGCAGTTGCTGGCGGGCGAGGAAGACGCGAAATCGCCGCACGAAACGTTTTTCTACTACCGCGTTTCGCAGCTGCGGGCGGTCCGCTCCGGTAAGTGGAAGCTGCATCTACCGGTGAACCTCTTCGCGCACACACCGCGAACGAAAAACGTTTACGCGAAGCTGGAGCTCTTTGATCTGGAAGCGGATGTCGCAGAAACCACAAACCTCGCCGCTCAGCATCCTGACATTGTTAAAAAACTCAGCGCGCTCGCAGAAAAAGCGCGTGCTGAATTGGGCGATGTTGGACGACTGGGGACCGAGCAACGGCCGGCCGGTTGGGTCGACAACGTCACGGCCTTTCGCCTGCCCGGACTTCCTGAGACGCGCGCCTGCCCGACAGACGCCGATCCGATCGTAACTGCCGGTCTTGGATTGAGCAACTTCACGCCGGAAAGCGCCGAAGGCTGGGCTGCAACTTCGGCCGTTGCGCTTGATCCAGAGAATTCGAAGGCGCTCTTCGTCTCGCCGATTGAAGGCGATGCGGCTCTCCACAACACCGCTGCTGATCCCGCAGGCAAGAAGGCAAAAGCGCTCGAAACGCAGGCGAAATACGGCGACGTCGAACTGCACGTCGAGTTCCTTGTTAGCAAAGGATCGAACTCGGGCGTCTACGTGATGGGGAGCTACGAAGTTCAGATTCTCGACAGCTTCGGCAAGGCCGACGACGAAATTGGCGTTCACGATTGCGGCGCGATTTACGAGCGCTGGAACACGGACGAACCGGATCCCAAAAAGCGCGGATTCGAGGGCTCGATCCCTGACAAAAACGCATCGCGCCCAGCCGGCGAATGGCAGAGCCTCGACATCGTTTTCCGGGCCCCGCGATTTGATGATTCCGGTGCAAAGACGGAAAATGCGACGTTTGTGAGCGTCCATCTTAACGACGAGTTGCTTCACGAAAACGAAGTCTGCACCGGCCCGACTCGCGGTGGTCGGCCGGAAACAACTCAGGGGCCAATCGTGTTCCAGGGAAATCACGGACCGGTCGCGTTTCGCAATGTGTGGGTTCGAAAGCACTGACGAAAATGGCAGGTAGGGCGAGCCAGCAGTTGCTGGCGAACCAAAACCACGATGTCATTCCGACGGATCGTGCGATACTGCCCGATGCTCTCTTACTTGCGCATCTGTTTTCTATTGATATTGGGAACCGGCATTTGCACCGCCGAATCCAGCCGATATCCTAATATCGTATACATCTTGGCCGATGACCTCGGCTTTGGCGATGTCAGTTGCTACAATTCGGAATCGAAAATACAAACACCGCACATTGATCGCCTGGCCACCGAGGGGATGCGCTTTACCGATGCCCACACGCCTTCCGCGGTTTGCACACCCACGCGCTACGGAATCCTGACAGGTCGCTACAGCTGGAGAACACGGCTAAAATATCGCGTGCTCGACGGCTTCGATCCGCCGCTGATCGATCAGAACCAGATTACGGTTCCCGGATTTCTCAGCCAGAACGGCTACCACACCGCTTGCATCGGCAAATGGCATCTTGGAATGCACTTCACCGACCGTGATGGCGATTTGATGCCCGCGGTACCGATTGACCGGAAAACACGCCCACGATCTGGAGCAGACGTCGACTTTTCCCAACCCATTACCGGTGGGCCGACCGATCGGGGTTTCGATTGGTTTTTCGGCATCTCTGCTTCGCTAAACATGTCGCCATTCTGCTATATTGAAAACAATCGGCCCGTAAACCTGCCAACACTCGCGCAGGAACGAATTGCGACCGATTTCATCGTCGTTGACGAAGGTGTTCGCTCTCCGGACTTCGCGATCGCTGGCGTGCTTCCACGGCTTGCGGGTGCAACGATTAACTATATAGAAGAACGCGCCGAAACTCCGGACCAGCCCTTCTTTGTCTACGCGCCGCTGACATCGCCTCACCTTCCGGTTATCCCGAATGAAGAATTCAAAGGTACCAGCAAAGCCGGTCTTTATGGCGATTTTGTAGTGGAAACCGACTCCTTTGTAGGCGCTGTGCTAGAAACGCTTGATCGCACTGGCCAGGCAGAGAATACGATAGTAATATTCACCTCTGACAACGGCGGCCTGTATCATTATTGGGAGCCGCAAGAAGCAGACGATCTCAAGTTCTATAAGAACCGTCTCCGCGCTCAGCACATCCAGCAATTTGGTCATCAGGGAAATGCCCATCTGCGCGGAACCAAAGCGGATATCTGGGAAGGCGGGCATCGCGTTCCGTTTGTTGTTCGCTGGCCGGGGCAAACGCCCGCAGGAACCACGAGCGATCAGCTGATCGAACTAACTGATTTGTTGGCGACTTGCGCCGCGATACTGGATGCCCAACTCCCAGCAGCTGCTGGCCAGGACAGTCGGAATATTTTGCCGGCCCTCCTTGCTGAAAAACCCGAAAAGGCAGTGCGCGATTTCGCCGTTCATCACTCGCTTTGGGGCATGTTTGCGATCCGGCGGGGGCCGTGGAAGCTGATCGAAGGGCGTGGTTCCGGCGGATTCACATTTCCCAGAACCATCGATCCGGCAAAGGAAGGCGGAGCGCCTGGGCAACTCTACCATTTGCACAACGATCCTTCAGAAACAGAAAACGTCTGGAGCGAAAACCCCGAAGTCGTTTTGCGGCTCCAGAGTCTCTTGGATGAGGTTCGAGAAGAGTGAAGTCATCGGGTTGAATCTAATTCTACGCACGGCTATGCGTAGAACATGCGTTCCATCGTTCGACAAATTCTGACAGCATTGCTTCTCTCAATTGCTGCCTTCGCGATCGACATCACCGACTTCGGTGCCGTTCCTAACGACGGCCTCGACGACACCGCAGCGATCAAAGCCGCGCTCGCTCAAGCAGCTGATGATGGTGGTGGCATTGTCAAGATTCCGAAGGGGACGTTCATCATCAGCCGAGGAAAATCAGGGGCCTGCATTCTCGAAGTTCCGTCGAACACGATTGTCGAAGGTGAAGGCACGGCCTCGATTCTCAAATTCGACGAAGCGGTCAACAAGACGAACTTCTGGCGCATGATCGGCTCGTATCGTGCGGTCGAGAATGTTGTGATCCGCGACCTCGCGCTCGATGGCTCGAACACCGCGACAAAATACGAACCCGGCAGGACTTTTGAGCAGAATCACGGCGTCTGGTTCTTCGCGAAGGAGGGCCAGTCGAAGAACATCACGATCGACAATGTCTACGCGCATCACTTTTCCGGCGACTGCATTGCGTTAGGCCGCGGCTCGGTCGCGGCGGTGATTCGCAACTGCTCCTTTCACGACGGACTGCGGCAGGGAATCCAAGTCGGCGCGCACGATGGCGGGTCGAACATCCAAGTTCTGAACAACCGCGAGTTGCCGAACGTGTTGATCGAAGGAAGCCCGCGTGGGCTGCATCTTGAGCACAACACGGGAGTGACCAAGGTGCTGGTTTCCGGGAATGTCGTGAACGGCCCAATCCTCGCCGGAGATGGGATCGACGGCCTCACCATCACAGGGAATCACGCGATGCGGATCGAAGGCAACATCAACCGGAACGTCCTCGTAACGAACAATCAGCTGCATTCCGATCACGGATCGCCCGCGATCTCACTCGGGCTGAGTTCGAACGTCAAAGTGTCGAACAACATGATCGTAATCACGAATCCTGAGACCTTCGCCGCGATCTACGCCTGGGATTCGGCTGAGGAGAAAAAGGAAGGCGTGATGGTCACCGACAACTTCATCCGCTGCTCGGGCGTCGCGGTCGCGATCGCCGGAATGAAGGGCGGGCTGGTGTCTGGCAACTACGCGCCGGACTCCGAATCGCATTATCGAAACCACTACGGCCGCTCGGAGGATATTGTGGTTCGAAACCCACTTGAAGAGTAGCGCTTTGGACCTGTGCGGCTGCGAGCAAGTTTTGCGCTTGTCAGGCAGCGATTTGAGCCGAAAACTAAGATTTGCTTCGAGGGCGGTATTCGATATTTTGTTCAAATGATCAGTCACAAAAAGAGCTTCGGCCAATACTTTACTCCCTCAGTGGTGGCAGGGGCTCTTGTCAGTTGGGTGATCGAAAATCCTCGCCAGCAGTTGCTGGATCCGTCTTGCGGTGACGGTCAGTTTCTTGTTCATCACAAGCGCTCCGTTGGGGTTGAGTTAGATCCTGACCAAGCTCGAAAAGCAAGGGACCGATCGCCTGGCTCCCTTGTGCACGGAGGCGAATTTTTTACGTGGTCTTGCTCGACGAAAGAACGATTCGACGCCATCGCTGGCAATCCGCCCTTCATCCGTTACCAGTCGTTCACGGGCGAAGTTCGCGCACAAGCCCTTGCCTGCGCAAGTCTGATGGGAGCCGATTTCAGCGCGATGACCTCGTCGTGGGCCCCCTTCGTGATTGTCGCGGCGGGTCTGCTCAAGCCGGGAGGGAAAATGGCGTTTGTGGTACCTGCTGAAATTGGCCATGCAAATTACGCCCAAGCGTTGATCCCGGCTCTCTGCAACCACTTCGGGAAGGTTCATATCGTTGCCTGCCGCGAAAAGCTCTTCCCGGAACTTTCGGAAGATTGCTGGCTTCTGCACTGCTCCGGATTCGGATCACGAACGTCGACGATCCAGCTTTCAGTCGTTGATCGCTTCGTCCCGTCTGCGGTAGCGCCGAAAGCCAACCGAAAGGTGTCTCTGGCTCGATGGCGGGCGGCGGGGGGCCGGTTGCGTCCATTCATCTTGTCATCCGAAGCACTGGGGTTGTATCACGATCTCACAGCCGGGCCAGATGTTCGACGTTTGGGCGAACTCGCTGCCACCAACATCGGTTACGTCAGCGGCGCCAATGACTTTTTTCACCTGCGCCCGAGCGAGGCTCGACGGTTCCGACTACCAGACGGCCTTCTTCGTGTCACTGTGCGCAAATCCGCCCAGCTGCCGAGTTCGCGAGTTACCGTCGACGACGTCAAGGGATGGGTCGATGCCGATAAACCTGTCCTGTTGCTCGACCTGAACGGAATTGATCGCCTTCCCAAATCCGTTCGCGACTACATCGATTCTGAGCCCGGCGAGCAGGCGAGGCAGTCTTACAAGTGTCGAAACCGCAGGCCTTGGTATGCTGTGCCCGACATAAAGGTGCCGGACGGATTCCTCAGCGTGATGAATGGTGGTCGTCCCCAACTGATTCGAAACGACGCCAGCTGCGTTTGCACGAATTCCCTTCACACTGTCCGCCTGAAATCCGCCGTTTCATTTCCTGCGATCCAGCGAGGTTGGAACTCTCCGCTCACCGAATTGGGGACCGAATTGGAAGGTCATCCGCTTGGAGGAGGTATGTTGAAACTCGAACCGCGCGAAGCCGCGAGCATTCCGGTACCCATAAAAAAATTGTCTCTTGGTCCCGATGAGGGAGCGATCCTGCTGGACTCGCTTACCATCATGCGGCAATGGCGTCATCATGCCTGAGCCGTGGACACCACCTTATCTTTCATTGCGCGACGCGCTCCGCGTCTTCGGCGGCTTTTCAGAGATGACCCAGAGTCAGAAGCACATCAAGCCGCTGCATCAGCATCTCGCGCTGCGGCTCGTGATTGAGGGCGGATTCTTTCCCGAGGAACTCACTCCGCAACCACCTCTTCGCGCCACCAAACGCGGCGCCAAGTGGCTTCTCGACTTCGATCCAGAAGCCGAATCCGGCGGCGAGCAAACCGTTCTTGGAGGCTTGAAGTCGAAGCAGATCGACGTGGTCGTCGCCAAACAAAACGTCGGCCCCGTTCTGGCAATCTCCGTGAAAGGGACGACCAAAGCGCTTCGAAATTTGACCAACCGAATGGAGGAAGCCATTGGGGATTCGACCAACATCCACATCATGTATCCGGGACTGGTCTATGGGTTCTTTCAAGTCATCCGGGCCAACCGTTTCGACGAACCCGACATCGAAAGAAATGACATCGCGATTGGCGCCGATGGCGAGGTTGTCGATTCGATCCGCCGATACCACGACGTTCTGGCCGGTCTGAATGGCCGCCGGTTCGTTCGGGATGACCTGACTCGCTATGAACGGGTTGGCTTCGCGATGGTCGATGCAACTGAAGAAAACCTTGGCGAAATTCTTCCAGCCTATCCTGCAGCTGACAGTCCGTTGAAGACGGAAGATTTTGTACAGTCGCTTCTCGACATCTACGACCTGCGTTACCCATACATGGGCGCGTCCATGACCAATCTACGGCGAGTAGTCTGGTCCGCGGAATCGCCCGCATTTCGAATTCTCGGATCCGAGGACGATTGGTGCGAGCACCTAGGTTACCGTCCTCGCGTTGGGAGTTGAAATTTTGCGTCGGAAGCAACAGGAGTTTTGAGTTTACGAGGTGTCTCGCAACCGTCACGCTGTCGAATGAAACGCGCCATAATCGCAACTCTCGCAATCGCAGCTGCTGGCTTCGCCGAGGAGCCAATTGCCGATAGCGATCTGCAGACGGTCCCGGATTTGCTGCGCGGTTTCAACGACGCCGAACTCGCTGAAGCGCGGGCGGCTGTGCCGGAGCGTGAGGAGCCGCCGTTGCCGGAGCCGAATCCACGTGAGGTCGTCGCGCGCGGGGTGGTGTTCGAAGATCGCAATGCGAATGGCAAGCACGACGCGGGTGAGCCGGGCCTCGCTGGCGTTTCGATAAGCGATGGGCAGCATGTCAGGGCGACGAACGAGGATGGCGGCTACCAGTTCGAGGTCGCGGTTGGAAAAGACAAGCATCATCGCTTCGTCTGCGCGACACGGCCGAACGGTTTCAAGCCGACGACGGTGTTTTTCGGCCGGATTCTCTACAACGCCGATCGCGTCGATTACGAATTCGATTTTGGTTTTGTCAGGGACGAAAAATCAGCGAGCCCAGACTTCTGGTTCATCGCGGCGAGCGACAGCCAGTTCAATACGATCGAGCAGATGATCGCGATCGCGAAGGACTACGCTCAGGTGACTTCGGCAGTCGGCGAGCCTGCCTTTCTGACGACAGCGGGCGATCTCACGCTCAACGGATCCCAGTTCGAGTGGGACATGTACGATGTCGTCCGTAGATCGTCGAAGATCCCGGTTTATGAAGGATTCGGCGGTCACGACGGCAATTTCATGGATCCGAAAAGCACCGTGAATTTCGAGCAACGGATCGGGCCGCCCTACTATTCGTGGGACTACGGCGGGGTGCATTTCATCCAGTTCATCACGGAGACCGGCTACCTGCCGAGCGCGGCTCAGCGGCGTCAGCAGGCGTGGCTTCAGGCCGATTTGCAGGCACTGAAATCGGGGACGCCGGTGATCGCGATTTCGCACTATCCGTTGGAGGCGGAGTGGTTCGACCGGCGCAAGGAGGAAGGCGTTAACGTGATTTGTCAGATCGGAGCGCACTGGCACGCGGTGCAGGCCGGCAGCCGTCACGGAGTCCCGGTTTTGATCAGCGCGCCGGCTCGCGGGAAGGATTGGGGCGCATTTTCGCGGACGTATCGCTGGGTTCGCGTTTCACCGGATGGCGTCACTTCGCAGCTGCGCGTCGCGGGGCAGTACGAACGCCTCGAAGTCGTCGCGCCGGGTTCGAAGACGCCGCTCGGCGCGCAGCCGATGGTTGTTTTGGCTTACGACACGGCGACACCCGTCGAGTCGGTCACCTGCCGATGGACCTCGCCGAAAGGCATGGCCGTTGAGACAAAGCTAGACCCACAAGGGGACTGGACGTGGTCAGGCGAGTTTACGCCGGATGAACCCGGATTGTGGAAGTGTGAGTTGGAGGCGAACGCGGCGGGCGGCAAAATCTGGAAGCGAAGCCAGACGGTCGAAGTTCAAAGCCAGCAGATGCCTGTAGCGGAGCCCGAAGCGGATTTTCCTTGGATCCTAGCCGGGGAATCCGCGCCGCGTCGATTGTCCAACGGACCTCAGTCGCCTCTGACGCCGATCTGGGTGAGGAACACGGGTAGCGTCCACGTTCTCCACAACACGCCCGCGGTCGCCGACGACCGCGTTTTCGTGAGCATCGGCAATCCGAACGCCGGAGCGCCGGGCGCGGGAATTCTTTGTCTCGATGTCAGGACCGGCGAGGAAATCTGGCGCGCTGATTCGCCGATGGGCGACATGCGAGGGCCGGTCACGGTGCGCGACGGCGTGGTTTACGCGATCAGCGGCGAGGGTTGGGTCGGCGCGTGGAAATCCGACGACGGGACGCCGATTTGGGCTAAGCCACTCAAGCCGGACTACGAAGCGGGCCGACCGCTCGCGATCAACAACACGCCGCCGGTCCCGACGGAGCACGGTTTGCTCTGCGCCGATTGGCGTTCCGCCCAGCAGCTGCTGGACTACGCGACGGGCGAGACGATCGCCGAATTTCCCGCTGACGTCGGCCACTACGCGGCATTCGCGACGGTCGCCGACGACGTGATGTTCGCGGTCAGGCGGGGCCGCGCCGATGCGATCCGCGTGCCAAGTGGCGAATCAGTTTGGCAAGTCGAAGAGACCTCGCGGTCGACCTCCGCGCCGATCGTGATTGGCGAGAAACTGATCTACAGCGGGTCATCCGGCCTGCGCGCGCGCAACGTAAAAACCGGCGAGCTTCTTTGGCAGGCCGGCCACGGTAACGCCGGATATCAGAACGCGATCCCGGTGGTCTGGGATGACGTCGTGCTGGCCAATGGCGAGCATCCACGCGTGTTCGATCTGGAGACTGGCGAACCGGGATGGCGCGTGTTCTGCGCGCAGGACGCGGAACGATTCCAGCGGTCGCGGCGTCAGTCGATGGGCGGCAGTTCGACGCCTGTAATCGCAGGCGACACGGCGTGGTTTGGCCACGACGACGGATCGCTACGCGGCGTCAATCGCGCTGGCGAGGTCGTCTTCGAATATCGCGTCGGCACGCCGATCAAGACCTCGCCCGTGGTAACCGGAAATCTCGTCTTGATCCACGATTTCGCCGGAAATCTCTGGTGTTTCGCGGGCTCTGCTGAAAGCGCCGAAGTCATCAACGCGGGTCGCGGCGGGAATTCGACTCGTGATCTCCTGAAGCGTCTCGATGCCGATGTTTTGGACCAAGAACCGAGCACCGTTGTGGTTCTGGTAGGAACGAATGACGCGCTGAATTCTCGCAAGCTCACACCCATCGCGGAGTATCGGGAAAACCTTCTGAAGATTGTCCAAGGGATTCGCGATGCTGGTTCGGAAGTTGTGCTCGTAACTCCGCCGCCGTGCGTGACTTCGCTGCTCCTGACAAGGCACGATTCCGCCGCCTACGGCGATCAACCGCCCGAAAAGCGTCTTCAGGCGGTTGCAGGGTCGGTCCGAGAAATCGGCGCGACTGAAAACATCGTCGTTGTCGATCTGTACAGCGAATGGGCAGACTTAGTTAACGAAGGTTCCGACAGCCTCATCCGCAATCCCGAGAACAGCGGCGCCAGCGACGGAGTGCATCCGACCGCAGAGGGCTACGCACTGCTCGCCAAGCTCGTCCATGAAGCGATCGTCGACCACAAACTCAACGGAACGAAGGTGATCTGCTTCGGCGACAGCATCACTGTCGGAGCCTACCCGGGCCTGCTCCAGCAGCTGCTGGCTGAGTAGGGGCCAACTCTCGAAACCCGCCTGATC
>JBLHKS010000181.1:0-14378 GCA_047620505.1 Verrucomicrobiales bacterium | reverse complement strand
GAAGGAAAAGCCAGAGGGCTTCACGGCGATGCCGGGCGCGCTGATGAAAAGTCCGTTTGAATTCAAGCAGCACGGCGAGAGCGGGCGCTGGGTCAGCAGCGTGTTTCCGCACCAGGCGAATTGGGTCGACGAGATGGCGTTTCTGATGGCGATGCGCTCCAAGACGAACGTGCACGGGCCCGGAACTTACATGATGAATTCGGGATTTTTGCTGCCCGGATTTCCGAGCATGGGTTCGTGGATTTCTTATGCGCTTGGGAACCTGACCGACGACTTGCCGACGTTCGTTGCGCTACCGGACGCGAAGGGTCTGCCTTACAATCAGCGCGGCCCGTTTTCGTCTGGATTTCTGCCGGCCGTGCATCAGGGAACGGTGATCGACGCCAGTTCGCCGAATCCGGTTCCAGATTTGTTCGCAAACGAGCGCTTCAAGTTCGCAACGCCCGAAGCTGATCTCGATGGGTTGTCGTTGCTCGAAAAAATGAACCGCCGCCACGCCGAATCGCGACCGGACGACACGCGGCTCGACGCGCGAATCCAATCTTATGAGTTAGCCGCAAAAATGCAGCTCTCCGCGCCGGAGGCTTTCGATCTCGGCAAAGAGCCTGAGTCGATGCGCAAAGCCTACGGCCTCGACTCCGCGGTAACCGAAGACTTCGGAGGGCGCTGCCTGCTGGCACGCCGGTTAGTCGAGCGAGGAACCCGGTTCGTTCAAGTCTGGAGCGGGCCGCAGGGCGCGAAGGAGAACTGGGATAACCACGGAAGCATCCCCAAGGAGCTTCCGCCGATCGCCGCGAGCGTGGACAAACCGATCGCAGCGTTGATCGAGGATTTGAAGTCGCGCGGTTTGTTTGAAGACACGCTCCTGGTTTGGACGACCGAGTTTGGCCGGACGCCGTTCGCGCAAGGCGGCGATGGCCGAGATCACAACGGCGGGACGTTCGTGACCTGGATGGCGGGAGCCGGAATCAAGCCTGGCGTGGCTCATGGCCAGAGCGACGACTGGGGCTACAAAACCGTCGAAGGGACGACTTACTGCTACGATTTCCACGCGACGATTCTGCACTTGTTAGGGATCGATCACGAAAGACTGACCTTCCGACAAAACGGAATCGATCGGCGACTAACGGACGTCCACGGACATGTCGTTCGCGAAATCCTCGCGTGACGATCGACCGTTTCTCAAATGGACTCCAAATAAAGGCGCTCAACCTTCGCGCGCGCCCACGGAGTTCTGCGGAGAAACTTGAGGCTTGAGGAAATGCTGGGATCTTCGTTGAAGCAACGGATGTCGACCCACGAGCCCATCTGTTCCCAGCCGAGCTTCTCAACCAAATGGTTAAGCATTTTCTCCAGCGTCACGCCGTGAAGCGGATTGTTCACCTGCCGCCCGGTCTGGTCCAGCGCTGGCGGCTTCGGCTGATCCGTAGAACCCTCCATGGACTCTCAGCGATCTCCAGATTGCCTCATCGCGCCTGTTCCTCCGTGGCCGGAAGCACCAGAAGGCGAACCGCCTTTCATGCCTGCACCCCCGCCTTTGTTCTTCCCACTGCCCTCGACCGTTTCGAGGTCGCCGGCTTCGAGAAGCTTGACGATCGGCGGGTGTTTGAGGGCTTTGTCCGTGACTTGGCCAGTCTTACCTGGACCGAGAAACAGTTTTTTCCCACCCGGCAAGGGAAGGCTCAGAGGTTTTCCAGACTTATTGGTGATATCCATGGTTAGTTTCCTTTTGGGGCTGACATGATAACACGGACTCAGCCCACGTCCAGCGCCAGCAGCTGCGCTAATTTCGAGAGTTTCTCGCGCTCATCGGCCTCTAACTGTATGTGATTCATTTAACGTTTCGGCAAGCTTCCGCGCATTTTCTGCCCAATGATCCTGACTTTCTGCGCCAAACGCCGTGATCATTCGCCAAGTCCCCTCGAATCCAGCGGGCACTGTTTGATTATTAAAACACATTAGATAGAACTTTCGGTACGCCCCCGGCACATTCCAGACCTTCGCTTCGTGTTCGCCGATCTCTGGAGCTTGAAGCAATCGAGAGACTGCGAATTGGCGACTTTCAGGATCGTAAATCGCCATCCAGTCGAGGCGTTGATTCAGATACATCTTTCGATTCACGTCTTCATCGTTCAGCAGCTGCTGGGAGATGACTTTATCAGGATCGTCATCGACTCCCGCAATCAGCTCCGACATCGACGGCTTCCACGCGTGCATAAAGTGGTAGAGTAACTTCAGCGGTACCGCTTTGTCGGTCGCGAGCGTTGTCGTTTCGATCAGCCGGTTGTTTTCGATCCTGAACTCGCATTTCAACCTGAAGCCACGAATCTGTGACTCGCGAATCATCTGGAAACTCTCGCCCGTTAGAACTTCGTCAGGATCTGCCAATTCGTCGCCATCCAAAACGAACGTCAGTCGCTTCAGATCCTCGGGCTCGTTCTCCAGATGGGCCGTTCCGATGAAGCCGGTTTCCGGAAAAGAAAGCACCGTACCGTAGGCGCTTTTCTCGGTCGTCATCGGCGTGGAACGAAAATCAATCCGCCCCGGCGTCCATTGAGACTGTCGCCGGAGCAAGAGTCCTATCTCGCCACAATGAACCGTGATCGACTCTCGATCCGGCCCGAGATTAGGCCGGAATTCATCAGCCTGAGAAGCGGCAGCGAAGGCTAGAACGCAGACGAGAGCAAAAAAGCGCTGGTCTCTCATTTGAAAGTCAGAGTGTATTTATAAGCATTCGCAGTGAAAAGCTCATCCGGGTTCTCGAACAGTCGCGTCAAATAAATTTCCAGCTGCTGAGTCTTCGAATTCTCGAGGATCCAGAAATTGGACAACTGCATCATTTTGCCCTCGCCCTCCTGCCTCGTATCGATTTCTGTAACAGTCCCACTTCGGATCCCCAACGTCTCCTCGTCGACCTCCGCGATGATGAGAGGATAGCGCGGATGACCGGGATTAGTGGGTTTGTCAGGGGCGATATTTCCAATCCAATATAGCTTGCCTGTTTTCCGGCTGCGAAAAAACCGGTGAAACGTGCTGGTAGAATAAAAATTGTCGCCGTTGGCATAGGTAAAAGGCTTTGGCTTCGAAAACGTAAGACCGCCATCATCAGAAATACTAATCCATTTGTAGGCAGGATTGTCTTTATACTTCGTGACTCGGAAACCCATTAATACTCGCCCATCGCCCAACTCCGCGACATCTGCTTCGAGAAGACCGTTATACGCCGTTTCACGTGGTAGCCAAACGGATTCGCCAGCTTTCCAATCGTAATTTTCGGCCTCGGCATTCCAACGGCCTACAAAGCAAAGAGCGCCTGTCGTTCCGGCAGTTGGCCAGACGGTTCTGGGGAGCGGTGCGTCCTCCACATCGTCAGGAATTCCCGCGTTCGTCACCGGGATGATAATACTACCGTTGCTATGCTTAAAAATCGCCTGCCCCGTGTAGGCGGTGTTGTTCTTCAAGTAATCCGGATTCAGTTGATCATCAGGATCAAAGTCGGCACCGTCTTCATACTTCAGCAACTGCTGCGGGCCGAACGTTTCGCCGCCGTCTTCTGACATTTGGAGAAGCGTATGATTATAAAGACGGCGCGGAGGCCCATCACGCATGTCACGAACGTGATGAATCGATAATGCGAGCAAACGATTGGATGCAGGATCAAAGGCGCCGCAGAATTTCCACGTCAGGATCGAGACATCCTCGCGGAAATCCATTAGCTCTGGCAGAGGCTCCAACGCTGACCACGTCTTTCCGTCGTCAAGCGAGACTCGGCGACGCGGAGCCATTGGCGAATCACCAAACCCGCGTTCTTGATTTTCGTGCGACCAGAGTGTGTGAATTTCCTCGCGATAACCGCCCTTGCCCGGGTAAGCCCAAACCCACGGCGCTATGCGCGGCTCGGTGTTGGGCACGTAGACTTCGCGTTTCACCTCCACAATTGGTTCACCAGCAGCTGCTGGGGCGAGTCCAGCGAGGACAATGATCAAAGTTGTAAATCGATTTTTCATTTGGCGACGCTCAGAGCCTCGCCGAAGGTCGTTCCGATGCCAAACACTTCCCTCCCCCACTCCGACCTGCTGGAATTGAAGCGCTGGAATACGCCGACGATCTTCAACGGCTGGGAGCAGGTTACGAATCACGATGTCGCGAACTCCTGCATCAACTTGGAAGAAACTCGGGATTTCATGCCTGACATGGGGCCGATGATCGGCCGCGCTGTGACCGTCCGCATTCGACACAAAAGCGCCGAAGCCAAGCAGAACGCGGATCCGTCAAACTGGCGGAAATATATTGATTACGTCGCGAATCTGGAAGGGCCGAAGATCGTTATTGTAAAGGATGATGACGAAGCGCCGTTTGTGGGTTCATTCTGGGGCGAGGTGAATAGCAATACGCATAAAGCACTCGGTTGTGTCGGCACGATTACAGACGGCTGCATTCGTGATCTGGACGAGATGAACAACGCCGGATTCAAAGCGCTCGCACGCCGCCTCTGTGTCGGGCATGGCTACGGCCACGTTGTCGAGTGGGGCGAACCGGTTGAGGTCTTCGGAACAACGATCGAGCCCGGACAGTTGGTCCATGCAGACAAACACGGATTCCTCGCAATTCCGGCAGAAGATGAAGAAGGCTTGCTGGATGCCGCGCGGTTCATGGACACAAACGAGTGCAAGACGCTAATCCCAGTGGCACGCAGTTCTGCGGGAAGGTCCACGGAGGAAACTCTGGCGGGCCTTTTCGAGGCGCTGGATCAATTTAGCGCGAACGTTCGCGAAAAGTTTGTCAAGGGCGGTGAGTTCGAGTGATTTTCCACTGCGAAGCTGCCAGCATCTGATAGAATCTTGGCATGACACGAATTGCCCTCGGTATTTTTCTTTCAATCGCGCTGACCAATATAGGATTCGCTCAAAATGTAGAATCGGACAAGTCCGAGAGTAAGACGCTCAGTATCCTCTTCATCGGCAACAGCTACACAGCTCGGCATAATCTGGCGAAAGTTGTCAAGTCGATGGCTGAAGCCGGGAATTCAGACCTGACCGTCGAGGTAACCTCGATTATTTACGGTGGCCGTCGGTTGGTCGACCACTGGCGGCTCGGCACGCAGAATTTCGTAAGACTATCGACACTCACAGCCGACGAACAAGAGGCGACCATCACGTCGCTCGAGGAGGCGGAAAAAGAAGGCAATCGATATGCGAAAGGAGCTCTGACACGGCATCGGAATCTTCTGACTACGCTGGAGGAGCAGCGAACCACTTGGGACGTCGTCGTTTTGCAATCTTATCGCGATGATCTGGACGGCGAGAAGTCGCTCTACATGAAATACGCGCCAAAATTCGCCGAGCTGATTCAAGCGCAGGGTGGTCGCGTGATTCTCTACGAAACAACGCCCAACACTCAGAATGCAGAGTCGCTCACAGCCGCGCCGGAGCCCGAGGAAATCCTAACAAAGGCAAAATCAATCGCCGCCCTTACGGACCAGATTAATGCGAAAGTCGCTCCGATGTCGCTGGTCGGACTGCGTTGTCAGACTGAGCGGCCGGATTTCACGCTGCGATTCATCAACGACGCGCATCTGAACCACACAATGGCCTACCTCACAGCCTGTTCCATCTACGCGGCGCTTTTCGACAAGAGCCCGGTCGGGCTGTCGGTCGATTCGATCACCGATATTCGTTTTCTAAATGACAAGGAGCGCGACAAGGACCGAGATGGGGCTCCGATCACGAGAACTTTTGGCGACAAGGATCGCGCTGATCTTCAACGTATTGCTTGGGAATCCTATCAATATTTCGAGAACCTTCGCGGCCGCTAAGCGCTAAATCCGGAGCTGCAATAATCGTAAGCGACAGTTGCCCTTCTATGTTTGGCTATTTTTCCTCGTGAGACTCGCGCCAACGAAGCAATTCGCGTGTTAGCCGCCCTTCAACTTCGCGATAATCCGGCCCAGCAATCAAATTCGTGAGTTCGTAGGGGTCGCTCGATAGATCGAAGAGCTGCTGTTCACCAGTTACGAGATGCTGGATCAGTTTATATCGATCCGTCCGAATCGCACGAGTCACAGTCATTCGATTGGGATCATGATAGGAAGCGAAAATGCGTTCGCGACCTTCCCTGCTGCCGTCATAGAGGCCAAGCAGACTCTCTCCTTCCACACTTGCCGGAATTGCCACGCCTGCGGCTTCACAGATCGTCGGCAGAATGTCGATCGTGCTCACCAGATTCGAATTGACGGCATCCGATCGCTGCAGAGTCGGATGCCGAAGAATCAGCGAAGTTCGAATCCCTTCCTCGTACATCGTCTGCTTGCCGATGATGCCATGCGAGCCGAGCGACAAACCTTTCACGCTCGCGAAGATCACCAAGGTCTCATCTTCGATCTCCTTTTCACGAAGCGTAGTCAAAATCCGCCCGATTTGGGCATCCATGTGCTCGATCATCGCATAATACTCAGCCGTCGCGGCGCGGACGTCTTTCTTGGTCCGAGGTAACGGTAAAACCGTCTCGTCCCGGATCTTTGGGAAAAACTGCTCAAAAGGCGGCTTTGGCATAAAGTTAGGCGGCACCGGAATCTCTTCCGGATCGTACTTTCCCTCGTATCCCGGCGGCGCGAGAAACGCGTCGTGTCCGACGGTATAGGCCAAGGTCATCAAAAACGGCTTTGCATGATCAACCTCCAGATACGAGACCGCGTCATCCGTAAACACTGTCGTTGAATAGTCCTCGGCCGCCTTTCGCGATTCCGGACCGCCGCCAAATGGGGTTAACGCCAACTCAAAATGATCGAACTTCCCGCCCGCCCAGCACCGGCCGCCTGTCGTGTAGCCGCGCGTCCAAGGTTTGCCGTCGTTGTGCCATTTGCCAATGAAACAGGTCTCATACCCAGTGTCGGCGAGCAGCTTGGGCAAAAGCGGCGAATCCTCGTTGATCGTCTTGCCGTTGAACGTGACGCCGTTCGTCCAGCTGTCTTGCCCCGTGTAGAGGCTGGCGCGACTCGGCGTGCAGATCGGATTCGGCGTGAAGCAACGATTGAAGAACACACCCTCCTCAGCGAGACGATTGAGATTCGGAGTGCGCAGAACTTCGTTCCCTGCGATGCCGAGCGCGCGGTAGTTGTGATCATCGCTCAGGATCAGGATAACATTCGGCCGCTCATCTGCGAGGGCCGTCAGCGTCGCGATCACAGTTAAGAATAGGAGAATTGGAATACGGCGTTTCACCAGAGTCCATACCATCGGATCCGCCCAAAACAACTTCACTTCCTCTTGTCTGTCCGCAGTTCAAGGTGGAGCGTGATCTCATGAAATCATCCGTGATTCTGCTTTGCCTCAGTTTTCCCATGGCAGCAGTTGCTGTTGACCCGGCAGCTTGGGAATTCACAAAAGAAGGAGAAGCGCTTCAGACCAGCAACGCCGATAATGGTTTTACATTTACACTCCCTGAGGCAACCGAGACAAACGATGGGGACTTTGCCGGAATTTCGCAAACTCTGGAACTCTCTAAAACGAATGCTGGTCTTTCGTTCGATATCAAAGACAGCTACACCGGGGCGACATCCGGATATCATTGGATGGAAATTGTCTTGGATGATACGGTCATTTGGGAAGCCGATGTTGCCGGTGGCACCGGGAATTGGAGAACGATTAGTTTAGATCTCAGCCGATACCTTGAAACTCCAAAACTCAGAAGAATCGGTCGCGAGAAGTATGTGGAGGACAATGACTACGACTTAACCTTCAGATTGATTGATCGGAGGGGCGTCACTCGATTTGGCATTCAGGTTTGGGCAGACAATTTCAAATTGTTGTCGGAGTCACCCGAAAGCCCACAGAACTGCGAGAAGAAGAAGGTCCCGCCCCGATTGAGAGAGCTGATGGTCTACTACGATAAGGAAGACCTAATCCAGCCCATCACTGAACCGGAGCATTTTCGGATCAAGCGTCAACAGATCGTAAATGCGATGTCTGAAGCGATGGGCGACCTTCCTGAGCGACCCAAACGCGAACGTCTTGAGGATTTTCAGATCCACGTAGAAAACTCCCAGATTCGAGGGCGTTATACTAAAAAAACGATCAGTTTCGAGGCGGCACCGAACGAAACTGTCCATGCATTCTTGTACGAGCCGTTGGATCTCCAAGCTGATGAGAAGCGGCCGGGCATCGTAGGAATGCATCCAACGGGTGGAGCCGGAAAGGGCTGCTTCGAGAGCTGGCCGCTTTGCAACTTCCCGATCGAATTGGCGATGATGGGCTATGTCGTTATTATTCCGGATTATCCGGGTTTTGGAGATTTAAGGTCATACGATTTCGATACCGATCGTTACGAGTCAGGGACGATCAAAGGAGTTTTCAGCCACATGGTCTGCGTCGACTTTTTGCAGGCCCATCCAAACGTTGATCCTGAAAAAATCGGCACGATCGGACATTCGCTCGGCGGCCATAACGCCATGTTTCTCGCGGCTTTTGACGAGCGTGTGAAAATTGCCGTATCGAGCTGTGGCTGGACGCCGTTCGAGTATTATGAAACAGTAGAGGGCAGACTCAAAACTTGGGCGCTGCCCAATTATATGCCTTTGCTGGATTCGAAATTCGGCTCGGACCATCGCCAGTTTCCGTTCGATTTCCACGAAGTTGCGGCAGCGATCGCGCCGCGGGTTTTCTTTTCCAGTTCGCCAACTGGCGATGGAGTTTTTCCGGGCTGGGGACCAAAAGCGGCAGCGCCGTATATCAGAAAATTCTATCAAGCTCAAAACGCGGAATTGGCATTCCAATTTCATCAGCCGCTCGCCCAGCACCGATTTCCTTGGGATACCAGGCACGAAGCGTATCGCGCGATCAACGATACGCTGAACTATCATTTTCATGGAGATCTCGGCTTGCTTGCCGAACGCGACGGAGAAGCTGCGATTCCGGCTCTGAAGAAAGCCCTGAGCGACTCCGATCCAATGGTCCGTTGGGCGGCATCGGCATTGCTCGCACAAACGAACGATCGTAGCGGCCTCACTCAGTTGAGAGCGGACTTCAATGAATTCGCGTCGAATCAAGAGAGCTTCAAGCATGCGCTCGAATTGGCTGCGGCCCTTGCGGAGCTGGGTGACTCAAGCGGATATGAGTTGGCGGCAGAGCTGGCGATCAGCGGATCGACGCACGGTCAGCGGTGGCGAGCCGCAATTGTATTGGCTCGTCTATCGAATCTGGATAGTTCGATGCTGGCGGTCGCTGACATGAATCCGACCTCCGTTTTGAAAACGATGGCGGCCGAGGAAACACATGAAGGCGTGTTTTTCGTGCTCATTGATCAAGTGCATAAGATCCTGACTAACCGAACGGACATGATCGACATTTTCGCGTCCGCAAAAGGCAACGAGCATCATTCGCAGCCTCCTCCAGGAAACCGGCATTCAATCGCGCAGATTTTTCACGAGGTGGCCGTTCGAGATAAGGACAAAACCTGGCGGTAATTCCATCGGAATAGCCCGCCTCAGAATCGGGCAATGCAATTTTGGAATGCCGTCCGAATTCGCAGCCAAATTCCGCTCCAACCCGGGTAATCCAAGGGCCACTTCGCCGTCAGCAGCAGCTGCCCCCGAAATCCTCTTGCCAGCGCGACCTTCCGCCCTAGTTTAGGCCGCATTTTTCCGATAATTCTGACCGAAATTACACCTGTGGACACGCAACGCAAATTTACCACCGGCGATGGCGCCGAAGGCACCCTTTTCTCCCTCAAAGCCCTCGAAGAGCAGGGCGTCGGGCCGATCTCCAAACTCCCAATCTCGATCCGGGTCGTCCTTGAGTCGGTCTTGCGCAACGTCGACGGGATCAAAGTCAACGAGGAGGATGTCAAAAACCTCGCCAACTGGAACGCCAAAGATCCGGCCAAAGTCGAAATCCCCTTCACTGTCGCGCGGATCGTCCTGCAGGATTTCACCGGCGTCCCGCTCCTTGTCGACCTCGCAGCGATGCGTTCGGCCGTCGAGAAAGTCGGCAAAGACCCCAAAATCATCGAGCCGCTCGTCCCAGTCGACCTCGTCGTCGACCACAGCGTCCAAGTCGATTTCGCCGGGACCGCCGACGCGATGGCGAAGAACCTCGACCTCGAATTCACGCGCAACCGCGAGCGCTACGAATTCCTCAAGTGGGGCCAGCAGGCCTTCGAAACCTTCAACGTCGTCCCGCCAGGAATCGGCATCGTCCACCAGGTGAACCTCGAGTATTTGGCCAAAGGCGTGCTCAGCAAAGGCGACGTTTTCTACCCGGACACCCTCGTCGGCACCGACTCGCACACGACCATGATCAACGGCCTCGGCGTCGTCGGTTGGGGCGTCGGCGGGATCGAAGCGGAGGCCGGAATGCTCGGCCAGCCGATCACGTTCCTCACGCCCGAAGTCGTTGGCGTCAACCTGACCGGCTCGCTCAACGAAGGCGTCACTGCGACCGATCTGGCCCTGACAATCACCGAAATCCTGCGCGCTGCGGGTGTTGTCGGCAAGTTCGTCGAATTCTACGGCGAGGGAGCAGCTGCTCTCCCGCTCGCCGACCGCGCCACGATCGCGAACATGGCCCCGGAGTACGGCGCGACGATGGGTTTCTTCCCAGTTGACGAGGAAACAATTAACTACATGGACTCGACCGGTCGCAGCGAATCGGTCTGCGCGACCTTCCGCAATTACTTCGAAGCGCAGGGCATGTACGGCATTCCACGCAAGGGCGACGGCGTCGAATACTCGGTCGATGTCGAGATCGATCTCGGCACGATCCACCCGAGCGTCGCCGGCCCGAAACGTCCGCAGGACCGGATTGAAGTCCCCGCACTGAAGTCGAAATTCGAAGAACTCTTCGGCGTCTCGGCTAACGACGGCGGCTTCGGCCAGCCGGACGCGGATTTGTCGAAACGGACCGAAGTGATGGTCAATTCCAAGGGTGTCATGGACAAAATCGGCCACGGCTCGGTCGTCATCGCGGCGATCACCAGCTGCACCAACACCTCGAACCCGAGCGTCATGCTCGCCGCCGGATTGCTCGCGAAAAAAGCGAATGCGCGCGGCCTGAAGATCAATCCATCCGTGAAAACGTCGCTCGCTCCCGGCTCGCGCGTCGTCACCGATTACCTCGACAAAGCGGGGCTCGACAGCGAACTCGACAAGCTCGGATTCCAGACGGTGGGCTACGGTTGCACCACCTGCATCGGCAACTCCGGTCCACTCGACGAAGGAATCGATTCGGCGATCGACGACCAGAATCTCGTCGTCGCCAGCGTCCTTAGCGGCAACAGAAACTTCGAAGCGCGCGTCCACCAGAAAGTGCGTTCGAACTTCCTCATGTCGCCCCCGCTCGTCGTCGCCTATGCGCTTGCTGGCACCGTCGACATCGACCTCTCCACCGAGCCACTCGCGCAGGACGCCGACGGAAACGACGTCATGCTCAAAGACCTCTGGCCATCGCTTCAGGAAGTCCGCGACACGATGAAAACCGCCCTCACCGCCGAGGCGTTCCAGCGGCTCTACACCGATTTCGAGGCGCTCAATCCGAAGTGGAACGAAATCCCCGCCAAAACCGGCGCCGCCTACGCTTGGGAGGAAAATTCGACTTACATCCAGCACCCGCCGTTCTTCGAGGACTTCTCGATGGAGTCGCGTTCGATCGGCGAAATCAAAGGCGCGCGCCCGCTCGGCATCTTCGGCGACTCCGTCACCACCGACCACATCTCGCCCGCCGGCGCGATCAAGGAAGACTCGCCCGCTGGCCGGTATTTGAAGGAGCACGGCGTCGAAAAAGCCCAGTTCAACAGCTACGGCAGCCGCCGCGGCAACGACCAGATCATGACTCGCGGCACCTTCGCGAATGTCCGGATCAAGAACCTCATGGTCCCCGGAACCGAGGGCGGCGTGACGAAGCACCACAACGGCTCCGCTGAAGTCTGCGACATCTACGACGCCGCCCAGAAATACGCAGCTGACGGAAAGCCGCTCGTCGTGATCGGCGGCAGCGATTACGGCATGGGCTCCAGCCGCGACTGGGCCGCGAAAGGAACCCGTTTGTTAGGCGTGCAAGCCGTGGTCACGAAGAGCTTCGAGCGGATTCACCGCTCCAACCTGATCGGCATGGGCGTCCTGCCACTGAACTTCAAGAACGCGGACGACTACGAGCGATTGGCGCTGGACGGTAGCGAGACGTTCGACATCCTCGGCCTGAGCGACGACGTCAAGCCGATGCAGGACGCAACGTTGATCGTGCATCGCGCGGATGGATCGACCGAGGAGGTGGCGCTGGTGTTGCGGTTGGATACGCCGATCGAAGTGGAATACTACCGCGCAGGCGGGATTCTGCCGTATGTGCTGCAGGAGATTTTGCGGGAAGCGTGAAGCACCCTAACAAGCACATCCGCGAGGCTTTGGCTTACGCAGAGTCGAAAGGCTGGACGGTCCAAAAAGCCGGTCCACGAGCGCATGCTTGGGGAATCACCTTTTGCCAAATCGGTCATCGCGAATGTCGCATGTCCATCTGGTCTACACCGCGCAATTCTCAAAATCACGCGAAGCAAATTCGTCGCAAAGTCAATCGTTGCCCCGGCAGCGCCGATGGTGAATAGTTGGACATTGAGATGAACGAATATCACTTCAGTTTGATCGTTAGCGGCCCCTTCTCCGGCGAGCCGTCCAATGACGAGTTGCTTGATGCGACTGACCGTCTTGGAGCTGCGGGCTGCGACGATGCACTGGTGAGCGTTCACTCAATTGGCCTAGAGCTAGAATTTGATCGCTCTGGTCCAGATCTTGAAAAGGTTATCGCGTCCGCTGTGAACAATGTGGAGAAGGCGGGCCAGTTTTCAGTCAGGTCTGTCGCCATGGATCGCGATGCGGCGCTTTCAGTGGCTAGTTGATTTTTGAACGGCCGTAGCGATTACGGCTGGCCTCCAGCCGCGACTGGGCCGCAAAAGAACGGGTTTGTTAGGCGTGCAGGCCGTCGTCACGAAGAGCTTCGAACGCATCCACCGCTCCAACCTGATCGGCATAGGCGTCTTGCCGCTGAATTTCAAGAATGCGGACGACTACGAGCGCTTGGCGTTGGACGGCAGCGAGACCTTCGACATCCTCGGCCTGAGCGACGAGGTCAAACCGATGCAGGAAGCGACCTTGGTCGTGCATCGCGCGGATGGATCGAGCGAGGAGGTGGCGCTCGTGCTACGGTTGGATACGCCGATCGAGGTGGAATACTACCGCGCGGGTGGGATTCTGTCGTATGGCTTGCAGGAGATTCTGCGGGGAACTCGATGACGTCCCGGCAGATCATCAAGCGGCTGAAGCGGGACGGATGGGAGTTGGTTCGCGTCACTGGCGATCATCATCATTTCAAGAAATCCGGCCGAGTCAACATCGTGACGGCGCCGCATCCCAAGTAAGACATTGCGATTGGGACGCTTCGGAACATCTTTCGACAAGCAAGGTGGTCGTGGCCACCCAAGTAATCGACTCCCAATGAAACGCTGCTATCCCATTGTGATCCACAAAGACCCGGACTCCGATTTTGGCGTCACGGTCCCGGATTTGCCGGGTTGCTTTTCGGCTGGTTCGACTTTCGAGGAAGCATTGACGATGGCCAGGGAAGCTATCGAGGGGCATCTGTTGGTTCGCGAGGATTTCGGACAGGGAGTTCCTGAACCAAGCCCTGTTGAACAACATCTGAATGACCCGACTTTCGCGGACGGAATCTGGGCGTTGGTCGAAGCCGAACTGCCCGAATTGACTCCAGTGGCGGCCTGACCGCCGATCAAGGAAAACTCGCCCACCGACCGATATTTGAAGGTAAACAGCGTCGACTAAGCCGCCTCGTGAACAAGATTGAGTCGAATCGTCAAAACGGCAAAGTCTTCCAATGAACGTTCAACACACTCTGTCTGATCGATACCATTATGGTCTAAGCCTTAACTGGCATGGCGGGTCTTCGCCAGAGGCAAAAGGTTACGAACACGCCAGCCGCGAGCGGCGAATCGAGCGCATCTTGACCGAACAGTTGATCGCCCAAAGAGACTCAGCCGCTGAGTTTCGAAACTCCTCGCTTGAGGCCGCAGGAACCATCTGCGCCTCGATCGAGGCGCAGACTGATCGTTTAGAGGAGGCCATTAGCCGTGGAGCGTCAAGAGTCGTTGATGCAATCGAAGAATCGACCTTGGAAATCTGCAACGGTTTGGCCGCGATCGAGTGGCAACAACAGCAGACTAATGAAAAACTAACGCAGATATTACACACTCTCCCGGAAAATCGCCCAAATGAAGCTCGACAACTGGTTTCCCAAGGCGTGAGGCACTTGATTTACGGAGAAATCCAGGAAGCTGAGGGACGTTTCATTCTGGCCCTTGATTCTGACTCGACGGATTATCAA
>JBLHKS010000180.1:0-14473 GCA_047620505.1 Verrucomicrobiales bacterium | reverse complement strand
AGAAAGCACAAAAAAGCGGCGCCAACTTTGTGGCCACCTTCCTCCAGCGCTGCACTGTAAGGAGCCTGAAATTTATCCGGTGGCTGCGCGCCTTCGTTTACCGCGAGGTTCCCTGGAACCGGGCAGTAGACAGACTGCACGAAATCTACGCCAATTTCTAAGGGAAGTTTTCCACACCGTTGCTCGTCAATGCGTCTCGATCCGATCGCGCCCGTAGGCGAAATCAGCATTTTGCCGACGTCCGGATGTTTTATCCCGAACGTCAGCCACTTGCCGAAGAGCGAGAAGCAGGAAGAGCGCACTCCAGTCGTCAAGATGGAGAAATTCGATAGCGAATATCGCGCGGGTCTCGGTTACCACCAGCCAGCAGGCGCGCTCGCGTCCGTTGGCGTCATGGCCGCCGGTTCCGGCCAAACGCAGTCCAAATACGTCGCCCGTCGCGAGACGCCGAAATACATTGCCGAGAACTGCACCCAGTGCATGGAATGCATCACCGCCTGCCCCGACACGGCTTTGCCGAACACCGCGCAGGACATCTCGACGGTGCTTCAAACCGCAATCCGCAATTATATTAGCGGCAAAGAAGACCGCGAGCAGCTGCTGGCGGCCATTCCAGACATTGAGGCCAATGCGCGTGAGAAAATGAACGCCGCGATCGCCGCCAAGGAATCGGTGCCATTCAAGGATATCGTCCAAACCGAAGTTGAAGCGCTGAACGGAAAAATCTCCGCCAAAGCGAAGAAAGAGTTCGCTGGAATCATGGAAGTCGTGCCGATGGCTTACACCAAAGTCCCGGCGATCTTCAAATCCGTGGAGAAGAAAGCCCCGGGCCAAGGCGGTCTGTTTTCGATCTTTGTCAGTGACCTCTGCAAAGGCTGCGGCGAGTGCGTCGTCGAGTGTGGTGATCACAACGCTCTGGTCATGGTGCCGGACACCGAGGAGTTGAACTACGAGATCACCTCCGCGCAGATCTTCAGCCGGATGTTGCCTGACACGTCGCAAAAATACCTCGGGCTCTATGATGATGAGTCGCCGCAGGATTCACGTCCCGCCGCGTTGCGCAATCACCTCATGGTCCGCCGGAACTACGAAGCTCTCGTCTCTGGCGATGGCGCCTGCGCCGGTTGTGGCGAGAAATCAATTCTCCGCGCGGTCGCGTCGATCACCGAGGCCTACATGCGCCCGATGTATCATAAAAAGGCCGATCGTTTGATGGAGAAAGCCGACAAGCTCGAAAAAGACGGCGTCGCCAAATTGGCCGCGCTCAAGTCGAGCGATGAAGAAGCCTACAACCTTTACAAGCGCACTGTCGCCCACGCAGTCATGGGTCTCGGCGGCGAAGACGAAAAGGACACCACCACACGGATCGAAGCCAACGGCCCGATCTCGGATGAAGACATCATCAGCACGCTCGTCAGCGTGATGCGCGTCGACGCCTTCAACCACAAGGAACTCCAAGCCGTCGACGGACGCCTCGCCAATGGCCAGAGCGTGATGTTCATGGGCGCGTCGACCGGCTGTAACACGGTTTACGGCTCGACCCCACCGTCCAACCCGCACCCGTATCCGTGGATGAACTCGCTCTTCCAAGACGGCGCCACCATATCGTGGCTCCTCAGCGAGTCGCTCACCATGAAACACGGCCGCCGTTCGGTCGTTCCGGAGCGGATCGCGACTCGCTTATTGGAGCGTGAGGAAAACGTCATCACCGACGCTCTCTACTTCGACTACACCCACATGACCGACAACCACATGACCGATCAGGAGATCAACGAACTCCCGAAGGTCTGGATCGTCGGCGGCGATGGCGCGCTCGGCGATATCGGTTTCCAGAACATCTCCAAGGTGATGCTCCAGAACCGCCCGAACGTGAAAGCGATCATGCTCGACACGCAGGTCTATTCCAACACCGGCGGTCAGAATTCGGATAGCTCGACGATGCTCGGCGGTTATGACATGAACCAGTTCGGCACCGCGTCTCAAGGCAAGCTCCACGAGAAAAAGAGCGTCGCCGAAGCCTTCACCAGCGGTCACGGCTCGCCCTACGTCGGACAGGTCTCCATGGCCAACTCCGCCAAGCTCTACCAAACTATATTAGAAGGCCTCCAATACCGCGGCACCGCCTTCTTCCAATGCTTCACCACCTGCCAGCCGGAGTACGGCGTCGCCGACAACATGTCCGCCCAACAAGCCAAGCTCATTCGCGACTCCCGCGGCATGCCCGAGTTCGTCTACAACCCGCGCAAAGGCGAGTTGGCCACGGAATGTTTCGACCTCAAAGGCAACCCCAGTATCACCCGCGACTGGTGGGACGGCGCCGCCTATAGCGATAAGAGCAAATACACCTACACCGTCGCCCACTGGGCCACGACCGAGGCGCGCTTCCGCAAACACCTCAAAAAGATCACCGAAGCCGAAGCCGCCGACCTCATCCACTTCGACGACATGCTCATCCGCCTGAATCAAGACGACGTCATCTACCGCCGCGTCTTCGACCCCGAGCACCGCTCTTTCGTCCCCGACTTCGCCGTCTACATCAAAGCCGAAATCAACGGCAAAATGACATGGCTAACCGTCAGCCGCCAAATGGTCCTCTTCGCCGTCGAACGCCGCAAATGCTGGCGCATGCTCCAAAGCCGCGCCGGAATCGTCAACCTCGACTACCAAGCGCAGAAGAGCCTGCTGGCGAAGGTCGACATGGGCGATATCTCCGTTGAAGACCTCCGCACGAAGACGCGTGAACTGGTCGATGCGGAATTGGCAGCGATCGATCCGAAGGCGAAAAAGTAGTTCTCAATGAGTAACAAGAAACAGTAATGGTGCATAAAGCTACCGCTCGAACAATCACCAATATTCCCTGACATTTGTGCGGTTACCGGTGAGCCGAGCCCCGCATCGATCTACAAGATTCGCGTCGATGGCGAGGGTGAAGGACGGAAGATATGGCTCCAAGTGCCGGTGGTTTCTAATCAACCAGGTAGATTGGCGAAATCTCGGCGCAAAAGGAAAGTAGTGCTCTGGACCGTTTGCTTTCCGATCATTATTCTTTGTGTTCCGTTTTTGGGCGAATTTATGGATAAGTTAGATCTTCCCCGGGCTGCCAAAAAATGGTTTCTTTGTGTTGGTATTGTCCTTGTAGCTATCATTGGGATAATACCGTGGGCAATCTACGAGGGTCGAAATCCGCGCCCGTTTTTCATCACAGGCCAAAAGAATGATCGTTATTTGACTTATTATTTTTTAGATGAAGTATTCGCTCATGCGTTTGCGGCAGCCAATATGGCACCAGTAAAACGTTTCGGAGACAAATCAGGATAATAAGCGGGGAAAAGAGAGTGAGAACGAATACAATGACAGGGTATTTTCCCGAGACTGACGATCAGGCAAATTTTAGCTTGGAGGCTGAAATTCCCAAAACTGACAGGGTCCAGAGTATCTAAATCTTATTTACGCTGGAAATATGGATCGAAAGCCCTTTCTAATTTTTTCGTGAAATCTGGAATGACATCAATGTTTTCAATGCCGGGAGGAAAGGAAATACTTATCTTACTCGGCGCAGCTATTATTTACGTCATCTTTCGGTTTTCCCATAGAACTGTAATCGAGTGGCGTGAGGTTCTTGCAGAATATGGAGCTGAGCGATGGATGGAAGCGTTGAGCGAGTCCCGAGGCCGTGGTTTCGCAAAGACGTTGGTCTGGATTGGATACGCAATAATAGCAATCGAAGTGATTCTATCACTTCTACAGAACCCGTTAACCTCGGGAAACCTAAACCAATCAGTTCTCCAAATGTTGATAGCAGCGGTAAGGGCCGGTATTTTGTATTTCATTTCTTGGGGGATGGATCGCGGGATGAAGAGCCCCATCATTCTTCAAGTATTGCTGCTTCCAGGTGTGGCAATTTCATTTCGGATGCAAATCGATCTGGCGGGAGAAGATGCCCGTAGCACAATCGTCATTGTCGTAGCCCAAAGTATTTACCTTTTACTGATGCTGGCTTTTTCCTGGCTAACAACAACGTCTATTCAGAGGGCTCTGAGAGGCAAGGGAGAATAGGCTCTCGGCTGAAGACTGAACCCAGTATAAAATGTGAATGTAAAAGAAGCCAGTTTGGCCGTAGAGGGAATCGCCCCAGAATGCTCAATCCGTGAGCCACCGAATCTACGCAGAACCAGCCCAGCACTTCGCGCACTACCACGTCTTCAGTCGCGTCGTAAATCGTGAATTCGTCTTTGGTGATGAAGAACGCGAACAGTTCCGCATGCTGCTGACTCGCCTCTTGCAGTTCTCGGGGCTGGAGGCCGTCAGCTGGTGTTGCATGTCCAATCACTTCCACATTCTCCTAACCGTCCCCGGGGAACTGCGTGCGGACCAGCTTCGAGCCGAAATCTCCGAAGAAGAGTTGCTCAAGCGCATGAAGATCGCCTACAGCGACCAGTATATTCGTGAAGTTCAGTGGCGCATCAATCATGCCCGTAAGGAGATGCAGAATGAAGCCTGGGCTCAGGACATCATCGGCCGGCTCAAGGCTCAGATGTTCGATCTCTCCAAGTTCATGCACATGCTCAAGCGCCGTTTTTACCTCTCCTTCGTCGGGCTCTGCGGTGTCGCTTCGTACGAATTGGGCCGCTATCGCGGCTAAGCAGTGCGCGTGGTTCAACAAGAAACACGGGCGGCGCGGCACGCTGTGGGAGGAACGCTTTGGCAGTGTCCTGCTTGAAGATTCCGAAGACGCCCTGTGCACGATGGCTGCTTACATCGACCTGAATCCCGTGAGGGCCGGAATGGTCGATGACCCGAAGGATTACCGTTGGTTTGGGTACGCCGAATCCGTCGCCGGTTCGAACCGAACGCGCGCGGCGCTCCAGCAGCTGCTGAGCGATGAGTTCAAGCGTCTTATGCGCCGGATACCACAATCACACCGCCTTAAATGCCAATGTTTCAGGCTGTCAGGGCATCGACGCTCTTCAAGATCAGGTCACACTGGACAGTCAGCGTGTAGCGTGAGGCGATGGCGAGCGCCGCGGCCGCCTTGCCGCGCTTCCAATCCTGGACGAGGGCGCGGGCAATCGTTTCGCCCAAAGCGGTGGTGAATTCCTCGTTGCTTTCGAAGTCGGTGACGAGTTCGCCGGCGGTGTCATCGACAAACTCGAGCGGTCCGCCCGCCGCCGTTCCGATGACAGGCGTTCCACAGGCCATGCATTCCAGGAAGACCAAGCCGAACGCTTCGATCTTGGTCGGAAAAACGCCGACGTCGGCGATGTTGTAGAGTTGAGCCAGGTTTGGCTGGGAGTGAGGGCCGATGAAGAATGCGCCGGAAAGGCCGAGGTCGGTCGCCAGATCCTGATACAGCCGTTGATCGGCCAGTGGCCCTGAGCCCGCAATGAGGGTGGCCACGCGCAGACCGGCCTCCGCGGCTACCTTTTCGTAGGCGACCGCCGCGCGGAGCAGACAATCGATGCGCTTGATGTCGGCGAATTTGCCTACAAAAAGCACGATCCGGTCGAAGCCGGGCGGAATGCTGGAAGGGGCGGCGGCGCTGCCTTCGTAGGGCTTGGTCGGGAAGCGTGAGAGGACCGTGTCGCGCTCAAGCGTATCGTCAACGTGGAAGACGGCGGGATCGATTCCGTTTGGCGCGACGAAGACACGCTCTGGATTGTAGTCGCTGAAAATCGACAAAAAGCGCTCACTCTGTGAATTCGAAATCACCAGAACGCCGCTGACCGCATCGAAGACTTTGTCCTTGATCCAGCGCGGATAAAACCGCGGCGGGTACTCGGGGTCGCCGCCCTTCATTTCATGTTTGAACATCAGCAACGCGGTGCCGTGGACGAACGCAAACAAGGGGACGGCTGGTTTGCCGCGCGCGACTCGCTCTCGATTCACATCGGCCATGACCAGCGGGTTGAGAAACGCATGATGGGCGATGAACAGATCGAAGGACCGCCCGAGATCGGCTTCGACCTCGTCGATGTAGGCGATCACGAAATCGCGCAGCCGAACTCGATATGCCTCGAATTCATCCTCGCTCATGCTGTGCCAACGATAGGATGAAACTGGCGAGACCGACTCGCAGATCGGAATGTCGTGATCGAGTTCGAAGACCCTCACATCGGGCCGCTCGAAGCGTTGGACGCGGGATGGAAACACGCTGTGCGAATTGACGCCGGGCATCGCGTTGAACGTGTTGTGATGCTGTTCGTGGAGAATTCCGCTCCCCGGGGCGAACTCTTGCTCGGACTGCCAGTTGTTGGTTCCGAGTTGAAAGATGAGGCGCTGCGGCGGTTGGTCAGGCATGACAGACGGTCTCAGGAAACCCTGCTGAATGAAAGGGATTTCCATTGGTCTTATCGCGTCCGAGTGACGATCGGACCAAGGATTGAGAGGGTCACCCGGCTATCGCGAGCGCGAGGAAACGAGTTCAAAGAGGGTCCTGAGTACGGCCCGGGGCCGTTGCCATCCAGCTCGACAATCGGCACCCTTACTGGTGATTTTGGTGAGCACCCCCAGCCATGCTCGCGCTCTAGCGCATCATCGCGAAAAGGAACACGCCGAATATCAGGCCGATGACTCCGCTGATCACGAGATAGAGCGTGATCGCGGTCGTGTTGAGCTGGCCTGACTTGCCGTTGTAGCCCTGCGAACAATTCTGGCATTTGACGTGGCTGAACATTTTCGCGCCTAACGCGCCACCCCACCACGTGAACTTAAGTTTCTTGGCAGCGTAGGAACCGCAGCGTGGGCAGGGCGCGAATTCTCCCTGGCCTCGATGCGCAGCGGGTTGCGGCTGCGGACGCAATTGCGGCGGCGAAGACGGTGGAGGGCCTGGAGGTAGCGGCGGCGGACCCTGGGTAGAAGAATGCTGATATTGAACGGGCTGCTCTGTGGGCTCCGGTCCGGGAACGACGAAGCTGGCTCCGCAATGTGGACAATCCGTCGTGTGGCCGATCCAACCTTCTTCAGCTTCGATGTGTCCGGAACAAGATGGGCAGGCGAACTTCATAATTGATTGGGGTTAATGAACCTTTTCGGGCGTCGTCGCAACCTGGAAATCTGCGTGCAATCCAGCTCTGCCCGATTCAAACTCGGCTCATGCGATTTACACCTTTTGGGATCTGGATTCTGCTCATCGGCTTCGCCACAGCCGAGACGACCGAACACGATGTCGTGATTTACGGCGGAACTTCGGCGGCGATCGCCGCTGCAGTGCAGGTGAAGCGGCTTGGGAAAACGGTGATCGTCGTCAGCCCTGACAAACATCTAGGTGGGCTGACAAGTGGAGGGCTTGGTTGGACGGACAGCGGAAAGAAGGAGGCGATCGGCGGCGTTTCGCGGGAATTCTATCAGCGGCTCAAAATGCACTACGACAATCCGGAAGCCTGGGTTCATCAGAAGCCGGAAGAATATTCGCGTTACCGAAGAGATGATGATGCGATGTGGGTTTTCGAGCCGCGGGTGGCGGAGCAGGCCTACGACGACTGGGTGGCCGAACTCGAAATTCCAGTCGTGCGCGACGAGTGGCTCGATCGCGAAAAAGGCGTCGAAAAGGACGGCGCGCGGATCTCGGCGATCACCATGTTGAGCGGAAATACGTATCGCGGCCGAGTTTTCATGGACACGACTTACGAGGGCGATCTGCTAGCAGCTGCTGGCGTTTCCTACGCGACCGGGCGCGAGTCGATCACGAAATACGGCGAGACGCTCAACGGCGTCCAAACCGCGAATGCTAAGAAGCATCAGTTCGACTATCCAGTTTCGGCTTACGTCGTTCCGGGCGACGCATCGAGCGGTCTGCTGCCCCGAGTTTCAGCCGATCCACCCGGAATTGACGGCGAGGGCGATCACCGGCTTCAGGCTTACAATTTCCGGATGTGCCTGACGCGAGTCGAGGCGAACCGCGTGCCGTTTCCCAAACCCGATGGCTACGACGCTAACCAATATGCCTTGATCGCCCGCTATCTCGAAGGCGGCTGGAACCAGGTTTTCCAGAAGTTCGACCCAGCGCCGAACGGCAAAACAGACACGAACAACCACGGCGCGTTTTCGACGGACAACATCGGGATGAACTACGATTATCCGGACGCGACTTACGAGCGCCGTCGCGAAATCATTGCCGAGCATCGGCAGTACCAACTCGGGCTGATGCACTTTTTGGCTAACGACCCGAGCGTCCGCGCCGATGTCCGCGAAGCGATGTCAAAATGGGGGTTGGCGAAGGACGAGTTCGTCGACAACGGAAACTGGCCGCACCAGATTTACGTTCGCGAGGCCCGCCGGATGGTCAGCGATTTTGTGATGACCGAAATGCATCTGCGCGCGGTCAAGCCGACGCCGGATTCGATCGGGATGGGCTCCTACAACATGGATTCGCACAACGTTCAGCGCTACGTCGACGCGGATGGCAACGTGCGGAACGAGGGCGATATCCAGGTCAGCCCAGGCGGCCCCTACCCAATCAGCTATCGCGCGATCACGCCCAAAGCCAAGGAGTGCTCGAACCTCCTCGTCCCGGTTTGCGTTTCGAGTTCGCACATGGCGTTCGGGTCGATCCGGATGGAGCCGGTTTTCATGGTCCTCGGCCATTCCGCTGCCGACGCCGCCGTGATTGCGATCAACGAAAACATCGACGTTCAAGCAGTCGACTACGCTAAGCTCAGTCAGCAGCTGCTGGCGGAAGGACAAGTGTTAGAGATGGATCGAAAGCCGCATCCGCCGAAGGCTCTGCTCGAGCCGAAGTCGCTGCCCGGCATCGTTTTCGACGACACGGACGCGAAACTGACGGGCGAGTGGAAAACGAGCGCCGCGAATTCTCCACACCTCGGCGCGGGCTACCTTCACGATGACAAACAGGGCAAAGGAGCGAAGTCAGCTCGTTGGGATTTTCAAATCAAGGAGGCGCGCAAATACGAAGTGCTGATCGCCTACCCGCCGAACGCTAACCGAGCTTCAAACGTCCCGATCACGATCAAGCACGCCGACGGCACTTCGACCGCAGTCTTGAATCAGCGCGAATCGAAGGAAAGCGGCTCGCCGTTCGTATCGATCGGCGTTTTTCGATTTGCGCAGGAGTCAGCGATCGAAATCCGCACCGACGAAACCGACGGCTACGTGATCGTGGACGGAATCCAGCTGCTGCCGAAAGACTGACCGCGATCTAGTCGACCACGAGCGACATCTCAACTTTCTGGATGTCGACGACGGCCTTTCCAACCTTCGTGTTCGGCTTGATCGAGACGAGGTGATCGCCCTTCGTCAGCTCGACGGTCCCAAGATCCACGGCCTTCCAGCTCTGGAATCCGCCGGTGTCGATCACGGTGAATTTGTGTTCCGTTCCGTCGATCCAAACGCCGACTTCACTGCCTGCATTTCCCCCGCCACAGCCTTGGAAAATTCGCATTTCGAACTTTCCGGCCGTGTGAACCGCAAACCTCCACTGCGCCCAGTCATCGGCTTCTGTCCAGAATCCGAGACAGTCTTTTTCCTTCTTCGGCTCATAACGCATTTTCTTGGAAAACGTCGTCGCGTCGCCTGCGGCCAATTCGATCGTTCCATCGATCCCCTGGGTTTGTTCCTCACCTTCACATGCCGGAATCAAGCGGATTCCCTGGAGCTTGAACTGAGCGCCGTTCGAATCTTCGCCGGAAAGAATTCCCATCTGATGAGTTTGGGTGTCTGGCAGATAAATTTTGGCGAAAACGGCCGTGTGCGGCTGCTTCATTCCGCCCGACTGCGGGAGGTAGCCTTTCGCTTTGGCATCGCCGATAAAAAACTGGATTCCCATTTTCGGGAGAGTCGAAACGTAGGTGATTTCGACGTCGTAGGCGCCCCAGCGATCCGGAGTGAAACTCGGCCAATTCCAACGACCTGAGTGATCACCTTTGATGTAAACGGCGTCTTCGAGGCGAAGTTTGATCACCCCGCGGTCGCGGTCCAAGGCCGGCGCTTTCGGCTCTTTGTATTCAGTGAGATCGAGGCCGGCGAACGGGTCATCGGCGTCTTTTTCCTTCGCTTCGTCGTCAGCAGCTGCTAGCGGGAGGGCAAGCGCCGCACAGGTCAGGCCCGTTAAAATCCAAGGGGTCGATCGATTCATAATGGCGGCAACCTTCGCAGTGAAGAATTCATCCGCAACTTCGATTTGGGACTTGGCGAACCGCTCCAGCTGACTATCGGTTCGGCATGTCCAAGCCACTTATTGTCATCACCGGGGCCAGCTCCGGAATCGGTGCCGCCACCGCGAAACTGTTCGCCGAAGCCGGATTTCCTCAGCTTTTGCTCGCTCGTCGCGTTGAGAAAATCGAAGCCTTGAATTTGCCGAACGCGATCTGTCGAAAGCTCGATGTCATGGACGTCGATGCATTCCGTGAGGCGATCGCAGAAGCTGAAGCGGCGCATGGCAAAGTCGACTTGCTGATCAACAACGCCGGCGTGATGAACATCGGCAAACCGCAGGATCAGAGTCCTGAGGAATGGCAACAGATGCTCGACGTCAACATCCGTGGCCTGCTCAACGGAATTCATCTCGTGCTCGGCGGAATGGTCGAGCGCAAAGGCGGCACGATCGTGAATCTCGGGTCGATTGCGGGTCGCAAAACGTTCGGGAATCACGCCGTTTACTGCGGAACGAAGTTTGCGGTCCACGCGATCACGGAAACGATGCGGGAGGAGGTTTCCAGGAGCAATGTCAGGATCATCAACATCGCTCCCGGCATGGTTCAGACCGAGTTGGTCGAAAATCAGCGTGATGCGTCGGCTGAGCAGGGTTGGAAAGACTATGCTAGCGAAATCGGAGGCGCGTTGGAGCCTGAAAGCATCGCGCAGACGATCCTGTTTTCCTACCAGATGCCCCAGAGCGTCTGCGTTCGCGAAATCGTGGTCTGCCCGACTCAGCAGGAGCCTTGAGCTCCGACGAGCGCCGCGAAATCGATCGGTTGCGTTCGATCCAATTGCTGACCGGCCGGGGGTAAATCGTATTTCAAGCCGGTGGCGCAGTTGAAAAGCACGACGCGATCTTCCTTCGAAACTCGGCCGTCTTCCAGACTCTGTTTGTAAGCCGCAAACGTCGCCGCGCCCTCGGGGCAAAGCAGAATTCCCTCGGTCTCGGCCACCTCGCGCCGACCAGCCTCGATCGCCTCATCGTCGACGGCGATCGCGAAGCCGCCCGTGTCGCGAACGCCGCGCAAAATCAGAAAATCGCCGATGGCAGCGGGGACCCGGATTCCAGCAGCTGCTGTGTGGGCGTTCTCCCAAAGTTCAGCATGTTCGGCACCGGATTCGAAAGCCTTCACGATCGGAGCGCAGCCGCTCGCTTGCACCGCGACCATCCGCGGTCGTTTGCTTCCGATCCAGCCGATGGCCTCAAGCTCATCGAAGGCTTTAACCATTCCAATCAAGCCAGTTCCGCCGCCCGTCGGATAGAAAATCACGTCAGGCAGCTCCCAATCGAACTGCTCAGCCAACTCAAGCCCCATCGTCTTCTTCCCTTCGATCCGGTAGGGTTCCTTGAGAGTTGAGACGTCGAACCAGCCGGCCTTCGCCTTGCCTTCGCCGACAATTTTTCCGCAGTCGTTGATCAAACCGTTCACTTTCCATACCTTCGCTCCCTGAATCGCGATCTCCCTGACATTGACCTCAGGCGTGTCCTCTGGACAGAAAATGAAGGTCTCGATTCCTGCTCGAGTTGCGTAAGCCGCCATCGCCGCACCCGCGTTTCCATTCGTTGGCATCGCCAATCGGCGCAGACCCAATTCGTTCGCCATCGTTACCGCCATGCAGAGTCCACGTGCTTTGAACGAACCGGTCGGCAAGCGGCCTTCGTCCTTGATGAAGACGTTTTTGCCAAGTTTCGGCGCGGCCAGAATCGGCGTCATTTGCTCGCCCAGACTGATGACCGATTTCGGATCGCGATAGGGCAGGAATTCGCGGTAGCGCCAGAAATCAGCCGGCCGAGCACCGAGATCGGCTTTGCTGACTCCGTTAGCGATTCCATCGAGATCGTAGCGAACGAGAAGCGGCCAGTTTTGGCTCGAAAGATTGTGGACGACGCCTGCTTCGTGGCGTTCACCGGTCATGGCGCATTCAAGATGCGAAACGAAATTGGACACGGTCGACGTTCACAACGGGAGTCGCTCTGGTCAAGCTTCGGGAACCCGTCGGGCCGCGCTTGAAAATGAGTGGAAGCTTCCCTGGTTCGAAGGATGAACTCATCAAACGGCCTCGCTGCCGCGTTCAAGAATGGACCTGTCGCCCCGGGATTCGTGCGCGCGTTCATCTCCTGGAGCAGAAGATCGACTTGTTTGTGCGCCAGATCTACGGCCCTAAAAGCGAGAGGCTCGATCCGATCAATTGGAGTTGTTGTTCGATCCTGACGGACCAAAAAAAGACGACGCTCCGAGCCGACTGGAGTCTCGGTCAATGGAGTCAAACGAAACTTATCAGGCCTACATCGAGTATCAAAAGGAAAAGACGACTGATCCGGCACGTCGGAGTAAGTGGCTCAACGAGGAGTGGGACCAGAAATTGACCGGGTTTCGTCAGCTTTTTATGCCGTATCTGCATTTATTCAAGCCCTGCAAAGACGCGCTCTGTCTCGGTGCTCGAACCGGGCAGGAAGTGGCCGCGCTACGTGGATCTGAAATTCGAGGATCAATCCTTCGATCTCATTTATACGAACGTGTATGATCACGCGCTTTATCCGGACAAATTCTGCGCGGAAATGCTTCGTGTAGTCCGTCCGGGCGGTTTCATCCTGATCAACTTCCAAGTCGCACAGAAGGGCGACAAATACAGTGTGACGCACGTTTCAAATCCCTCAGAGGAAGTGTTGCCGTTGCTACCAGGATGTGAGGTACGCCTGAATATGCCGATCTCGGAAAACGTACACGCGATGGATTGGGAACTGTTGGTGCAAAAGCTCGCCTGAGTCCTGGCAATGGCAGCGCGGGCCAAGTCACGCGGAAGCGCGGACTCGCCTGCATTTCGCGCATAAGCCAACTCCGTTGGCCGCGCGAGGTCAACGCCGGAGCCGTTCGCTTTCTACTCGCCATTCTCCGAGATTATGGTTTGATCGAATGGGCATGGAAGGAAAGCTCGATACGCTGCAGACTAACGAAATCGCTGAGGGCGTGGAGATTCGACTCCGCGTGGCCGGTCCAGCGTTGCGTGGGTTTGCGTTGCTGCTGGATGTGATTTTTTCCTCGGCCGCGTTGTTGATTTTCGCGATCGCGCTTCAGGCGTTAGTTTTGATTTCGCCCGAGATCTATCAAGGACTGGTCATGCTGTTCTGGTTCGCGGTGATGTGGCTTTATTTCACGATTTTCGAGGGCTCGAAACTTGGGGCGACACCAGGAAAATTGATTTTCGGAATCCGCGTCGTCCAGACTTCAGGCGCGAGGATGACTTGGAATCAGTCGATCATTCGAAATGTGATTCGGTTTATCGACCAGATGCCGGCCGTCGGGATGGTCTTGCCTCTGTATTTCATCGGTTTGGTTAGCTGCATGTGCTCGCGGAACTTCCAGCGGCTCGGCGATCTCGCTGCGGGCACGGTCGTCGTTTACAAGGAGAAGCCGATCGATCCAGTTCGATTGCGGATGCCGCTTTTGAATGCTCAGGGCGTGCCTGAGCTGGCTCCGATCTGTCCGCTGACGCGGGAGGAGCAGGAGGCGATTGTGAAGTACACGGACCGGCTTCAAGAATGGTCGGAGAACCGCCAGATGGAGCTTGCCGGCCATGCTCAGCCGCTAACGAAAAGCAGTGGCCGACCCGCGGTGGGCAGATTGTTGGGAATCGCAAAATGGATCCGCTCTTCCGGGTAAGAAAAAGATGAACGCGAACACTTTTCAGGAGCGAAACGCCAAACGCTGGGATGCGTTGGAGCAGACTCTGAATGCGGTCGACTCGCGCCGGGCGACGAAGGAGCAGCTGACCGAGCTACCCGAGATGTTCCGACAGGCATGTAGTGATCTTTCTCTGGCGCAATCGCGAATGTACAGCCTGCCATTGTGCGAAAGGCTTAACCAGTTGGTGATCCGCTGCTACCAGCACATCCACAGCGACAAGCGAACTGGCTTGTCCCGAATCGTCGATTTTTTCTGGCGAAAACTGCCCCGGCTCGTGCGTGAGGAAGCCCGGCTTTTCTGGGTTTGTCAGGCGTTTTTCTGGATCCCGATGATCGTGATCTGGATTTCGGTCTACTTCGACGCTCGCTGGATGCAGGCGATTCTCGGCCCGGAAGGAATGATGCAGATGGAACAGGGCTTCGGCGAGGACGGAGGTCTTGAGGGCCACCGCGACACGTTTGCTCAGAATTTCGGCATGTTCGCTTTCTACATTTTTAACAACGTGGGGATCGATCTGCGGATCTTCGCCAGCGGAATTTTCGCCGGAATCGGCACGTTGTTCGCGATCGTATTTAACGGTCTTCACATGGGAGCCGCCTTTGCGTATCTCGACCACGCCGGCACTCCTGTGAAGC
>JBLHKS010000179.1:0-14513 GCA_047620505.1 Verrucomicrobiales bacterium | reverse complement strand
GATTGTATGTAAATGCCCATGGCAAAAATTTTTCAGCCAGATGCATAGTCAAGTAATATATACCTATAAAAGGCGTTTGTTGTGATTCCGACTCTTTTCGAGACTGATTCAAAGCCTGTAGATTCCGTCTTCTCAGCGTTGGGCTGCCGACCTCCTAGACCCCACTCGGCATCAAAAAATCCAGAAAGTTTTCCACACCGTTGCACTTTTTGGGTTCACGGCAGTGAAGCTGGCGAGGGTCTCAGCTGAGCTCCTTCCGGCAGCCTAGCCGCCGTTTCTGATGCATCACGGCCATGATGTAGACCGTTTCATCTTCGATCACGTAGATCACCTGATAGGGAAAGCGCTCGGTGTGCACTCTGCAGTAGGGCGGATCAAATTCGCGGTGGGAGAACGGATCGCGGATGATCTTGCGCGCCGCGGCTTCAACCTGATCGATAAAGCTGTCGCCAAGGCCGGATTCCTGCCTCTGGTAGTAAGCAGCTGCTTCGGTCAGTTCGAATTTCGCTTCCTCTGACCACTCGTGGATCATGCGCTCTGCCCGGAAGCCGGAGGGTTGCGCATCTGCTCGCGAACCTCGGCCATCACCTGTTCGTGCGGGATAGTCTTCGCCGAGCCGTCTTTGATACTTTGAAGGCGGCGATCCAACTCCTCGCGCCACTCCGGACTCAACTTTTCATCGTCTTCGTTATCGTCGCCAAGACGTTTTCGGATTTCCTTGAACACGTCCCACGGGATCAGAGCAGCTGCTGGTTTGCCTTCTTCGTCGAGAAGCGTTTGATGGGTGATGCTCATGGCTTGGAAGGTAGCTTAACACCCGCACTCGCGCCAGCGCGTTTCGATGGGATTGACAGGCCGAAATAGACGCGCGCAGGGCCTCGACGCTCATCGCGGTGTAAATCGCTGTGGTCTCAAGGCTGGCGTGGCCGAGGAGTTTTTGAACGTAACGGATGTCGGCCCCGCCGCGAGCAGGTGTCGGGCGCAGGTGTGGCGATTCTTCCAAAGGGAATGGTTGCCGCCTTCTTGCTCGAAATGACAACCGTGAACATTCAATTGACGCTGCAAGTCGCGCAGTTTCACCAAGTTATCTCAGCTCGCAAGGCGTCAAGCTGAACGGGTCCCTTTTGCCGCGCGGAGTTTTCCGTTGGGAAACGCCGTGATGTTTCTCACCAGCTACGTTCAGGGGTCAACCAGAGGTCCGGTCAACAACGGCATGCTCGTTTTGACTGTGCAAGGATTTACTCATGATGGTCGCTATGCGTTGAAAGCCCATCTTGAGATTCATCATCCCGATCTGCCGGATTCGTTGTGGGTTGAAGACCTTGAAGGCGAGGCGGTCATCGCAATCGACGACGAAATCGAAGAGACCCAGGCTTGGCTGGACAAGCAATCGGACGACGCGTTTCCGCCGACTTTCGCGCAGTAAGAGGCCCTGCTGGAGGCGCTCGAGATCAGTCCGCCTGGAGAGTGATTTCCTTCATTCTGCTGGCCTCGAAAAGCCGCAATCGTCCCTCGTCGAACAGCAGCAGTCGTGTCCCGTCCGCCGAGAATTGCACAAAGCCGCCGGCGCTCGAAAAGCGCACCGTCTCCACGGGCCGCATGTCCGCGACGTCGACCACGGAAACGTAATTGTAGTCCCTCGGCTGGTAATAACCGAAGTCGTTGTAAACCACCCAGATCCTCGATGAATCGGGGCGGGTCAAAACACGGTCGATCCTGCCCCGGCGAAGCACCTCGCCAAGAATCTTCCCACTTTGCGCGTCAACTCGCCGCACAGAGGAATCGTAGCCCCAGGTGTAGAGATGCTGCCGATCACTGGACAGGACAGCTTCACAGGCGTCGAAGACGTCGTGAAGCGGCAGATTGAACCTGAGTTCGAGGGACGGAACGGCGAGAACGCGGCTTCTGCTGCGGCCTGGCAGAATCAGCAGCTGCTGACCCTGACCTTGATCGAAAAACCCGGCGGTAATTCCGTTCTGCTCGGCCAACGGCTCGCCCAACGGCTTTGCGGTTTCTGCGTCCCAGAGTTGCAATCGGCCGTCCGGCCCATTTTCGCCCGGCCAGTTAAACGTCGCTGCGTAACGGCCGTCCTCGCTGATCGCGAACCCGAATCCGTAGGCGTGATTTTCGTCGAACGAATGCGCCATCGGCTCGCCGATTTCGGCCCAGTTCGACGTGTCGTAGCGATGGAGCAGCGCTTCGCCATCGAGGATGAACGCGCGCCGGCCGTCACTGCTGAATTGGATCGATGGATCGTAATCGTCGTTGATCGGCGCGAGGTCGAAGGCTGCAATCGTTTTGCCGTTTTCCAGATCGATCACCGTGCAACGCCCGTTTTTCTCGCTGTCCAGGATCACGACCTGGGTTTCATCCGGAACAAACACGGCGTGCGGGCGCCATTCACCGGCAATCGTAGCGGGATGGATCGGCGAAACGGCCTCGGCTGTGTCGAAATCGAAAACCCGCGAGCCACCCGCTTCAAAGCTAACGAGAATCCGCCGCGCTGAGGGCGAAACCACATATTCGCCTTTAGATTCCATTCCGAGATCGCCCGGAATCAGCTCGCCGCTCGCCACGTTCCAGATTCTGATCTGCCCTTCACGCATTCGGAGAACGATCCGGGAGCCGTCGTGGTTGAGGTCCGCTCGCCGGGCGCCGGAGAGATTAGCGAGCCTGGGCGGGTCGGCGGCCAGAGTAGCGATCGGAAGGAACAGGGCCAGCAGGAGGAAACGCGTGATCATTTAGAATGACTACGGCGCTTCGTTGGCAGGTATTTCAAGGACATTACTCCGGTTGAAATCGCTCATCAAAGCGTTGAGAATTTTCGAAAGAATCGCTGCGGCCTCATTTTTTCGGCGCTCGGCGCTTGCTCCGCGCCACCGATACCGAGGAACTCCCTTGGTTGTCCCCCCTCGAACCCCGGTCCGATGGCAACTGGGGAGCGGCAGGGCGAAAAGGAAACTCCTATCAGTATTCGAGGTGCGTTTGGTGATACTTCATCACCCCGCGAAGCAGCTCCCGGTCCTTTTGCCGCGAGGTTTCGATGAGGATGGCGACTCGTTTCAGGCGCGGCATGCAGCACCGTTCATCGATCAGAGCCATTGCGCAACTTCGATATGCGATTGCGCAAATTGGCGATTGTGAGATCGCGCTGATCGCTCAAACTTGATCACTCCTTTTTATGAAAACCCCCGCGATCTTAAGCCTCTCCCTCCTTGCTGGCTCCGCTTTGGCTGAGCCAGTCGACATTGGCTCACGTCGCGAGCTGTTCGTCGACCGCCTCATCGTTGGCGAGTTGAAGGACACGACGCTCAAGCCTCACATGCCGCAGCTGATGCCGCCGATTTCGCCTGCACGTCCGCATGGCCATTACGCAACCGTGCTTCGCGCCGACGATAAGTTTCAGTTCTACTACCGAGGCGACAAAGATCCGAAGGTCACATGGAAGAGTCATGGAATCGAGGCGTATCACGATGGCGAGGTGACACTCTATGCGGAGAGCCCGGATGGGATTAACTGGACGCTGCCGAAGTTGGGGCTCTTCGAGCATTCGAGCTTTCCCGCGGGCAACATCGTGCTGATGGACGAGTTCCTGGTGAATCACAACTTCACGCCGTTTATCGATACGAAACCGGGCGTGCCGGCCGACCAGAAATACAAAGCGCTCGGCGGCATCGCGTTTCAGCCGCATCAGACGGCGGTTCGCGATAAACGCGGCCCCGGTGGTTTGAAGGCGTTTGTGTCGCCGGATGGCATCCACTGGAAGAAGCTCCGCGACGAGCCCGTTGTGCCGGAAGAGTGGGGCAAGTATTTCGATTCACAGAACTACGCGTTCTGGTCGGATTCCGAGCAGGTCTATGTCTGTTACTTCCGGCGCTTCATCAAAGGCTATCGTGGTATCGCGCGCACCACTTCGAAGGACTTCATCAACTGGACGCCCTTTGTTGAAATGGAGGCGAACCTTCCTCAGGAGCATCTCTACACTCCTTGCACTCAGCCGTATTACCGCGCGCCTCACATTTACATCGCCCTTCCTACGCGCTTCATGGACAAGCGCGGCGCCGCCACTGATATCCTCATGATGAGCACCCGCGGCGGGTTGCGCTTTGACCGCGAATTCACGCAAGCCTTCATCCGCCCCGGCATCGGTCCCGAAGGCTGGGCCAACCGCGCCAACTACTCCGCGATTGGCATCCATCAGACCAGCCCAACCGAGATGTCGTTCTTCCTGACCGGCGGCCGTCGCTACACGATGCGCATCGATGGCTTCGCCTCCGTCAACGCCCCACTCGCGGGCGGCGAACTGATCACTCAACCGCTGAACTTCACTGGCAAGGCGCTTGAGATCAACTATTCCACCAGCGCCGCCGGACAAGTGTTAGTCGAATTGCAGGATGCCGACGGCAAGCCGCTCCCTGGCTTTACGTTGGAGGATTGCGATCCGATCTACGGCGATCACATCACCAGAGTCGTGAAATGGAAAGACAACGCCGACGTCAGTTCTCTTGCGGAGCAGCCTGTTCGCCTTCGTTTCCAGATGTCGGACGCGGACCTTTTCTCCGTGAAGTTCAACTAGCAGCTGCTGAGCCGGCCAGCGCCGCGTAGGTTCTGCCTGGCGCAACGAACCTATCTATGACTCATCGTATCATCAGAACGATCATGCTCTCGGTTGCTGCAATCCTGCCTCTGATCGCCGCGAGCGAGGAAAGTCAGCTCTGGTCTCTGCAGCCGCTTCAGAACGCGACTGTTCCCGAAGTGCAGGACGAATCGTGGCCACTTCAGCAGTTGGACTATTTCGTCCTCGCCAGACTGGAAACCGAGGGGCTCCAGCCAGCAGCTGCTGCGACGCCGGAGACTCTGGTTCGGCGTCTCAGTTTCAACCTGCGTGGGCTCCCGCCGACGCCAGACGAAATCGATAAGTTCCTGGCCGATTACCAGGACGACAGCGAGACAGCGGTGCAAACCACCGTCGCCGTCTGGCTGAATTCCCCCCAGTTCGGCGAGAAGTGGGCGCGCCACTGGCTGGACCTCGCGCGTTATGCCGATTCCAACGGCAAGGATCGCGATGTGGTCTATCCCGATGCCTGGCGCTACCGCGACTACGTCATCGATTCGTTCAACTCTGACAAACCCATCAACGAGTTCTTCCGCGAACAGATTGCCGGCGATCTTCTGCCCGGGGCGGGCGACGAGCAACGCATCGCCAGCGCTTTCCTCGCCATTGGTCCGAAGGCCTACGAAGAGCCGAAGGTCGACAAGTTCCGCATGGATATGGTGGACGAACAGATCGACGTCCTGACCCGAGCCATGCTCAGCCTGACGGTGGCCTGCGCACGCTGCCACGATCATAAGTCGGATCCGGTTTCGACGCGCGACTACTACGCCATGGCCGGGATCTTGCTCAGCAGCGACACACGCTACGGTCCCGGACCACTCTACTTCTCCATGCAGAACAAAAACACGGAGCTCGTGCCGGTTGGCGATCGAGTCGACGAACTGCATCCCGCGGTCGCCGCCTGGCGTCAGGAAATTCACGACAAAACTCAGCGAGTTATTACTCTACGAGGAAAAGCGTACGGAATTTATAATAGATTGTCTGGCCTGATCCGCGCCCGTGGCCTGGAAAGCGCGGAGGACGATCCCGAGCTGGCGGCAATGGAAGCTCGACGCCTCGAGATGATCGATGAAGCGAAGCAACTCGACGAAGAGCGCGTGCAGCAGATTCACAACCCGCCAGCCGAACAGCCGGGCTACACCATGGCCGTGCTTCGCAGCCCGGAAGCGCCGATTGACTGTGCGCTGCGCATCCGAGGCGAATACAACGAAATCGGTCGCGTCGTTCCCCGTAGCGAGTTCGAAATTCCCGGCACTCCGGCCCTCGCGGAGATTCCGGACGGGGAAGATGGGCGGCTGGAACTGGCCAACTGGATCGCCAGCGATGAACACCCGCTCACCGCTCGGGTCTGGGTCAACCGCGTCTGGTTTCACCTGTTCGGCGCCGGCCTCGTGCGAACGGTGGACAACTTCGGCGTCACTGGCGAAGCTCCGTCTCATCCGGAATTGCTCGACTTCCTCACCGCCGAGTTCATCGCCGATGGCTGGAGTACGAAGAATCTAGTAGGCCGAATCCTCCGCAGCCGCACCTGGCAGCTGGCCAGTGACACGACCCTGACCAGCACCGAAAAGGATCCTGAAAACCGCCTGCTCTGGCGGGCGAATTTCCGTCGGCTGGACATCGAGGCGTTTCGCGATTCCGTCCTCTTCGTCAGTGGTGAACTGGTTTTCGATCCGATGCCGGGCTCCCACCTCATGAATGCCTATGCGGGGATGGACATCGGCGAATCGAGCAACCACAATCTCAACGTCGACGAAGAAATCGCCGCTGATCGTCATCGCTCGGTTTACCTGCCGCTGACCAGAAACCGCATGCCGGAATTCCTCCGCCTGTTCGATTTCGCCGACATCAACGCCTCCACAGCCATGCGCAACAATCGCACGATCCCGGCTCAGGCGCTCTACCTCATGAACAACGAATTCATGGAAGGCCGGGCAGCAGCTGCTGCGGATCGTATGCTGGAACTGCCCGCCGAAACGCGGATCGAATCCGCCTGGCGCATCGCCACCGGACGCACCCCGGAGCCTGACTTCGCCGCTGAACTTTCCGCCTGGCTGGACCAGCGCGCCCGGCAATCCAGCGAGCATGAAGCTTGGATCAATTTCATGCAGATGACCTTCTCCACCGCCCACTTCCGATACATCGAATGATGATGACGACCAACACCTCCACCCGACGCAACTTCCTTGGTTTCAGTTCCCTGGCCGCCGCGGGTCTCGCCTCCGGCGCCAACCACACATCGCCCTACGCCGTTCGTAGTACGCATCTTCCCGCACGTGCGAAGCGAGTCATTTTCCTCTGCATGAAGGGCGGGCCCTCACACGTCGACATGTTCGACTACAAGCCGAAGCTTCAGGCCGACGACGGCAAGCCCTGGAACGGCAGCAAACATCTCAGCATGCTCGGCTCGCTGTGGAAATTCTCGCAGCACGGTCAGGGCGGCCTGTGGTTCAGCGAACTGCTCCCGCACCTGGCCGAAGTGGCGGACGAAATCTGCATGCTCAACGGCATGCACACGGACGTGCCCGAACACGCTGGCGCCCTCGATTTTCTCCACACGGGCAGCTTTCAATTCATCCGCCCATCCATGGGCGCCTGGACGCTCTACGGCCTTGGCGCGACGAATGAAAACCTCCCTGGATTCATCGCCATCAATCCTCCCACCGTCCTCGGCGGATCGAAATACTACGGCAGTTCGTTCCTGCCCGCCGCCTACCAGGGCACGCCGATTGGCGGCAACAATCTGTCCATGGCGAAGGTCGAAGTCAGCAACCTTTCGAACGCCCGATTGAATCGCGAAGAGCAGCGCAACAACCTGGATCTGCTCCAGACCATGAACCAGCAGCTGCTGGCCGAACGCGGTCGAAATTCACCCGAAGTCGAAGGTGTGATGGAGTCGTTTGAACTCGGTTACCGCATGCAATCCGCCTTGCCCGAAGCCATGAACCTCAGCGGCGAATCGGACGAAACGAAACAACTCTACGGCATGGGAGGCGGGCCTTCGGCGGACTTCGGGCATCAATGTCTGTTGGCGCGTCGCTTCATCGAATCCGGTGTCCGTTTCGTCCAGCTGACCATGGATGGTTGGGATCTTCATGGCGCCCTTGGTAATGGCATGAATCAGCGTTGTCAGGGCATCGACAAACCGGTCGCAGGCCTGATCACGGACCTCAGACGACGCGGGCTGCTTGACGAAACGCTGATTGTCTGGGGCGGTGAATTCGGACGGACACCGTACGACGCGAGTCGTGATGGCCGAGGGCATAACGCCACCGGGTTCAGCATGTTCCTCGCCGGAGCGGGTGTGAAGCGCGGATTCCGCCATGGCGAGACCGACGAGTATGGCCGTATGGCGGTCGATGGCCAGGTTCACATTCATGATCTGCACGCCACGATGCTGCATCTGTTAGGATTGGATCACAAGCGGCTGACGTATCCCTGGGCCGGGCGGAATTTTCGGCTCACGGATGTGCATGGGCGCGTGGTGCACGAGATTTTGGCGTAGGCCCTGACGTGACCAGATCTATTCAGGTTTCAAGTCTTCTACGCAATGTAAAAAGGTACGGACCTGGGACGGACCTATTCTACTTATCCGAACGGCTCAAAGCTGGGCGCAGACCGCGAAAACTGAAAAAATCCATCGAGGAATGCTGTGAAAATTCATGATTATTTACCTGACCCCTTGACTGACCCCAATTCCGGGATGCATTTCGGGCAAGTTCTATTCTTAATTTAAAACGGTTAGCGTTTCAAGGCTCAGTCAATGCCGTAGTAGGCCTTCATTGCTGAAGTAATAAGATTCGCCGCAACAGTACCCGGGACTTTCAAAAGCCCCTCTGTGCCTTTAGATACGATCTTTTTGATTGTATCGGAAACGCGAGTTCCAATCTTTCCATCAATCGGGACCTCATCGCTAACTGTGTCCGTCAACTCCGCCGCCAAATCTGGTTCCACTCCAATCTCATCAAGCAGTTTTCTCAAGGCGTCAAGATCACCGGCGGCAATCTGTGCATCCTGAGAAAAATCAGCTCCTCCTTGCGAGAGGTTGCCAACATTTCCACGTATCTCGGTGTTAAAGATTTGCTGTACTTGTTCTGGTTTTTTCATTCGAAGTTCTTCTAGAGGATCGCCTGCATTTGGAGCTTCCGATTCCAATTCCAACGTAAAACTCAAAATTCGATTTCGAACAGTGTCGAGAATTCCACGAACAGCTGAAACACTAATTTGCTTTGTCAGAGACGCTAGAATCATGTCATCTCGAACAAAAGGGTTTTTGACAAACGTCATTGCCTCTGGCGGCACGGCGATTGTTAAAAACCCATCTTCTGAGACTGATAACATTTCTTGAAGCTCGGAAACACTATGACGATGCTCACAGGAACGATCTTATCCCAGACCGATTCATCTATCGCAGAGTGAGGTATTTGAACATTACGCAATTCTGATTGAAACGGTCCGAAGTAATCCCCGATCAAAACGCAATTGGTCTTTACTCTGTAGCTAGGAACCTCATCCTCATTTGAATAGCCTTCCAACTCATTCATCACCCACGCCTTGAGGTCCGCATTCTCCAACCTCTGCGCCAAGACCCGGCACTTCCTCAATAGCGTGGCCAAATCATCGGAAGCATTAATCGCTTCCTGCTGTATTTGGTGTAAAAGAGTCTCCACGTGAGCGAAATTGTTGAATTCCGAAAATTTGATTTCAGGTTTGGCACTGAACGCAATTGCGCATCAGTTCGATACCAAAATTGCCATTTTGTTTCAGCTTTGGCGCTGATTGACTGAGAACTTCAGATCGCTTGTTCATCGACAATCATGTACCAATGTTAGGGGGATTCAACTGTTCTTTTGGCTCCTCTAAACGGAATCTTTCTAGCTTCTTTTGCTCTCGCAAGCGGTTTTGGCGCTTCGTCGGGCTCATTCCGGTGCCCGGAGTCAGATTCACCGCTGTGTCCGACTCATCTTGCCTAATCGGCTTTTTTCCTCACCGATCGTAACGGGCGAAACCCTCTGGCAACGCCCCAATCCGCCCGTCCATTGCTATGAGTTTGGGAAAGGGCAGGCATCCCACAAATGATGAATTCGCAAAACCTAACACCAAGACGAGCATTCGTTCGGAAAACCGCCCTTGCCACTCTCGGCGTGGCAGCAGCTGCTCAGGCGCGCGGATAGTCTCCCGATCCGACTGAAAACGAAAAAATCGAACGTCCACGCCAGATCGCGATCGACCTGCTCAAACCCACGCACGCCCAGATCGAACGGGCGTGGGAACTGCATTTCGACGCGCTCGTGTTCGAGAGCTACGGCTTCGCGCCGCGCAACGCGGTAGACGGCGATCGCATGCGAGAAGCGGTCGAAGCTGGAGGATCGCGCCGCGACGGACGAGGGCGAACGCGAGACCAGGAATATTGCGCAGGAACATTCTGAAATTATCAGTGAACTCTCCAAGCTTTGGACAGGCTGGTCCCAGAAGTAAACAAATGTCCTTTTGAAAAAGAAGGGGTCAGGCAAGGGACGGACCTACTCTACTTTTCGAACGGCTCAAAGCTGGGCGCAGACCGCGAAAACTGAAAAAATCCATCGAGGAATGCTGTGAAAATTCATGATTATTTGTGACCCCTTTCTCTCACGACTCTTCGTATTGAGATCCATGAATTGGAGCAAGAAATTCAGGGCGCCCGTCGTGATTTCCGCATTCATGACCACGCAAGGAGTCCACCCCCAGCCCAATCACCTCATTTCCAGCCTGCAACGACGGGCAGCGATCAAGCTCGGCCTCGTCGGTGGTCTTGGGGTTGGACTTGCGGATCTGCTGCGATCCGAGGCGCAGGCGACTGAACTGGCGGCTCCGCCAGCGAAGGCGAAGTCGGTCATTTTTCTGTGGCTGTACGGTGGCGTTTCGCATCACGATACTTTCGATATGAAGACGGAGGCCTCACGCGAGATTCGGGGCGAGTTCACGTCGATCCCAACGAATCTGCCGGGCTACCATTTGTGTGAGCTGATGCCGGAGTTGGCGAAGACGATGGACAAGCTGACGGTGTTGCGCTCGGTGACGCACGGCGAAGCGGCCCACGAGCGTAGCGCGATCTACATGGTGGAGGGACGCCGGCCAGCCCCTGCTACGGGGATTAGTTTTTCGGGAAACCCGCATCTTGGTTGCATGGTGAGCGATCAACTCGGGATGCGGAACGGAATGCCGGCGTATGTCAGTATTCCGGGTAACGACAAAACATCAGGGTTCGTGGGGAACGGATTTTTGCCGCGAAGCACGGCGGCGTTCAAGCAGACGGACGCGAAGACGCTTCTGGGCTCGGATGTGAGCGGGGATCGATTTGGCTCACGCGTTGGGCTGCTCAAGGAGCTGGACAAGACGGTGGAATCGGCTCGGCAGCAGTACGGCGATCAGTGGGATCAGTTCAGCGAGCAGGCGATCGACATCGTGACCTCGGGGCGCGCGGCGGCGGCTTTTGATATCGAAAAGGAGCCGCAGGAAGTCCGCGCCGCGTACGGCGCAGACGGGAAAAATCAGATGGGCGATCTATGTTTGCGGGCGCGGCGGCTGGTGGAGTCCGGCGTTCGGTTCGTGACTGTCGGCAATGACACCAAGGCGCCGCACTGGGATCATCACGGCAATATTTTCAAGCTGATGCGCGATCGTCTCCCGCGAAACGACCGCGCGATCGCCGCGCTGATTCGGGATCTTTACGATCGCGGGATGCTGGACGAGACGCTCGTGGTGGTCGGCACGGAGTTCGGTCGGACGCCGAAAGTGAACGTGAGGGCGGGTCGAGATCACTGGCCAAAAGTGTTCAGCATGGCTTTCGCCGGCGGTGGAATTGGTGGCGGACGCGTGATTGGATCTTCGGACAAAATCGGCGGAGAACCCGCGTCAGATCCGGCTTCACCGGAAGAATTGGCGGCGACGATTTTGCATCTGACAGGGATTCATCCGCAAACCGAGGTGATGCTGAGCGGCAACCGTCCGTTCGCGCTGATCGACAAGGCGAAGCCGTTCGCGAAGTTGCTGGCTTAGTGCGTTAGTTTTTTTTGCTTGGGGCGAACTTTGAGTTTGGCGCTGACGATCAAAATCGGCGCCGCAAAAAGTCCGATCACGGAGAGCCGCCTCAACGGGTAGCGGCTGGCGGGGCTTCTCAATGACGTTTCTGCGCGGTCGCCATCAAAGCCAGTAACTGCTGGAGAAAATGGGGATCAGGCATGCCAGAAAATCTAAAAGAGGACAGGTAATTTATCGAATCTCGGAATGGAATGGGCTTTGCAGCATGTGGGATTTGCGAAAGTACACCGTCAGCCCTCCCCGGGTAGATTTCGAACAAATCTCCAAGCGACGGAAAAGATCGGTTAGTTTGCCGATGATTCGCAGTTTGTAGTCACCCCATCCATCCTTTGAAAAATCGAATCACGTACGGCCCCACAATACGACTCTTGAACATTGACAAACGGCATTGTGCGCCCATTTTGGAGCACAATGAAAACCGCCACGGTCCGGGACTTGAGAAACCGCTACACCGATCTGCTTGCCTGGATTTCGGCCGGTGAAGAGATCGTTATCACACGGCGGGGAAAGGCGATTGCCCGCCTCGTGCCGGAACAGGATGCGCTTGGCGGCGAAGTGGACTGGTCCAACAGCCCCGCCGTGAAACGCGATCGATCCCGCTCCAAGGCGCTGACCGAAGCTGAATCCCGCGAAATCATTCACGATGCGGCAGGGAAATGGTAGTCCACGCCGACACCAGTTTCCTGTTCTCCCTCTACGGTAACGACGCCAACACACCGTGCGCGCTGGCGTGGATGGCCGGGCGCCGAAATCCGCTTACGCTCACCTCGCTCAACGAGTTTGAGCTGGGAAACGCCCTGCGGTTCGCGGAATTTCGCAATGCCATCGCAGCGAGCGAGGCCGCGTTGTTCCAAGCCGAATTTGAAGCTGACCGCGCCGCGGGCCGGCTGCGGATCGAGGTCTGCAATCTCGCCGAGGTTGTTGAGGAAGCGAAACGCCTTTCCGCGTCTCACACCCTGACTGGCGGGCATCGCGGGTTTGACATTCTTCATGTGGCCAGCGCGCTGGTTCTGAATGCCTCTACCTTCCTGACATTTGACGGAAACCAAAAGAAGCTGGCCGCGGCGGAAGGACTTCAAACGCCATTATGAAAATCGCAATGTAAAAAGGGACGGACCTGAATGGCACGTGATTAAGCCCGGTGATCGGCGATTGAACGTAGAACCGGATCTCCGTATCCGGCGCGGCGCCAAGCCGCGTTTCATCGAGCCGGGGTTCCGCTGCTGATGGGCTCCGCGACGGGTGCGGAGACCCTTTTCTACCTCGACAACTCCGCTTAATCACGTGCCATTCGGGACGGACCTATTCTACTTTTCCTGGAGAGAACGATGAAACGTTTCTTGTGCATACTCGCCACGATCGTGATTTGCCTGGCGCTCGTCCCACACGCCGTTGCGCAGGACGCGCCCGAGACTTTTTTCCAGAAAGTCGAAACCGGCCAGCCGGCGACGGCGCTGTTCTACGGCGGGTCCATCACGATGGGTGCGAAGGCTTCGAACTACGGCAAGACGAGCTGGCCGGCGTTGACCGGGCAATGGCTCAAGGAGAACTGGCCGGCCGCCAGGATCACCGTGATCAACAAGTCCATCGGCGGCTCCGGATCGGTCCACGGCGTTATGCGCATGGACCGCGACCTGCTGCCTCACAAACCCGATCTCGTGTTCATCGAGTTCGCCGTGAACGACGTGGGCAGCGTGCGCTTCGCCGGCAAGGAGATTACGCAGGGGTGTCTGGAAATCCTCGTTCGCAAGCTCAAGCAGGCCAACCCGGGCGTGACCGTCTTCCTTGTCATCACCGCGTACAAGGACACGAAAAGGGTGAACCAGCGCGCGCTACACGAGGAGGTGGCCAAGCACTACGACCTACCCCTGATTGACCTCCAGACGCGCTATAACACCGGCGCGGAGAATGGCGAGATCGATCCGGACACGTTCATGGGCGACTATGTTCACCCGGCCGACGCCGGTCATCGCGGCTATGCCGACTGGGTGATCGAAGCACTCAAGGCGCATGACAAGACCGACACACCGCGCCCGGACAAGCTGCCCAAGCCGATGTAATACAGCGACGCGACCGCCTTCCCGCCCGCCCCCGGAGAGGGCACAGAGGGTTGGGCCGTGAGCGAGGCGCGCATCGTCAACGGTGGGAATCTGTTCAAGGAGAGCATGGTTTCAGAGACGCCCGGCGATGTCTGGAAGTTCAAGTTCACCGGTGACGCCCTCCTCGCCCTGGTGCAGTACGGCAAGGAGCAAGGCATCGGCGTCGCCGCGTGCGACGGCGAGCCGGTGGACGACATCATGTTCCAGAACCGCTGGAACGGCGGACATCACCTCGTCTTCTGCAAGGACGTCGGCGACGGCGACCACACCTTCACCATCGAACACAAGGCAGGCAACGAAGACGCAGAAAGTCGCATCCTGGTCAAGCGCATGTTGTCGCTGACCAAAGCGCCGCCCGTCGAGTGACCGGTATGAGCCGGGGACATGGGTAGCCTCGGACCGGGGTTGGAGGGGGGTAGGCTGAATCGCGTCGATCACGTCAATTGACGGTCTGCGGGTGCCAAGCGTGGGAAAATCACGTGCGACTGCGTCTTTCAAATTCATGATTATTTGCCTGACCCGGGTCAGTCACCAAAAATTGATAAAGGGGCGATTTCCATTACGGTGATAAATGACACAAAATTAAACTGCTTAGACCGGATTCGATCCTATGGCGAATCCAGCTCTTCTTAGGAAGATTAGCATCGCGCTTGAGAGCTCCATTTTGCTAAAAGGTTTTCTAAATCGCCTTCTTACCGGCTTGAACGATCACAGGATGG
>JBLHKS010000178.1:0-14532 GCA_047620505.1 Verrucomicrobiales bacterium | reverse complement strand
TCGGTCCTTTGCCAACTACCGCATTCGAATCATGTTTTTCTGCGCAAAGTTAGATCTCTTTCCGTTAGATAGTTGCCACGAAAATCCCTGAAGAGCCTTTTGGTCTCAAGGCCGATTCCTGTCGCCAAAGAGCCGACTCAAAGAAGATTCAGCATGGCTTGAATCACGCCTCCGCCTCCCTCAGATCAGCTGAGATTCCTTCGGATGGCGACCGCAATTCCACTCAAGAATAGCGAGGATTAAAGGCGGCCCACATCCCAGACGCCATCATCTTCTGAAGGTGACGGATCGTACCCACCAACAATCTTTGGAGGCATTATATTGTAATCGATGTCCAGGCTACCTCCGTCCAACGCCTCAACCTTCGGAATTTCCGTGGCACCTCCCGGCAGATACGGAACTAAATCCGCAGCCGTAAGATCGATCAGTCTTATTGTCGGGCGGTCCGCCAACAACGATTTCTGCGCGAGATAAACGCTCTGTAACGCGCCACTCGCCTCTTTGCCAAGCTTCCAGTCGCCATAGCCACCCAACGAAAACGTTATAACCCCCGCCAGCGAAATCAATAACGCAAGCGTCACGGACATCTCGATGATCGTCATTCCTCTGCGGCCAAAGTACCTTCTGTCGATTGTGCTTCTCATCATATATTCTCGGCGAACCATTCTTGAATAGAATTGACGAGCTTATCGATCCCTCCCGTCAACAGTACCAACGCGATCCCGCCGATCACCACGGCAAGAATACCAATCAACCAAATTGCATCATAGGTAGTGCTTCTGCGCGGGCGACTGACAAGCTTCGAAAGAAATCCTGACGATTCATCGACTTGGGCCGCGAAGGTAATCCCCTGAAGCCGGAAAAGATCTGCGAGGAGGATTGTAATTTGTTCCGACGAAGAAGTGACGCGAAACCTGTGGGACGACGAACGCCCTTCGGGCGACTCTTCCACTTTGGTTTCATTCGGTAAATCTTGAGGTAGTACGTTGCAGTAAAATCTCGTAACGTGGGTCAGACGCTTCTTCAGCCAGTGATCTAATCGTGTCTGTTGCATCGAATTGCTTTTTTGTTTATATGCCTGAACCATTCATCATTTTCGGCCCCATCAAGAAAATAGGTAGAAATGCCCCAATGAACACGCAAGCGATGAGAACAGAAGCAAGTAACAGGACGGCAATATTCAGTACCTGAGTAAGGGTCTCCATCATTCGATCACTGTCCTCTTCATACATAGCAACGAGCATTTCTAACTGGTTATCGAGAGCTGAAGCTCTCTCACCAATTGAAATCATATGCGATACCTGATGATCGCATGAAGTAAAATTCTTCAGCGCATCAGAGAACGGTATCCCGAGAGTTTGATATTTCTTCCCTGCATCGATCAACTCGCCGTAAAGAGGTGTGCCTCGAATCGCCGCCGCCGCCGTAGAGATGGATTGAGCCAGCGTCAGCCCATTTGAGTGCATCAGGTGTAACGATCCCAAAAATTGCATCTGCCTCATCCCCATCACCAGCTGCCGCAGCATCCGCCACTTGGACATCAAAAGGTAAAGAATGGTGTTCCGAACGGATGCGACTTTCCAGACAATGACAACCGAGGCGATGAGTCCGCCAATCACAAATGGCCAAATGACCTGCGTGACGTGACTGATTCCAAACATAATGTCGGAGAACTTATCTGGATCCTGATCGACACCCGAAAGCAAGCCTTCTACTTCCGGAACAATCTTCAGTTGCGCGACAATAAAAAGAAGAATCAAAACAAAAATAATTCCGGCCGGAAGAATTGTGGCTTTCCGGATTTTCGCTTTAAACTGTGCTTCTTTCTTGAAGCGACTCGCAATTGACGCAAAGGCTTTATGAAGCTGACCAGAATCACTCCCCGCTTTGACCAGGCTGACAAAATTATCATCAAACAGACCACTCTTGCGAAATGCAAAATGGAGCGGCGTTCCCGATTCAATTGAACTTCTCGCTATCATAAGATTGCGAGAGAGAGCGGCGTCCGGGTGGTCTTGAACGTAGTATTGCAGCGCATCGGAAGTTGTAATTCTCGCCTTAAGCATTGAGGCCATTGCTCGGCAGAATCGAATTAGCTCCTTTTGACCCATTCGCTTCGTCTTTGGCTTCGACCCTTTATTCGTGGCCGCCTCCCTCGAAGTAGCGCCAGCACCTGCTGGTATGACTGTTGAATGTGCTTGATTCATGGCTGATGGTTCAGGTAGGCTAGTTGCCGGTCATATCGATGACCTTTCGAAGCGCGAAAAGATCAGTTACTCCCGAGCGAACAAGTTCCAGACCGCTCGTTCTCAAGGAGGGCAGAATACCCTCTTTGCGAACGAGCAACTCCAATTCGTAAGGGCTAAGTTCGCCTTTAGATAAGGCGTCAGACCATTCCGCAGTAATCGGGATAATTTCCAAGATGGCCGTCCGTCCGGAATAGCCCTTCGAATCACAATCGGGACAACCATCCTCGCTGGCGAAATACATCGTTTGTTGAGACCATTCCTCGCCCAACTCGTATTTTTTCCTCTCACGTTCATCCAGCCCCTGTTGCTCAATCTTGCATTGCGGACAGAGCAGCTTGACTAGACGCTGCGCGCAGGCGGCCTTAAGGGTCTGAGCGATCTTCCAGCGCTCGACGCCGAGTTGTTCAAATCGTTCGATAATTTGCGAGGCGCGTGGAGTGTGGATTGTCGTCAGGACCTTGTGACCCGTGATCGCGGCCTCAATCGCCAGTTCCGCGGAACCGAGGTCACGAACCTCTCCCATAAGAATGATATCAGGGTCGCTGCGCATGAAACTGGTGATCATAGGCTTGAATTCGTCGTTGCTTTTGAGGTCGCAGTGGACGACCCCCGGAACTTCGTCCTCGACCGGATTCTCCAGAGTCAGAATATTGTCCTCCGGTCGGTTGAGTTCGCGTAGCATGGCGTTGAGAGTAGTAGACTTTCCGGACCCAGTCGGGCCGGACATAACAATAATCCCCGCAGGGATCGCCATGACTTTTTCGATCTCAAAGAGCGTCGAAGGGTCAAACGCGAGCGAACCCATTCCCAACTTCGCCTCAAAGTGGCTCTTATCGAGAATCCGCATTGTAGCGTGATAACCGCGATAAGTACGGTGGCGCTCGTAGCGAATATCAATCGATCTCCGAAGGTAAGAGACAGTGAAGCGTCCGGAGATACCCGGACGCTCCATGCGTTCTTCCGGAGAAATACCCATAAGAGTAAGCAGAAATGCATCGATTCGGTTCTTGAGTTTATACGGAAGCTCGAAGCGGTAGCCCAAGTCGCCGTCGATGCGGTAACAATAATGAACATCCTCCTTGCCGCAGCGGATGTGAATATCGGAGGCGCGCCTGCGAATCCCCTCATACATAATAAGAGCTACGAGTTGTGCCAGAGGTTCCTGGTATTCACGGGTGACGTCGAATTCGCCGATTACGTCAGACGATTCTTCTACATCGATCGCGTCAAGATCGGATCGCGATGGCCCCGAAGTTCCGGACACCGTTTCGATTACGTGCGAGATCTCAGCCGCTGGCGCTAGAATCCGAACGATTTCTTTGTCTGGACGGCGCTGGGCGCAGGCGTCTTCGGCTGCGGGATCCCATGGGTTGGCCAACGCGAGGTAGAACGCGTTGTCGTCTTCCATCAGGGGCGTGAACATGGCCCGATTCAGCAGCTGTGGGTCGAATTCCTCCAAGAGTTCGCGAGCCACGAAATCCTGAATTCGGAGAAATACGGGGATGCCCGTGAGATGGCCGATCGCGCCGAGAATCCGCGCCGCTGAAGACTTACGAATGATCTCTTCGCCCGTTCCACCGGCGAGTCCGTGGTCCAACTGACCGATGCAGTCAACGACCGCGGCAGTGATGGTTTCGTTGAGTTCAAAGCCGAGATTAAGATTCATAACCCGAAGTGCTTACGATTAAGATTACCCCAAGTCTTAGCATCACAGACGGCGCCAAACCAAATCGGCCTTCGTCCGACCGCGTCCTCGACCATCTCGGCGACAACATTGCCGGCGCGAATGATCATAACGGGATTGATGGAAGTGATGGTGACGAGATCATTCTGTTGGGCCTGAACGATGGGACACATCAAGGTCTGGCAGAATTGGTAGATTTCGGGGATTTCTTTATAGATCGAAGGTGGACGAGTCTTATTTAGAAACGGCAGCTTCGCGATGCGATACTGGGACTTGAGCGCCTCGATCACCGCGTTCGACCAACGGCCCAAATCTTCGAACTGACTCTCATCGAGCGTGGGGTTCTCCACTCCTTGCTGAAGCAGAAACAGCAGAATGTCGCATGCCGGGGCTTCGTCGGCTCGGTTCCAGAGATGGCGCTGATAGCTTGCTCGCAGCTGCTCGGATGCTTCAGAGGCCAAACTACCCGATTGCTCTAGCAGTTGCAGGGTTTCCGCAGCGCACTTTTCAGCAAACTCGTTAGCAGATTGAGCCGACTGCGCGTGATCAATCAGGTCGGAGGGGGCTTGATTTAATTCATTGACCAATTCCCCGTTGATGGTACCGGGGGGGACGAACCGGGTCGAATTCAATACGATTTGGGTCGTCTCCTCCAGTTTCGCCGATCGGTCGAAACTCATTTCCTCGGTTGGATTCATGCCTGACATCATGTTTTTTGTTAGCGCGGTTGACCGAACAGTCCCCTCCGCTTGGCTTCGGACTCGCTTACTGGTGATTTCCGGCTCCTGAGCAATTGATTGTAGGTGCCGTCGTCGATTTGCATCGAGTGCATCGGATGGGTGTTGTCGAGTTGGTTGTCCGACGGACTGTCCTCCTTAAGGTTGAACATGTTTCCAAGGTTATTAAAGAAGTTGGACTCGTGGTTGGAGCCCGGATTCTTGCGGTCCGGCGATTTGTGACTCTTCGGAACAACGTGCAGATCATTTAGCCGCCGCGTCGTGAAGTCAGTCTCCGGAATCGACACCGGGTTGTAGCTCGTTGGCGTTACGATGAAGACCAGACTGGTATGTTCTTTCCCGCGTTCGGAGGACTTGAACATCATGTTAAGGCCAGGGATGTCGCCAAGTAGAGGAACCTTGTTTGAGATGTCCGACTCGGTGACTTCATAAACACCGCCAATCAAGAGCGAATGGCCATCGGGAACGCGTGCAATCGTTTGGATCATCGATTCATTCACTCGTGGATAGAGGTTGCCGGATTGGCCCCTAACAAACTCCACAATCTGTGCGGTTCGCGGGCGCAAAATCATACGAATGGTTTCGTCCGGCAGAATGGTCGGAGTGATCGAGACGGTGACGCCGATTTCACGGGAAGTGGTGGGATCGCCGACCGGGTCATCGGTGTCGACTCGATAACGAACTTCCTCAGATATATTTTGACCGAAGTCGGTCTCGCTGATCGTGCTGCTGATGATGGGAATGCGATCGATGATCGAGATGATGCCTTCCTCGTTGTCTTCGGTGATCAGCGTAGGGCTGGATTCCTGTTGCGCCAGATTTCCGGCGGACAACGCGCGGATCACGGCTTGAATACGAGTAGGGGAGAGAACCAACGCCGATTCGTTGTGGGTTGTGCTGCGAGTGCTACTGAAGTTTCGGGACAAGTTGGATCCGGAGGTCGAGCCTTGGGATCCGCCGAACAATGAGCTTGTGAGATTTCCGGTCAGCGGATCGATCGCAGCCGCGGCCGAAGATGCAGACTGGCTGATAGCTCCATTGAGTAACGTCGAACTCAATCCATTGCTTAGGGTCGCTCCACCGTCGTCGCTAGGGGTTCCGGTGATACCGCTGCCTGACAGCGCTTCGATCGCCCGACTCGCATCTTTCGTTAGGGTTACGACCTGGTTCACAGTGTCAGCGTCCGGCAAGTTAAACAAGGTATTTAGCGTCGACGATGCCTCGAGTGATATACCGTCTCCCAACACGGAACTCCAATCGACGCCAATTCGGTTGCTGGAACTGCTTTTGACTCTGAGAATCTTGGTTTCGATCGCGATTTGTTGTTTTGGGCGATCCATCTCCTCGAGAATCTCCATGACGCCTTCCAACCGCTGTTCCGTGTCGTAAACAATCAGCGTGTTTGTCTTCGACTCGTAGTCGACGGTGCCGGATCCGGGCGTTAGAACAGGCTGAAGGATGGTCTTAATCTGCTCGATGTCGTTCGGCCGAAGATACTTCAAATTATACTGCATGGGTCGCTTGGGAAGCATCGCGAGCTGCGCTTCGTTGAGCGCATAGACCGTCGATCCTTTTGTATAGACAGTGATTCCGTACATCAGCCCCAGTTCCTCCATTTGCGCGAGCGGATCGCCATCCTTCAATTGTCCGGTAACCAGAAAGGTGGGCCCCGCCAGAGTGGAGTTATGAAAAAACTGATATCCGCCGAGTTGAGCAAGGTACTGAAATACCTCGTTCAGTTCTGCGCCGCGCACCCAGGCACCTTCTTCTTCATCAAAAATCCCCGTCTCTACGTCCCCCTCAACTGGCAAGTTCTCCTGACCGATAGTAATAGTTCCAGCCGCAACTTCGGCATCCTCATACGACAGCAACTGCGGGGTTGGATCGGGGCCTCTGAATTCGGGCACGACGACAGACGCCAGGGGAGCCGGGTTGGTATCGCGACCGATTTGCGTATTAAATTTCAGAATCGCCGCGCCGAGGGACCGCTGTCCGCCAATTTGCTCTATCTCTTCCCTGGCGATCTTGAATTCGCCGGGTGGCGGTTCGTTGAAACCACTAGGGGAATTAAGATGAGCAACTGGGGTAAGCGGCTTCGTTGGGATGCTTTCGGAGGTTGAATCCGGAGTGTTCGCCGAACCCGCCCAGTACAACACACCGGTTGATATGGCGAATGTGAGTGCTTGGATTTTCATGATTTTTGGTTAGGGGATTAAGGGATGGTGACGATGTCCGGACGGGCTTTCACGGGCATCAGCCGTTTGTTCGGCGCTGACGGGAGGGTTGGGCCGATTCGAAGGCGATGAACTGCGGTTTCTCCAGTCTCGAGATCAGAGATGTTCAGGTGTCCGAGTCTTACGGAGGTCAACTTCAGGTGAAAAACGATATCATCCTTGGCGAGTCTGAATTCCTGGCCCACTCGGATTTGGGCTGAACCAATCAGAATCGCGCGACCTGGTAACACACCGGTGATTTCAAGCTTCGCTAACGCTTCTTCCAGCGTGGTTTTCACCTTGGATTCCGCGGCCATTTCCGGCTCAGACGGCGCGATTTCCAGTTTGGCGGCAACCTTTGGATTCATGCTGAGCCCAAAGGGATCAAACTTCCGTTCCCGAGCCCGCAACATCTGCAATACTTGGTCGACGCGCGGTTGCGCCAGATCGGCAGCTGCTGGCTCTTCTGCGGACTCCTGCGCGAAGCCTGACAAGGGCACCAGCAGGAAAGCGATTAAGATAATGCGTTTCACGGTAATTGGCTAGAGAGTTTCGCTGGATGCGGCCTCGGGACTGGTCCAGCAGACAAAAGAGACTTGAAAACTAAGACCTGATACTTCCCGGCTGGGCTTGACGTAGAATTCTTCAAGGACGATTTGAGGCATACGGGCCTCGAGTTCGGCCAGGACATGCTGCATCGGCTCAAAGCCGCCTTCGAAGGAGATCTGGAATCGCGAATATTGATTCTCAGTATTGCCCGCGAGGGCGCTACGGCCTGAGGGACGACCTAAGCCGGTTTGCCGCAGTTCAATCGGCGAAACGTCCTCCATGATCGTTTGCAGCGTCTTTGTGATTTTCTGGACCACTTCACCCTCGATCCTCTCCTCCCAATAGGCCATTTGCTCGGTCCGCCCGCTTAGCTTCTCTTCCATGGCGTTGATCTTGACCGTGGTGTCAGCAAGTTCATCGGCTCGCTTCTGGGCGACCTCGCGCTTTGCTTTTATCTTCTCCAGTCCGTACCATCCGGAGCTAAGCGAAATAACAATGAACAACCCCGGTAAAGCGAGGCCATGAATCAAAATGGACTTTAGATAATTGCTCATATCAAGGGCTGGGGGCGGTTGAAGGCGGAGAGACAACCAAGGCTAGCTGGTCTCTGTCGTCGAAAGATTGAGTGATCGTCAGGAGGAAACTGTTTCGATAGAGCCGAGCTGTATTTGCGCTGAGAACCGAGTTCGGCGGATACTGGCCCTGCTGTTGCTCCATGGTGACGGTCAGTTGCCGGGTTTCCGGATCGGTCGCGAACGAGTCGCTTCCGAATGTTTCAGCTATCTCCTTAAATTGGCCCTTTATATAGTTGGCGCTCGCCAACTGCGTTAACTGCGCTAGCGCCTGAGGACGCGCAAAACCTTTGATGATCCATTGCCGGTCGTAGGCTACCGCCTTCTTTGCTTTGTTCCGCGGCGGGCTCGTTTTCGTCTTGTAGTCCAGGCCCGTAATCAGCACTTCCCCTTCTTCCGGGATGAGACGCAACGCCAGTTCCATCGCCAGCCATGCTTCAGAGCGCGACTGCATCATCGATTCCCAATAGGTGATGCGTTTGTCCTCGGAGATGATCTCTGCCAACTCGATGCGCTTGGCAGAGATATCGACCTCGCGCAATGCCCAGCTGTCGGAGCGCGACATCATTGCGGCTTCGTAGCCGGCGTACCCACCTATCAAGACCGCCATACTGGCAAAAACCATTTTGGCAGCGCCGATGAGTTTGAGCGTCACCAGTTCATGCCGGCTGGGATAGAGCGCGGAGCCGGCCTGAGAGTGGTGAAAGTTCTGCATCGTCCAGTCCTTATTCGCCGGGGCGAAGGTTAGACTGTCCAAGAGCGTCGATTCCACATTCAACTCCGCAGCTGCCGCTAGGAACTCGGGCCGGCCGGCCGGGACCCCGGTCTCCGTCGACGCAAAGTCAGTATTCACCACATGAACGCCAAAACGCTTATCTTCACTGGTGTACTTTTGCAATTCGGCAACCAAGCCTGACGAGTCGACCGAGCCCATCGGCACGACGTGTACCATGGGCGACTGCTGGTTCATCGCGGCCGCAGTGTTCGCAACCAGGTCGCCAGCAGCTGCTGGATGCTGCGCGCGCCCGCGGTGAATCAATGAACGCAGCTGCAGCAGCTCGCCATGCGGATCGAGCACCGCCAGTGCAGTGAATCGCGGATAGTGAAACAAAAAGATGTCGCCGGCACCGGACGCCTGCTTAAGAAAAACAGGCAACGCGTGCAGAGCGACGAGCGGTGCCGACAAAGCATGTGAAATAACCGGAATATTGTTTTGTTCTCCATACTCCTCTGCGGTGTCCAGAATCCAGTGATGCTCAACGTTCAATTGGACCGCGATCGAGCGACGTTCGCCCTCACGAATTCCCCACTGCGGCATCAAACGCCAAACGTGGTTCTCGTAATCCAAAGTCGAATCGCCAAGCGCTTCTCTTGGTGCGGCGGCAAGGGTCGAGCGGACGCGGACGAAGTCTTCTTCAATCCCGAATTCCATACTGAGATCGGCGATCGCGAATTCGTCGGCGATGTGAAGGACCACGCCGAGCGATTTGGGGCGGACTCCATAACGCCCCTTCTTAATAATGTCCTTGAGGTGATTACGGATTTCCTGTCTGGCCTCCGCCTCATCATCCTCTAGCTGCCGATCGAGCACGAGGCTGGGACCGTCGTTCCAGCGGTGGTGTTTCCGGTCGTAAATATAGCTCTCGACGCGCCCCGAGCCGTCGATCAAAATGTGCCACTGCGAGTCCAATTCGAGGGCAGAACGGTACCAATCCTTGTTGCTCGCCCGACTCGTGCCCTTGGCAAGAGCACGCGCTTGCTTATAGACTTGTCGCAACTTGAGGTCTTCGGGATTGGTCAGGGTAATCATAGCTCAGAGATGGGCTTGCGGCGCCCCATGCCTTCGTTTTTGGCCGGGGCACCGCAGGTTTGTAGGCAGTCGGGAGAATTACCAGCCAGCCACGGTTGCCGGCTCGTGGCCTTCGGTCGCAGAGAGGCTGCAGGTAAGGTAGGCCGCGCTCGCGACCGGAACCGTCGCACCGAAGGTATAAGTTCCTGTCGAAGGGCACTCAGGCGTCGACTCGATCATCTTGCCGGCTCCGGCAATGTCGGCAACTCCCAGAGTGTCGCCATTGGCGAGTTCATACATGTTCTGATACGAACGCGCGGCCTTCTGCACCGTGGAGATGTTGAGGACGCACTTTGCGCGATCGGAGCCTCGCTTGTAGGCTGCGACGCCGATGAATAGCACGCTGATCAAGCCGAGCAAAACGGCAATGACGAGAGTGACTTCGATAAGGGTGAGGCCAGCATTGCGGCGCTTCTGGGTTAATTGAGCTTTCATAGGTTATGTTTGTTTTTGGTGTTGTGTTAGTTTGTGTTGTTTGAGTTCCCCGCGGCTAGTGAATTATCCGTGGTGAACTTTCCGGTTCAAAAGCCAACGGCTTCCTCCCCAAAAAAGGGTCTATCCTCCTCATCGGAGTTCATTCGGTTCATTTGTAAGGTTTCATGGGTGATGAGGCCGCGTTGCAGGAGCGCGCGCAGGTGCGTGTCCCATTCGACATTGCCGCTTTGTCGGATCACATCGTCGAGCGAGCGGGCTTCGCCGTCGTAATGTGCTATCCCCGAGCGAACCGCCGAATTCGTGTTTTTTAAGAATTCATAATTTAGCGCTCTGCCGCCCGTGCCTGTGATCAGGCCTTGCGAGAGGATGAACATGAGGATCTCGCTCAAGCGCGCCAGAAGCGATTTGTGGCGCTCCTTGGGGAAAAACTCGGTGATCCGGCTCAGGGTTTTGACGGCCCCGTTGGTGTGGAGGGTCGAGATGACAACATGGCCGGTCTGCGCAGCTTCAATGCAAGTGTCCATCGTCTCCCGGTCGCGGATTTCCCCGATGAGAATGACGTGTGGCGCTTTTCGCAAGACATCTTTGAGTCCTTGCGGATAGCTCATTACATGGGTGCCAATTTCCTGTTGGGTTACAAAACCGGGCGCCGGGATCCGGATGTTCGGTTCGTCCGGATGGCCCATGTCAGACGGGTAATGATACTCAATAGGATCTTCGACGGTGACGATGTGGCGCTCTTGATTTTCGCGGAGCCAATTGATAAGCGCCGCAAGAGTTGTGGATTTGCCCGAGCCGGTTTGGCCGGTCACCAGCCCGAGGCCTTGACGGCGCTTCATGAATTCTCGCAGCGCTAAACAGGTGTCCTCCGAAAGACCAAGGGCGTCGAGTTTAGCGATTCCTTCGTTAAGCACGCGGCATGTGATGCCAAGTCCGGACGAACTGAGATGCGCCTGAACCCGCATCCGGCCCGAGACCCGGCCTTCGCCAACAGGAAGGCCTTCGGTGCTGAAGTCCATAACGCGATGTTCGCGGAGAATAGGCATCAGGGATCCGCCAGTTTTGCGGGCGGTTTCTTCGTCTTGGTAACGATCGATGACCCGCAGCGAGAATAGCCACTCAGCGATGCCCTCCACGGTCTCTACTGAAATCTGGCCAGCAGAGTCGACGCTCTCAAGACCGCGTTTAGTGTGGACGTAGATGAGCCGATCGCTACGGATCTGGATATCAGAGACGTCCAGTGAGTAGAACTGAGTCAACACTGTGGTCAGCAGCTGCTGGGGATCGTAGAGAGGCATGCCTTATAAATATTGCAATTATGAAAATTATAGATTTATGCGTGTGTTCTTCCTAAAAGTGAGATTGTGCATGACGACGGCCGTTTGGCTTGCTACGACGAGATCCAGCGATCCCGTCCCGAGTTCGCGCCCGCGGAGGCGCTTCGTTTGATCAATGCGTCAAACTGCGCCGAAGCCCGCTGGATAAACAAAAAGCGGCTCTCCGCTTCCTCGCGTCGCTCTTCGCCGACCGACTCCCAGCGGCCGGCCTCAAACGCGCGCTCCCGCAGCTGCTGGTACTGATTCAGACAATAGTGAATCTGCTGGCGATAGCGAGCGACCGCAGATGGCGAAACCTTGCTGCCCGCCCCTCCGGCCGCCTGTTGATCCAGGAAAAAGAGGTCCAGCGATGCGCTCGCCGCAGTAAGCCACGGAAAGGGTGACTCGGTCTCATGCTGCGCAGCGCCGATTGTCAACTCGGCGATCCTGCGCGCATGCTCTTTCGAAACTGGCGTCGCGCGATATTCGTGAACCGTGAGAAAGAGGTAGTACGCATTGTAGACCCCGTAATCGGTAGGATCCATCCGATAACTGCGAAGCAACACCTTCTCAATGTCCTGGGCCACCGCAGCCTTGTGTGCTTCATTTAGTCCATGCGGATTGGTGCGCTGGTATTGCTTCACCCGCATGTTTTCTACGAAACTCATCATTGAACCCAACGGATCGAAGTCGGCGTGATGATCGTGGCCGTGGTCATCATGGTCGTGATGATCTTGTTCCAGAGCCGCGACAGGCCGCAGATCTCTACCCAGCGATTTCGCGGTCGAACTAGCGTAGGAGGCCTCGTGATCGCGATCATGGTCGCAGCCCTCGGCGGTGCAATCGTGATCGTCGTGCGGATTCACTCCCTCGATGCCGTAATGCCAGACCTTGTTCACGGTATCTTGTGACAAGCGCGCCAGCAACTGCCCGTAGCCGCTGCTGCGAATTGCAAATGTATTCTGGTTATGACGAAAACGGTCCGAAGAGCGTAGCGACACGGTTCCGTAAACGAACAGGATCAGTCCCAGCGCGAGTAAAATGTATGGGTTGAATTTCATGGTCGCATTTACTTTCGGTCGCGGTAAAGGAAGTAGCTCGCGCTCGAGATGATGGCCCCGAGTCCGGCGAGATAGGCGGAGGTGTGGAGAAACGTCTCCGTATCTAACGCGCCCATCTTGAAGACCAGCCGGTCGCTTAGATCCGCCAAGTGATAATGCGGCGAAATAAGAAACAGGAAATCAAAGAACGCGTTTTCGGTTTGGGACAGGAAGAAATCCAGATAAGCGATCCCAAAAAGGCCATAAATCCCCAGCCCCGCAGTGAGACAATATGCCGCCGTGGCGTTCAGTCTCGTGCCCAGTGCCGTAGCAAACAGGAGTAGCGGCCCCATCGCCAGAATGAACAACCACGCATATTGCAGATTGGTCCAGACCCACATCCAGGCTTCGGTAGAAGCCTTGGGCATGGCCGTTGCGAGGCTCAGACCAAACGCGATCAGCACGAATGCGCCCAGGAAAATGAGCGATGTCGACCAGAGCTGCCCAAGTCGCGCGAACTTGCGCCGAGAAGTACTTTTCAGGTAATCGAGAATTCCGTCAGCGGCCCACTTGTCGCCAAAGGACGCGGCTTGATACAAGCCCCAGCCGAGCACAAAGAGCCAGGCGATCGCCCAGGCCGTTTGGGCCCGGGCGGGCTGCAATAGAGAAGGCTTTTCTTCCCAAGGCGTGAGGTATGGGAACACGAGTGTTCCCACGAGGAGAAAGGCGACCCAGATGAAGTAGGTCTTCCGCACAAGGATAGTTGCGACGCTTAGTTTAAGGGCTTCCATGGTCTAGAGTCCGGTTTCTAATTGAGATTCTTGCGTAGAGCCAACCAATCCAGCTTTCCTTCGGCCTTGATCTGCTCGATTTTCTGATCGCAGATTAGAATCGCTGAAGTCGCCTTCAAAGTGGGTTCGTCAGGGTGAACGCAGATCAAACGCAACACGTTTTTGCTGTTCTCGCGCCAGATCGCATCGATTTCATTGCGCGCCGTGAAATCCAGCCCAGAGAAGGGCTCATCCAGCAACATCACCCGCGGCTCGCTATCCGCTCCGGACGCCTCCGCAAGGATCAGGGCAACTTTCTGTCGATTGCCTTTTGAGAGCTTCCGATACGGCTTATTCGTGGTCAATTCGAGACGCTCGGTGTAGACGAACGCCAGCTTGAGTTGGTCTCCCCTGAAAAACGCTCGAAAGATCTGGCCGGCGGTCAGCTCATCGTCGAAGCGTAAATCTTCATCGACGAACTGGATCTGGCCGTGGACATCAACGTTACCTGTCAGCGATGGATGGAGACCAGCGAGGGTCTTTAGTAGCGTAGTTTTACCGCGCCCGTTTCGGGCAAGGAGAAGATGGCGGCCTTCAGCAAGGTCAATCGACTCTCCCGCCGTGGCGAGAGCAAGGATATCGTCAGCATGGAAGAGCTTTCGGTTTCGATAGCCGATAGCCAAGCCTTTGCTGATCGAAATTCTGGGGCTTGAGTTCATGGTTGGTTAAGGGACAGATGGGCTTTTGATATAATAGTAGGGGTAGCAACAATTCTTTATTGCATGCTTAGAAATTACAAAATTTAATGTAATTCAGCAATTCGTAGAGGCTCTTAAATCCGCCTTTCGACCCCTTCAGCCCCTCTAAAGAAATCGACAGGAACGAGTAGGTTGGTGACTTCAGGGGATCAGGTTTCATGGGAATGAAGGGGGTTCGATATTTCTCCGAAATGGCGGTCTAAAAGACTTCCTCAACCACGATCAGCCAGTTCATGAGCGAAATGGGAGGGAGTTCAGCTGGACTGCGGATCGACTTGAGATCAGCGGTGATCAGATTGGGCGTAACTTCTTCATAGGTGCCAGCTCGGAAATCGAGCGGGCGAACCGCATCTGCATCGC
>JBLHKS010000177.1:0-14538 GCA_047620505.1 Verrucomicrobiales bacterium | reverse complement strand
AACGCCGTGATGACTTCGAAAGATCGCGCGATTGTCCAGGTTGCGGCTCAAGCCCGCGGCAAAAATGACGGGATCGATCGTTGCTTCCTCAGTGTCCTCAGCCGACGCGCCACGGCGATCGAACGAGACTACGCAAAAGACCTCGTTCGCGGTGGGGACGACGGAGCAGCTGCTGATTACACGGACCTCATCTGGGCCCTGCTCAACATGCACGAATTCATGTTCATCCAGTAATCTTGATCTATTTCCAAATTCGCTTTTTACCAAACCAATCTCACTACTTCGACCAATGAAAGACCAACTGAAGAAAATGGATCCGCTCTCGCGTCGCGCGTTTGCGGAACGCACCGCAAAAACCGCGCTCGGCCTCAGCTTGTTGCCTGCCGCGAATAGCCTCGTCGCTGCTGGAGCCGGCAAAGCCAAACATGTGATTTACCTCTACATGGCTGGCGGAATGACCCACCTCGACACTTTCGATCCGAAACCGGGTGCCGACACGCAGGGCCAGACTCCGGCGATCGAAACCGGCGTCCCGGGAATCAAGATTTCCGGTTACATGCCGAAAGTCGCAGAGCGATTCAACGACGTTGCTCTGATTCGTGGCTTTACTCAGAAGACCGGTTCCCACGGGGCTGGATCTTACTGGATGCAGACCGGCTTCAATGAAAGCGCCTCGATGAAGCACCCGAACATGGGAGCTTGGGCACAAAAGCTTCTCGGTAAACAGCACCCTCAAATTCCGGACACCGTTTACATTGGCGGTGGTGCTCAGCCCAACGGCGGATTTCTCGGCCCGGCTTACTCGCCGCTGCCGATCGGCAACGCGTCCGGCGGACTGCCAAACAGCAAACCTCCGGTTCCAGAAGGCCGATTCGAAACTCGGATGGACGCTCTCGCCGGCCTCAACGAATCTTTTCTCAAGAAGTACGAAACTGACGATGTCAAAGCCTACAAGGAGTTCTACGACAACACGATCGAGTTCCTTAGCGGCGATGAACTCAGTGTTTTCGATCTCTCCAAAGAGACGAAGGCGAAACGCGATGCGTACGGAAACGGCGGCTTCGGCCAGGGCCTGCTCCTTGCTCGTCGTCTCGTCGGAAGCGGTGTTCGTTTCGTCAAAGTGACCAACGGCGGCTGGGACATGCACGGGGACCTCTGGAACCGGGCACCTCAGTCGATCGGTCAAATTGACGCCGGTATCGGCGCGCTGATCGACGATCTCAAAGCGGAAGGTCTCTTCGACTCCACGCTGATCGTGCTCACCACCGAGTTCGGACGGACGCCGAAGATCAACGCTCGCGGCGGCCGAGATCACTACCCGCGTGCTTTCTCCGGCATGATGGCTGGTGGCGGCATCCTCGGCGGTCAGGCATTCGGCACGACCGATGCTCGCGGCATTGGCATCGAAAAAGATCCCTGCCCACCGGAAGATTTCAACGCGACGATCGCCGAAGCCCTCGGACTGCCCCGCGACAAGCGGACTTTTGCTCCGAACGGCCGCCCGTTCCTCGTTGCAAACGAAGGCACGCCAATTCAGCAATTCTTCGGCTGAGCAGTTGCTGGCTGATCACAATTTTTCAGTTGTCGGAAAACCCGGGGTCCTTTTTGGGCACCGGGTTTTTCGTGGGCCCAACCTCTGGATTTGACGCTGACAAAATCATTTGGCCGACAACGAAAATTTTGCTGGAATCCGTTCACAATCCAACTAGGTTCTGCGCCCTCCTACCAAGATGGTGACCGTAGCTCAGTTGGTAGAGTCCCAGATTGTGATTCTGGTTGTCGCGGGTTCGAGCCCCGTCGGTCACCCCATTTCTTCTCCTTGTTGAGCACCAACAGCTGCTGGTTGCGCCAAACCCCGGCGAGGCTAGAGTCAGTCCCCTTCGTCCGGTATGGTTTCGTTAGAGCAGAGGATCAATTACAAGTTTCGAAATTCGCTTCTTCTCGCGGAAGCACTCACGCACCCCAGTCTCGCTTACGAAACGCAGAAGCCGCATTTCGACAATCAGCGACTCGAATTTCTAGGCGACGCCGTGATCCAGCTGATCCTGACCGAGGAGCTCTTCTCGATGTTCCCGACTTTCAGCGAAGGCCGCCTGACAAAGCTTCGATCCCGCCTCGTCTCGCGCCGCGCGCTTGAAGAATACGCGATCGAATTCGAGTTAGGCGAGTATCTTTTGATGGGCCGAGGCGAAGAGGCCAGTGGCGGCAGAAAACGGTCCTCGACACTCGCTGATGCATTTGAGGCGCTTGTCGGCGCGATTTATCTCGACGGAGGAATCTCCGCCTCTCGTCAGTTTCTCCTCAGCCATTGTCGGACCGCAATCGAGGTCGTCGCCGCTGAGCCGATGGAAATTAACCCGAAGGGCCAGCTTCAGGAAATCCTCCAATCAATCTCCGCAACGAGCCCGAAATATCGAATCGTCTCGCAGGAAGGCCCAGACCACTGCAAAACGTTCGAATCCTGCGTCGAATGGGAAAATCTGCGGCTCGGATACGGCTCCGGTCCCAGCAAGAAAGAAGCCGAAGCTGTTGCCGCTGGCGACGCGCTTCGGATCCGCCGATGGGAGGACGCCGACGCCTTGGAACAACTGGCGAACAACGCGAACAACAACGTGTAGTTTTTAATGATGTTAGTGAGCGCAAGTTCCGCTATTCACTTTTCAGCCTTGGATCCACACACTCGGCGCCCCGCTTGTTCACAGACCAAAACCGAGGCTAAAGACCTCAACGTGAAGAACCTCGGGCTACAATTGGCAGTTGTCACCAGCTAGAAGAAGAAGATTAATGGGGTTTGAAAAATCAATCATTCTTTCTAATCTAAGCGTGGGCACAGATCATTTGCGCCATTTTGAATCGTGAGTGAATGACTCTCGATGCAAACCGCCGCAAGGAAATTCCTTTTCGACCTCCTCGACACACCGAGTCCCACAGGATGGGAAACTCCGGGCCAGAAAAAATGGGCCGCCTACAACAGAAAGCACTCGGATCGCGTCGAGAATGACGCCTACGGCAACGCATGGGCATCGATAGACGGATCGGGCGGCAAGAAAAACAAAGCGCCTGTGGTCATGTTAGAGGCGCATGCCGACGAGATCGGATTCATCGTCAAGCACGTCACCAAGGAAGGCTTCCTCCACCTCGATCGAATCGGCGGGGTCGATCACGGAGTCGCGCGGGGTCGCCGAGTCACGATCCTCGGCGAAAAGGGACACGTCACCGGAATCATCGGGAACACGGCGATCCACATCCGCGATCGCGACGAGAAACCGCCGCTTGTGCACGAACTCCACGTCGATGTCGGTGCTTCGAACGCGGAAGAGGTCGCCAAGCTCGGCGTCCGAGTAGGAACTCCGATGGTCTACTCTGATTCGGCTCAGGATTTCGGGAAAAACCGGATCGTCGGTCGCGCGCTCGACAATCGGATCGGCGGCTTCATCATCGCAGAGGTCATGCGCGAACTCAGCGGCCAGAAGTCGAAAATCAAAGCAACGACGATCGCCGCAAACTGCATCCACGAAGAAATCGGCGGGCTCGGATCGAGGATGGTCGCTCACCGGCTCAACCCCGATGTCTGCATCGTGCTCGACGTGACCCACGCGACTGACACACCCACAATCAAGCACGTGAAACACGGCGAAGTGAAGCTGGGCGGAGGGCCGACCGTGACCCACGGCGCAGCGAATCACCGGCTCGTCGTAGATCGGCTGCTCAACGTCGCGAAGAAAGCGAAAATCCCAATTCAGCACGAAGCCGCCTCACGTTTTACCGGGACTGACGCCGACGGAATCTACCATACGCGCGACGGAATCCCGACCGCACTTGTCTCGCTGCCGCTCCGCTACATGCATTCGATCGTCGAGGTCGCCGATTACACCGATATCGAGCAAACCGTCCAACTTCTCGCCGGATTTGTGAACTCAGTCGGCACAGACGATGATTTTGCGATCAAAATCTGATGCGGGCCCTGACGAAGCTTTCGCTGCTCCTCGTTCTAGCGATATCCGCCGCGAGAGGCACCGAAAGTTCGTTTGAAAGCCGGGTTCAGCCGCTGCTAAAAAAGCACTGTTTCGGCTGTCACGGTCCGGACGAAATGAAGTCGGGCATTCGAGTCGATCGACTCGACGCGCTCGGTGCAGACAAGGATCTTCGGCTCTGGGAGGAGATCGAAAAACAGCTCGCTGACGAGGTGATGCCGCCGGATGACGAGCCTCAGCCGACAGCCGAAGAGCGCGTAGAACTTCAGGATTGGATCCAGCAGCTGCTGGTGGAAGCGCGCTCACGTGAGGCTGAACGAAACGGGTCGATCCGCCGCCTGACAGTCGCCCAATATCAGACCACGTTGAGCGATTTGTTAGGGCTCGAGGAGGACTTCACCGCGTTGCTGCCGCCGGACGCCGTTTCCAAAGACGGATTCCTGAACAACGAGCAAACGATGCTCCTCTCGCCCCTACTGCTTGAGGCGTACTTCGAAGTGGCGGAGCGAGCTCTGGATCGATGCATCGTCGACGTGGATGCCAAGCCGACGATCCAGAATTTCCGGATGGATCTCGGAAAAGCGATCAACACAAATCCGCTCGATCCACTGATTCTCGGCGCTCTGAATCGTCTCCTGCCGAACTCGGATTTCGAAGTCACTGAGCTAACGTCGGAAAAATCTTTCGCGTTCGAGTCGTTTCGAATGCAGACAAAACTGCGTTTCATCGAAGGCTACGCAGGAAACTCGACCGTGCGCGGCTGGCGCGAGTACGACAGCATTTATCACGTCGTTTTCGCCTGCATGCGCGGCTCTGCCGGATATCCGCGAGGCAACCCCTACGATCTCGTTCCAGACGGCCTGCTTCTCCGGCCAGCGATCCCGAGCGCCGAACTTTTCAAGGTCGAAAGCACCTACGGACCCAAGGCAAACTTCAAAGTCTCGCTCCGCGAATTGCCGGATTCAGGCAAGTTCCGAATCACTGTAAGAGCTGCGAAGTACGACGACGGCCTGCTTCTTGACCAAACGGCTGAGCCGATCGGCGATGGGATCACTGTCAGGACCCTGACAGAGCCAGAAATGGTCGTCATCGATCAAGCGGGAATTTACCAGGTTGAAGTCTATCCAGAATTGTCGCCGCGTCCGAAAGCAGATGCGTCTAGACTCGATGAAGGTCAAATCGGTGCCTGGAATTTCGATGACGGGCCTGCGGATTCACCCTTCGGCAAAGCGGCTTCGATCCAGCCGAATGCGGAAGGCGTTGTCGTGATTCCGCGCGAAGAATCGATGAACGTAGGCCAGGGCGAATTCAGCGTCGCAGCGTGGATTCGGCCCAGTCAGCTTCGGCAGGGTGGAATCGTCACGCTCGGACCTTACGGACAGCGTGGCTGGGTTTTTGACATGCCAACCGGAAACGGAATTCTCCGAATCGAAACCTTCAGCAATCCCGGCCAACGAAACGGCACGGTGCAGTCGAAACCAGGCGTGATTCGCAAAGGCCAATGGCAGCACGTCGCGGCTGTCGTCAAGCGCGGCGAAAATCAGACACGCCTCTTTTACAACGGTTACGAAGTCGCCGTCGGGACCGTCAACGACGCGGATCTGGACAACCCGAATGTCGATCTGCACATCGGTCGAGTTCCGGGCGCGAACGTCTACGCTGGCGAGATCGACGAGGTTCGAATCTACCGACGGGCGCTCGACGCAGCCGAAATTCAGGCGCTGGTCGAGCCCGGTGCCGAGTTCGATCAGCCACCTCCGGCGGGCAAATCACAATTGACCTTGAAACTGGGAGATCGCCAGTTTTCCGGAATCCTCGACCGAGCGCCATTTGTCGCCGTTCGACTGCCCGCAGGACCGCTTGAAGTCTTGGCTGACTACGCAGGACAAACGAAAAGTGGTCGCATCGTCTTTGCGCCGATGAAAAACACGGAAGCCTTCGAGCGGTTCGAAAAACGTTCCCCGCAGCTCGGCGTTCATCTCGGTTTGCGGCGCGACTGCGGAAGCACGCTCAATCGAATCGGTAATCCGCGGCCCGTTAGCCAAACCGAATTGACAGACTTCGTTTTCGAAGGCGCAATCGCCGATTTTCCGAGCCCGGATGTCGAGAAAAACAACGTGAACTACATTTCGGGTCTGCGCGAAATCGGCGTGCGCAGCGAATTCACCGACGGCCGCGAAATGCCGCGCCTACGAATCCGTTCTGTTGAATTCGAAGGACCGTTCTACGAGACCTGGCCGCCCAAAACTCATCGCAATATTTTCGTCAGCGGCGACCCGCGCGAGATCATCAGGAATTTCGCGACGCGCGCATTTCGACGTCCGGTTACCCCAGCCGAACTGACCTCATTCCATTCCGTTTACGAGGACTCGTTCGCTTCCAGCTTGAACTTCGAAAAGAGTATCGAAGACGCTCTCCTGGTCATCCTGACATCACCACAATTTCTGTTCCTGATCGAATCGAGCGACGGTCCGCATGCCGAGGATCTCAACGACTTTGAGCTTGCCTCGAAACTGGCTTATTTTCTCTGGAACGCACCAGCGGACCAGCAGCTGCTGGCTCTCGCCGCGAAGAACGAATTGCGCGCTTCGCTCGATTCTCAGATCGACCGCTTGATCGCTGACCCGCGATTTTCTCAGTTCATCGAGGAGTTCGCTGCGCAGTGGCTTAGCCTCGAAAAGTTCGAAATCGTTGAGTTCGATCGAAAGAAGTTCCCTCGTCTGACACGCGACACGAAAACGCAACTTCGCGAGGAGCCGGTTCGATTTCTGGAACATCTGATTCGCGAGAACCTGCCGTTGAGAAACCTGATTCAATCCGATTTCATCGTCGCCAACGAAACCGTCGCCGCCTACTACGATCTGGCTGAACGCAGCGAATCTGGATTCGCTTTTGCGTCGATTCGCCACGACGACGAAAATCTGGGTGGACTGCTAAGCCAAGCGGGAATTCTCGCCGGTCTCTCGAACGGCCGCGAGTCCAATCCGGTAAAACGCGGAGCCTGGCTGGCGCGAAAAATCATCGCCGAACCTCCCGCAGACCCGCCGCCGAATGTTCCCGCGCTCGACGAGGAAGATCATACCCTGACATTGCGCGAAAAACTCGAGCGCCATCGCAATCAGGAAGGCTGCGCCAAGTGCCACGAAGGGATCGATCCTTGGGGCCTGCCGTTCGAACAATTTGACGCCGGTGGCCGATTTCTAAAGGCGGACAACATCGCCGCCAGCTCAACTCTTCCAGATAAAACCGAGATCGGCGGGATCGGCGATCTCAAAGCTTATCTTTCTGGTGAACGTATCGATCAAGTGGCTTTCAGCTTCACGAAACACCTCGCGACCTACGCCGCTGGACGAGAGCTGACCTATCGCGAGTTAGCGGTTCTGCGTGAAGAAAGTTCCGAGCTGAGCATCGACGACTATCGAATGGCGGACCTCGTTCGATGGGTTGTCCAGAGCGAAATCTTCCTGAAAAAGTGAGTTCGCAACCAGCAGCTGCTGGTTTAAAATCGCGAATGCCGAAACCCGCAAGACTTGATCGTCGCGCCTTCCTCCGGGGAGCGGGCGGAACTGCACTCGCTTTGCCTGTGCTCGAAGCGATGGGTGCAGAAGTCGCCGAAGAGATCCCGCGTCGGTTCTGCGCGCTCTACACGGCTAACGGAATGTCTCTCCCGCGTGAGGCGCATGGAATCGATGAGTGGAGTTGGTTTCCGCGTGCTGAGGACGATGGGAAATTCGTCTTCGGCAAATCGACCGAGCCGCTGAGTCCGTTCCGCGAGCAGCTGAGTTTTCTAGGTGGGCTCTACCATCCGAGTGGCCCGAAAGCCGACCCGCACACGTGCTCCGACATGTGGCTGACGGGCGCGCCGCTTCACGCTTCCAAACCCGGAAGCTACAACACGGTTTCGCTTGATCAGGTCGTCGCGCTTCACACAAAACAGCATTGTCGCCAGCCGTCCCTCGTGCTTTCGATTGACGCCGGGACGGGTTTTTCTTCGCGAACCGGGACGATTTCCTACAGCCTCGAAGGCAAGCCGATTCCGGCCGAAAACAGCCCGCGCCGAGTCTTCGATCGGCTCTTTCGCGCCGACCGGAACTCGCTCGAATCGAAGCGCGCAAGTTTGAAGCGACGAATCAAGTTAGTCGATGCCGTTCTGGAAAACGCGCGTTCTCTCAACAAGCAGCTCGGCAATTCGGATCGCGAGAAGCTTGATCAGTACCTGACGTCGTTAAACGAAGTCGAGTCGCGGCTGATCGCGTCAGAAAAATGGATCGACGTTCCACTGAAAAAGCAGGATCATTCGCATCTGGACTTGGACGTTACCTCGGAAGGCGAAAGCCCCGCCGGCTACTACCGAAACATGTTCGACCTGATCGCGCTAGCGTTTGACGCCGACATCACGCGAAGCGTCGCCTTCATGCTGAATCGCGAGGACGGCATGGGCGTCAGCGACACGTTTCCGTTGAAGCTTGGCCTCAATAAAACGCATCACCAGCTCTCGCATGCGGGTGACAAAGCCGGTCAGCTGGAATTCGCGAAGTACGACCGCTTTCTGAGTGAGCAGCTGGCTTATTTCTTCGGGCAGCTACAGGAATTCAAGGATGTGAACGGCTCAGTGCTCGACAACTCGATCGTCCTTTACGGAAGCGGAGCGAGCACGACACACTATTCGAAGAACCTGCCTACGATGATTGCGGGAGGTGCTAACATGAATCTCAAGCACGGCGGTTTTTGGAAAAGCGGCGACACGCGGATGTCGAACGTCTATCTGAGTTTGCTGCGTTCGATGGGGATTGAAAAAAATTCATTCGCCGACAGTACGGGAACCACGGGCGATTCCATTTTCTCGAGAGTTTGAAAAGGCGGCTGTGAGCAATTTGGAGCCTTGGCAAATCTGTATTGATACTGGAGGAACGTTCACTGATTGCTGGGCGTTGGCCCCGGGATTGGAAACGCCGATCCTCGTCAAAGTGCTGTCGTCTGGAAAGCTGCGAGTGCGAGTGGTCGAGTGGATTTCGTCACGCTGCGTGCGTGTAGAAATTCCGGAAAACTGGAGAACGCCAGATGGGTTTTTCACCGGCTATTCTTTGGAGACCGGCAAGGTCTCAGCCTCAAAAGGAGCCTTGTTAGAGCTGGATTCCGACCAGACGAAACTGGATTCGATCGATTTGTTCACAGGCGAAGAGGCACCCGTTGTCGGCGCTCGCCTGCTTACGGGAACGAGTTTGGCGAACGCGTTTCCAGAGCTCCGTTTGCGCCTCGCGACGACGCGCGGGACAAACGCTTTGTTGGAAGGCAAGGGTGCACCTCTGGCCTTTTTTGTGACTCGCGGCTTTGGTGATTTGTTAACAATTTGTGATCAGCGGCGGCCAGATCTGTTTGCGCTGAACCATCGTAAACCGGATCCGCTCTACGATCTCGTCGTCGAAATCGACGAGCGTCTGGATGCCGAGGGGAGGGTGCTCAAGCCGATTGTGATTCCCGAAAATCTCAGCAAACTCGGCGTAAAAGTCGCGGCCGTCGCGCTGATGCACAGCTACGCGAATCCCGAGCACGAGCAGCAGCTGCTGGTGGCGTTGCGCGAAGCGGGGTTCGAAAACATCAGTCTGTCGAGCGAGCTCGCGCCGTTGATCAAGCTTCTGCCTCGTGCCGAAACGGCAGTCGTCGACGCGTACCTGACTCCGGTGATGAGCACGTTTCTGGATCGCGTTCAGAGCGCGGCGGGTGCGAACGTGCTCGTGATGACGAGCGCTGGCGGGTTGGAGGGCCGATCCGCGTTTCATCCAAAAGACAGCCTGTTTTCCGGACCGGCGGGCGGAGTTGTCGGCGCCGCAGCTGCCGGGCGCGCCTGTGGTTTCGATCAGCTGATCACCTTCGACATGGGCGGGACGAGCACGGACGTGGCGAGGTTCGATCGCGATTTCGCTTACCAGTTTCAGCAACGGGCAGGAGCGGCAACGCTGCTTTCGCCTTCGCTTCGAATTGAAACGGTCGCAGCTGGCGGTGGCTCGATTTGCCGACGCACGGAAGCCGGCTTGCGGGTCGGTCCGGAGAGCGCGGGCGCAGACCCGGGGCCGGCGTGCTACGGCCGGGGAGGGCCGCTGACGATCACCGATGTGAACTTGCTTCTGGGCCGGATCGATCCAGACAATTTTGGAATTCCGTTAGGCGAAGAGAATCTCAAAGCAGCACGGGAGCGGCTGCGCGAGTTGGCAGACGACGAAGATGAGACGCGATTTCTCGAAGGTCTTTTGGAAATCGCTGTCGAGCAGATGGCCGCCAGCATCCGGACGATTTCGATTCGTGAGGGCGCGGATCCAGCCGATTACGCGCTGTTGGCCTTTGGCGGTGCAGGGCCGCTTCACGCTTGCGCGATCGCGGAGAAACTTGGGATGAAGCACATCGTCGTTCCAGCGGAGGCGGGCGTGCTCAGTGCGTTTGGTTTGCACCAGGCGCGGGTCGAGCGCTTTGCAGAGCGCCAGGTTTTACGAGAATTGTCGGAGTGTCAGGGTGAATTGAGCGGGGTGCTGAGCGAGTTGGGCAGTCAGGCGAGTCAGCAGCTGCTGGTGGACCTGCCTGTTGGATCGGAGACCCGGGTTAGGCGTCAAATCGCGGAATTGCGGCTGCTCGGTCAGGATTCGGCGCTGACTTTGGATTTGGTCGAGCTAGTCGGTTTGGCGGAAGCGTTTCGAGATCGGTACGAGGAAGTTTTCGGCTATCGACCGGAAACGAGCCAGGCGATCGAAGTGGTGAGTCTTCGAGTGATCGCAGCGGACGTAGCGCAATCCGCTAGAATTCCGAAGGCTGAATCTTTGGGCTCCGGCGTCGAAATTCTGGCGAATTCCGCTTCTTTTCTGGACCGCTCGAAATTGGAGCCGGGCGCGGAAATTCACGGGTCGGCGATCATCCAGGATCCGTTCAGCACGCTCTACTTGAAACCCGGATGGGGCGCGGTTTGCCGGTCGAACGGAGCGATCGTCTGCGATCAAACCGCTACCGACAAAAACGAGTCCGCGGTGCTGAACGAAGGCGTTGTGCGTGAACTTTTTCGCAATCGTTTCGAAAATATCGTTAACGAAATGGGCGCGATGCTCCAGCGTTCTGCGATCTCGACTAACGTCAAAGAGCGCCTCGATTTTTCCTGCGCGCTGCTCGATCGAGAAGGCCAGCTTGTCGTCAACGCGCCCCACATTCCTGTTCATCTCGGCGCGCTAGGTTTGTGTGTTCGTGAGGTCGTCCGCGTGCTCGATCTCAAGCCAGAAGACATGGCGATCACGAATCATCCCGGCTTCGGCGGTTCGCATCTGCCGGACGTGACCGTGATCTCGCCCGTTTTCGATCCGCAAACTCAGCAGCTGCTGGGCTACGTCGCGAACCGAGCGCATCACGCCGAGTTAGGCGGAATTCGCCCGGGATCGATGCCGCCGAACGCGCGCAACCTGGCTGAAGAAGGAGTCGTGATCGCGCCGATGCTTCTCTTCTCAGGTGGTCAGGCTCGTTACGATGAGATCGAGCGCATCCTGACAGAACCACCATTTCCAACTAGAAACCTGAGAGACAATCTCGCCGATCTTCAGGCTCAAGCTGCGTCGAATCTCCGAGGCGTCGAAGCGCTCCACGATCTCGCTGCTGAGCACGGTTCGGAAGTCCTGCAGAGTCAGCTGGACTCGCTTGCCGAACAATCTCGCCAGAGTTTTCGCGAAGCGCTGCAGGCCAAACCGCTGGCCTGTGAATCTGTCGGAGAACGCCTCGACGACGGCTCACCGATCCGCGTCTCAGCTCTTCGGGACGGTGAGCGATTCATCCTCGACTTCGCGGGTACCGCCGATGTTCTGCCGACAAATTTGAACGCAACGCCCGCGATCGTGCGTTCGGCAATTCTCTACTGTCTGCGGCTCTGGACCGGCTCTGAGCTTCCGTTGAACGAAGGACTTTTGCGCGATGTCGAGATTCTCCTCCCGCCCAGCTTCCTTAACCCGGAATTCCCAGCTGACCCAAAAAACTGCCCGGCTGTAGTTGGCGGAAACGTGGAAACGAGCCAGCGTGTCGTGGATGCTGTGCTCCGGCTTTTCGGAATCCAGGCATGCAGTCAGGGCACGATGAACAACTTCATTTTTGGCGACGAAACTTTCGGTTACTACGAAACGATCGCGGGCGGTGCGGGAGCTGGTCCAGGCTACGCGGGAGCGAGCGGGCTCCACACGCACATGACGAACACGGCGATCACCGACCCGGAAATTCTTGAGAAGCGTTACCCGGTTTTGCTGAGACAATTCGCGCTTCGTCAGGGTTCTGGCGGCGCTGGCGAATTCCCAGGCGGAAACGGAGTCGTTCGTGAATTCGAATTCTTGAAGCCGCTCGAAATCAGCCTCCTAACACAGCACCGAGTCGAGCTGCCTTACGGAATGTCAGGCGGGAGTCCGGGAACGCCTGGCCAGCAGCTGCTGATTCGGAAAAACGGCGAGACGGAGCCGATTGGCGGTCACGCGGCGATCGACGTCGAGGCTGGAGACCGCGTTCGGATCGAGACGCCCGGCGGTGGGGGTTGGGGCTCGAGTTAGTCGAGTTTGAAACTCTTTCTCGTTTGGGCGACCGGGATTTGAGCGGCTCTCGGCAAACCATCGCGCCAGACTCCGGGCCGAGCTTCGACGTAAGCCGAAGCCAGATCCCAGCAGCGCTGCCACTCGTCGTCTTTGATCTTCGATTTGCACTTTTCGATTCGATCCCAGTCTTCCGAAAAGAACTCGCCGATAATCGGGACAAAATTTCCCCAGAGCTTCGAATCTCGCGGTCCGGGGACGAGGTCGACAGCTAAGCCGTGTTTCAGGCTTCGGTAAAGATTCACGGCCAAAAGCTGGAGGCCAGGCTCGAAATTGAAAGCCTCGTGAAGGACGTCCGGAAATCCCAGCATCACAACGCAATCCAATTCATCCGAGTAGGCGGCAACGACCACTGGATCGACTTCGACCACGATCGCCGCCCGCGCATCGCCGTTCCAAAGATGGTCGTCAACTTTCTCGTAGTAATCGACGGCCAGGGTCCCTTCGATCGGGCTGCCTTCGCCCTGAAATTCAAACAGTCGATCGCGCGAAAGCCGGAGTTTTGCCGGATCGCTGGCCTGGGCGGCATCTTCCACGTTCATGGGGACTTTTCTAGGAGGTCAGCGGGAGAATTGCAATCGAAGTTGAGTCCGATCTGGAAAGTAAAACGGCGATCCAGCGTTTTACCGCTTGGATCGCCGTTTTCACCGGGCGTCTCTCAGACAACTCACAAACTACTACGACTATGGCATTTTGAGAGGCGCTCGATTTACTTGCTCACTCACTTTAGAAGAATTCATTAACTCGCTCAGCGCGCTGCGACGAGGGACCGGCCAGCGGTCTGGAAAGCTGCGGCGAGTTCGCCTTTGAAGAGGACCGGATCGGCGATGTAAGTCTGGTTTCCGTATTCCGCGAGGCCGTGCTCGCTGTCGACAGCGACGATGATTCCAGCGAGTTCCCAGCGGCTAGCGCCTTCGTTGTAGCGGAAGCAAGCGCCGCCCGAATCGCCAGGAGTGGCCTGGCACTCGATGCCGCCCTTTTCGAAGCGGGTAGCGTAGCCGTAGCTGAGGAAATCGTGGGTTGGCATCGGCTGGGAGTAGATTTCTTCGATCTGATTCACACCCCAACGGACCTGGTGATTGTCTTTCCAGGGGAAAGCGCCGTTCGCTTTGGAATCGCTGCCGCCCATGCCGTTTCCGATCAAAAGGACGTTTGCGCCGACTGTCGGAGCGATCGTGGCGAGTTGGATCGGAGGAAGTTTAGCGATCGAGTCTTTGGCGTTGAATTTTACGCGGAAGAGGCAGAAATCGGCCTGCGAACCGTCGCGATTCTCGAGGATGCGAGCTGAATTTGGAACGACCGAATAGGAAGTGCCGTCCGAAAGGTCAAAATTGCCAGCTCCGACGTGAGCGGCGGTGAGGACGTAGCCGTTGCCGAGGTAAACGCCAGTGGAGCGATCGATGCGGCCGACGTGCATCCAGTAAGGGAAGGCCTGTGCGTTCATTTTGCGGGCGACGTGGGCCTGAAGTTTGCGGGGGTCGTTTTCCGCGTTGGCCTGATCCGAAACGATCGCGGTGGCGAGGTTTGGAGCGCTCAAGATTGAGGCGGCGATCAGGAGGGTGGAGAGGGCTTTCATGTTTGTGAGTTTTTGAGAATTTCTAGAAGTGTGTGTCGCAATTATAGGCAGATACTATAGTTTCTAGAATCGAATGCAACTCTATTTGTTGTGTTTTTTATTATTAGTGTAATTTCTAGACCCAATTGCCTCTCGGATTTGATAAACGGGCTGAAAAACGCCGGATTTACCCGTAGCCAGCAGTTGCTGGGGATTCGCAGATGCGAAAATGCTCTCAGGTTTGAAACTGAGCGGAACGGCGCGACGGGGCGCTCAAACCTCGGGAGTCGCCGGTTTCGTGAAATCTTGAATTGCGCAGGCTGCGGCTGCATTTTCGAGAACACAGCCTGCGAGGGTTCTGTAGTGGTGGCTTCCAGCCGCCAAAAGCCATCGCTGAGCGGTCGATGGCGGC